>DATCKP010000007.1:0-14795 GCA_036562165.1 Clostridia bacterium
AATTATTTCAACACATAAAATGATAATTTATATAAAAAGGTCTTTTAATTTTTGCAATTAACATATAAAGCTGTTTTTTTGTATTAAATATGCTATAATTAAACAAAGTTGGGAAATTTTATGAACAAATACGATTTAAGCCAAACGCGTTTTTCAATAATCATAAGAAAATTAGTCTCCAGCATTTACTTTCCTTTTTTTATAGCGTTAATAACCTATATATCTTGGGCGTTTTCTTTGGTTTTTTTGGGGCTGTGGATTTTTACCATTCTGATTATCTTATTGATGGTCACCCAAAAAAACAGCATATACGCCCTGCCGATATTTTTAATAATTTTTTATATGTTTCCGGATTTTAAGGAAGCGTATTATTTTGCCGGAATAAACTTGGGCTTGTGCGTATTAGCGGCAATATATCATATCTTTGCCTACAAAGTCAAGCTTGACAAAGGCGAATTGTTTTATCCCATAATGGCTACCTTTCTTGCGGGCGCAGTAGGCGGAATCGTCTATACCACTATGACTTACGGCTTGTGGCATTATATAAAAGACACGCTGTTTATTCTTATGCTCGCGGTCTCGTTTGGCGGCGGGTATTTGTTTTTAAACAGCACTATAACTTTGGAAGAAGATTTTGACTACAAAAAATACATTTCTTACGCTTTTTTGTGCCTTGCGTTTTTGCTCATAGCCCAAATGGCGACCTATTACGCGAGGGTCGAAGACCCTTTTAAAGCGATAGCTAACAAAACTTTAAGGGTCGGCTGGGGAAACACCAATACCATAGCCACCGTGCTGATGGCGGCCGTTCCTTTTATCCTATATCTTTCCACGCAATACAAATACGGAATGTTTTTCTTGCCCGCGGCCTTTTTGGCGTACGGCGCTATATGGGTTACGCAATCGCGCGGATGCATTTTGGCGTCTACCCCGCTTTTGTTTTTCTATGTGATATATCTTATAATCAAAACAAAAGACAAAAAAAGATACTGGCTCATCGCCTGCGCAGGCTTATGCGTAATCGCGGCCGCCGCGTTATTGGTTATTTTCAAAGACCGCTTGTTTGAGCTGTTCAAAAATATGTTCGCGAAAGGCTTAGACGACAGCGGAAGGTTCGAACTATACAAAGAAGCTTGGGAACTTTTCAAAAAGCATTTTCTTTTCGGCACAGGGTATTTTTATAAGACCGACCAAATAGAAAGCTTTATGTATATGTTCCACAGCACGCCTTTGCAGATAATGGCGAATTTAGGCGTCGCGGGCGTTATTGCTTTTGGATATTTTTATTACTATAAATACAAAATTTTGCTAAAAAATCGTAACCATTCTTTCGGAATGGCTATTATAATATCTATTGTTTCGCTGGAATTATACGGTCTGATAGACGTATACTTGGTAGTTTACTTTTTGGCGATTACCACTATCGCGCTTTTGATTATAGCGCAAAAAGAATTGCTAATAAAAAAGACTAAACCGGAAGGGGAAGGAAATGGTTGAAGCGATAAAAATTATCGATAATATATCTTTGGGAATAACCATAATATTGCTGCTGTTAAGCTGGCATCTTGCTCTTTATTTTTTTGTCGCGGTATTTTTGCCGCCTAAAAAATTCAAAAAAGCGACCGTAAACTATAGATACGGCGTAATAATCCCCGCAAGAAACGAAGAAAAAGTAATAGCCCAGCTTATAGACAGCATAAGAAAACAAAACTATCCCCAAGACTTAATAGACGTGTTCGTGGTGGCGGACAACTGCACGGACAATACCGCTAAAATAGCTAGAGAAGCTTCGGCCATTGTTTATGAAAGATTTGACAACGTAAAAAAAGGCAAGGGCTACGCCCTTGATTACGTATTAAACAAAATATTCGAAGATTACAAAGACAGAGATTATAAAGGCTTTTTCTTTTTTGACGCGGACAACCTTTTGACCGAAGATTTTATCAGCAAAATGCACGACGCGATAGCCGAAGGCCACAAAATAGTCACCGGCTACCGCTCGCCCAAAAACTACGGTCAAAACTGGATAGCGGCCGGCAGCGGCATGATCTATCTAGAACAGTCCAGGCTTGAGCACCGCGCCCGCACAAAATTAAACTCTTCCACTCATATAAGCGGAACGGGATTTTATGTGGATTATCAGATTTTAAAAAAAGAAGGCGGCTGGCCTTATAAAACTTTGACCGAAGACCTTGAGTTTTCTCACGCTAAAGTCTTAAGCGGCTGCCAAATCGTCCAATGCTACGACGCAATATTCTACGACGAGCAGCCGTCTACGCTCAAGGATATGTTCAACCAAAGAATAAGATGGGTAAGGGGCAATTACAAATGCATGACTATGTTTACCCTGAAATATTTAAAGCAGTTTTTTAAAACCGGCAAGCTGGCCGCGCACGACCTAAACTTTGTGCTCTTACCCATTCCCATAATTACGTTTACTTGGGGTATAGGCTCGTCTATAGCTCAAATTATTATGGGAATTATGTCGCCCGATATCAATCTAATGAGCATAATAATAAAACTGTTAATTATTTTAGGCGTATTATACGCAATATTAGCTTTTATAGCATTGACCGTCACTATTCTAGAATGGAACAGAATTATAGCTCCTAATTTTAAAAAGATATTATATATCTTTACCTTCCCTATCAATATGGCGTCTTACGTAATCATAGTTTATCGGGCTTTGTTTAAGGTTAAGACTTGGAAACCTATAACCCGCACAAGCACGGATACAATAGATTCTTTGCAAGCCAAGGCTAAAGCGAAAAAATAATTTATTTTTCTATTAATTCCTTAATAACATTAGGAATATTGGCTATAACGTCGCTTGCCAAAACGCTGTAAGAGCCCTTTTGGGCTTCGGCTTCTATTGCCGCGCGTCCGCAAATATAGCACGCGGCGTAACAGCCTGTCAAACCCGGCAACACTTTTTGCAAAGCCCCCATACAGCCCGCCAAAACGTCTCCGCTTCCGCCTTTTGCCTGCGCGGGCGTTCCGGTTATATTGACCAAAACTTGCGAGCCGTCAGTTATAACCGTAGCGTTGCTTTTTAAAACGGTTATTACTCCGTATTCTTTAGAAAACTTCTTCGCAAGCCCTATAGGGTCGCGCTTTACCTGGTCGATTTCTATATTAAGCAGACGGGCAAATTCGCCTATATGGGGCGTCAAAATAACTTTAGATTTTGCGTCTATTAAGCTGTCAAGATTAAGGCTGTTTATTCCGTCCGCGTCGATTATAACAGTAATTGAATAATTTTTTAAGACGTAATTTATAATTTTGCCTGCTTCTTGGCTTTTTCCAAGCCCCATGCCTATGACTAATACATCGGCTTTTTTCAAAAGATTGTCTATTTCTTCCTTAACAAAAACAACCTTGCCGTCTTGATCGGACAAAAAAAACAGCATGCTTTCGGCGACCCTGGGCATATAAGCGTGTTTTATAGAAGCGGGCGTCGCTAAAGTAACAAGTCCCGCCCCGCAAGTAAGCGCGGCGTTTGCCGCGCTCAAACCTAGATACGCCGCGCCGCACATTTGGCCGCTTCCGGCTATTATTTTTACGTTGGCAAAATCCCCTTTGTGAGCGTTCTTTTTGCGTTTGGGCAAAACTACTTGGTCGGGGACGCAAACGTAATCGCCTTGCGGTATAACAGCCCCGATATCGTCCAAAATAATTTCGCCGCAAACATCGAGGCCTTGGTTTAAAAACTGCCCTAGCTTATATCCTACGAAAGTTACCGTGATATCCGCCTTAACGCACACGCCTTCTGCGACGCCGTTGTCCGAATTAAGCCCGCTAGGGATATCCGCGCTTATGACAAAAGCGTTGCTTTGGTTTATAGCGTCGATTATGTCTTTATACTCTCCGGTTACTTCTTTCTTAAGCCCCGTGCCGAATACCGCGTCGATTATAAGGTCGTATTTGGAAAAATCTTTTTTGAAATCTGTAAAAATTTTAACCCGCGTATTTTTGAGCAGTTCCAAATAATATTTCGCTGCCGCGCTTTTTACTTCTTTGGCTAAAAATACGTCCGCTTCGCAATAATCCGCCAAAAAAAAGGCGCAGGCAAGCCCGTCGCCCCCGTTATTGCCCGTTCCGCAAACTACGGCAATTTTTTTCTTGCCTGTTTTTTGGGCGGCTTGAGCCAAAGCCTTGCCCGCCCTGCCCATAAGAGTAATCGTGTCAATCTTCAGGACTTCTTCGTTGTAGCGGTCTATATAATTCATTTGCTCGGACGAGTATAAATACATTTTAAGCCTCCGGAACAATTTATTGAATCAAGCAAACCGCGACGGCATAAGAATGGCTGTGCGAAATGCTGATTTCAGCGGTTTTGCCTTGGACTAACTCTTTGGCTTTTCCGTAAAACGCTAGATACGGGCTTCCAGATTGGGTATGACGCACTTCTATGTCAAGAAGCCCTATTCCCGCAAAGCCCGTCTTTAAAGCTTTCGCCGCGGCTTCCTTTGCGGCAAAAAAGCCGGCAAGCGTCTCTATTTTTTTGCCGTTTTTTTCGTAATACTCCCGCTCGTATTGCGTAAACGCCTTTTGATAAAAAGACTTGGTTCTGTTAAGAGCGGTCTTGATCCGCTCTATTTCTATAATATCTACGCCTATCATTTTATCTGGGGTTTTACCGCGTTTATTACGGCCAGCCTGACCGCTTCGGTCGCGCCTACTAATAGACTGTTAAATTCGGCTTCTTTGTCTCCTACGCTTGCGGCAAACATAGTGTCGCCGTCAAACATAGTATGAACGGGTCTTATGCACAACGCAAGCCCGTCATGAGCGACGCTTGCCATTTTGTTGACCTGTTCTTTATCCAAAGCGGCGTCAGTGTAAACCACGCCTATGGTCGTGTTCGTTCCAAAAGAGCCTTTATAAGAGCTTAAGTCGTTATTTAATATAAAATTAGTCGTGTCCAAAAATTGCCCTAAACTTAGTTTTGCTCCCGCCAAAATCCTGCCGTTATGGCAGTCAAACACATCGCCAAAAGCGTTTACCGCCACCACCGCGCAAACTTCGGCTTGTCCTATCTTGACGCTCGCAAAGCCTACGCCGCCCCAGCTTGAATTAAACAATCCCAAAACTTTGCCCACGGTCGCGCCTTTGCCGGCGCCTATTCTGCCGCATTGGTAATTGTCTTCTTTGGCGTTTAGGCAGGCGGCGTATCCCATTTCGCTGTCGGGATAGTGCAAAACGCCGTCGTGCAGGTCGTATAAAATCGCGCCGGTCACAATCGGCACTTTATGTTTTCCAGTGTCAAATCCCCAGCCTTTTTCGTGCAAAAATCTCATTACGCCGCTTGCCGCGTCCAAGCCGAACGCGCTTCCGCCCGCAAGCATTACGGCGTTAATCTTTTTGACCGTATTTCCGCACCTTAACAAATCGGTTTCTCTAGTTCCCGGAGCGCTTCCGCGCACGTCTACCCCGGCGACTGCGCCTTGAGGGAAGATTACCACGGTTACGCCTGTATAATCGTTGTTGCAATGCCCTATCAAAACGTTTTCCATAAAAACACACCGCCTTTTATTTTATATTAACGCTTACTTCGCCGCCCACGGCGATTTCGTTTTTGCCTTGCCTGTCTACTACAAGCAAGCCGTCTTTTGTGATGTCTATAGCTCTAGCTGTGTAGCTAGTCTGGTCGTTTATTATAGCGATTTCGCTTCCAAGCATCGAACATTTTGATTTATAATGCGTCACGATGTCTTGCGATATGTAACAATTAAAATTTTTTATTACGTCTGCGATAATTTTGGCTCTATCGTATTTACGCCCCTTCTCTTTTGACATAGAAGTAGCTATGTCTTGCAGGTCTTCGGGCAGGTCGTTGTTTACGTTTATTCCTATTCCTACAATCGCCCATTGAAGCGTATCCCAATCCGCCAAAGTCTCGGTTAGTATCCCGCATACTTTTTTGCCGCGTATATATATGTCGTTGGGATATTTTAAATAAGGCTCAAACCCCAAATCCTTCAAAACGTCGTAAACGCTCAAGCCCGCGGCTAAGTTTATAAGCATAGTCTGGCTGGGGCTGAATCGGGGTTTAATGATATAACTCATATAAACTCCTCCAAAATTGGACGAAAAGTTTCTGCCCCTTCTGCCGCGGCCTTGGGACTGCCTGCCCGCCGCTACCAACTCCGCCTGACCGTCGAGCTTTCTTGCTTCTAGATTTGTGGATTGACATTCTTCAAAAAACAGCGTTTTTTTGCCCGTCATGGCGGATAAGATATCGGCGTCTAGGCAATCGTTAAGGCTTACAAGTTTGTGCCCGTTTTTAGAGACGCTTAATATCTCCAGCCCTTTGTCTTTGAGTTCGGAAATGGCTTTGGAGACCGCCGCCCTGCTTACGCCCAAGCTCTTGCCTATATATTCGCCCGAGACAAACTCGCCCCAATTTTCATACAAAATCTTAAAAACTTTGCTCGTCATCGCAGTCTCCGAACAACTCGTTGATAACGTCTATATAATCTTCCCACTCAAAACCGCGCGAGTATAAATAATTGGCAAGATTTTTTTTGAGTTTTAAATCAAGCGTTTTGCCTTTTACGTATTTCGCGGCTAATTTTCTAATGGTCTCTAATTCTTCTTCTTTAGAAATCGTCTTTAAAGCGTCGTCCAAAATTCCGCCGCTTACGCCTTTTTGCTTAAGCTCGGAGTATATCTTTTTTTTGCCATTGGAGCCTTTTTTATCGTTAATATAGGCAATAGCGTATTCCTTATCGTTGATGTAATTATAGCTTTTTAGCTTATCTATAACTTCGTCTATGACGTCCAGAGAATATCCTTTGCCGATCAAATAATTTTTTATTTCATATTGGGTCTTCAGCGTTTTGGACAAAAGCTTAAGCGATTTGGAAAAAGCGCTTTCTATGTCGCTTTGTCTGGATAACTCTTGAAGCTCTTCTATAGATATCTCGTCGCCTACCTTAAGCCTGTTTTCAAGAGCCACAATAGCTTCCATTCCGCAGGCAAACTCGCCGTCAAGGTAAATATTGACGCGCGATTTGTTTTTCTTTTGAACTGATATTTCGGTAATTTTAGACATAACTATTATTTTAATAATACCATATTCATACGCCTTGGGCAAACTTAAAATTTTAAGCTAAAAAAACTAGTAATCTAGAAAACATTAAGCTAAAAATTAATTTCATGGTTTATCAATTTCTGGATTTAGCCGTCAATCATTATATATTTTTAGGCATTGTTTTTTTATCATTTATTTTCAACGGCTTTTTTAAGAAAGTTACATCTTTTTTACGCCAAGACTTAACATTGTTTGCATTAGCTGACAGCTTGTCCTATTTATTCTTTTTACAAACAATCAAGGCTTTTTTCCGATTAATAGCCAAAGAATAATAATCGGCAAAATACTTATACTAAAAATCGTAAATAAAAGGAGGTATAAAAATGGCCAACAAAAAGTTAACCACAAAAGACCTGGAAGCGTTATCCGAATTGATGCTTCTTGAGGATCTTGCGTACAAAAAGGCGAACGAATACAAATCCAAATTTAAAGACCAAGAGTTGAAAGATCAATGCGAAGCTTTGGCTCAAAGCCACAAAAACAAATTCACCAGACTTAACGACTATCTTTCCAGCCACAATTAAGGAGGACAAAAATATGAGCTTAAAAGAAAAAGATATGCTTCAAGATATATTGGTAATTCAAAAAGACCTGGTTAAGTATTACGGCAATTATTTAGTAGAAGCTTCGTGCCCCAAATTAAGAGAAGCAATAATTCAAAACTTGCAAGACACTTCTAACGACCAATTCGGTGTGTTTAACGCTATGCTTTCGCGCGGTTACTACCCCGTCAAAGACGCGCCCGAACAAGAAGTTACCCAAGCCAAAGACAAGTTCGGCAATATGCTTGGTAGTATGAACTAAAACAAAATAAAGATTTATAAAAAAGAACGAAGCTATTCGTTCTTTTTTATATTGCGGCGGCCATATCAATATAATAAGAGATATTTTAAAAACGCGTCTTTACAGCTCAATTATTTTATTTTTAAAAATAAAACCAAAAGGTAATTTCATTTGAATAACAGCTATAATCTTATAAACAACCTAAAAAACTCTGATTTTGAAGCGTTCTTTAAAACTTTGACCAATAACCAGCTGCGCGAGTTTGAATGGCGGTTTATAAGAGATCCCGCCAAAAATAAGCGCGGCATAGGCTTGCATATTAACAGCGGCGACAGCGAAACGTTTTTTAAAGAATTCGTGAGATTGTCGTCTTTTTACAAAAACAAGCTGAGCGCAGGACTGCTTTTTAAAATTTTTGAGTTTGCCAAAACGTATTATTTTGACGCTTCCGAATACGCGTATGTAGAAGACAAACAAATCAAGCTTTTCTATTCTCTAAAACACAATCCCATCGCGCGAAAAATATGCAAAGATTTATGTTATCAAAAGACGCTTGAAACCGAAAACCTAAAAAACAATATAATATATTTAAAATTATTGGTGGACTTGGAAGCCGAAGACGAGCCCAAAAAGGCTGTAGAATTATGCCAAAAAGTTTTGAAACTCAATGTAAGCGAAAAGTTAAAAAACAGGTTTTTAAATATTTTAAATAAATTAGAAAAAAGCTCCTAAAAAAACTTTAGGAGCTTTTTTGATGGCTAAAGCCTAAGTATCTAGCGAAATATCTATTCAAAACGTAATACAGAGCCAATGAAACGCCTAAATTTACGGTTATAACCAAAGGCTGAAAGAATAATCTAGGTATCGGGCCATACCATAACTGCGCAGCGTAATTCTGCCAAAGCGTAAGCGACGGACTGCCATATAATACAGCAAGTCCCAAAGTGTTTATGCCTAAAGTGCAGACAAACATCGAAACATAAACGCCTATCACAAGCCTTATTTCTGGCTTTAGACTAGGCAAAAACTTAAACGCAGCGCCCACTATAAAACCCATCAATCCGTTGCCCAAGGTAAGAATAAGGTTGGGCGTCCCGCCTTTTATCAAAAATCCCAGCACGTCGCCCAAAGCGCCGGTGGCAAACCCTACTACAGGCCCAAAGAAAGCCCCGGCGAGATAGCAAGGTATATAAAAAAGACTTACCTTGCCGTAGGGCAGGTCTATTCCGTATAGTTTTAGGACAATCGCTAAACCTATCAATACGGCTAGATATGTAACCCTGCGGGTAGCGTCAAGTCGGAAAAATTGCGAAATAGGTTTAGGCGGTTTTTGATTTTGGGGTTGATTTTCTGAATTTAGGTCGAAAGAAAAATTGTCTTGTTCGTTCAACGCCCTTCTCCTTATTAAATATTAATTTTATTGTATTTTCATTCATTATAAGCCAAATTATATATTTAATCAAATTATTTTTACGTGTTGAAAACTATAAGGCGTACGTGGCTGCTTAAAAGAATAAAATTCCAAATTTTTCCGCATATTAAAACTATGTTTACCATTATTGTAAGAGTAATAATTATATTTTTCGTAGTTTTATTCGTGGTAAGAATGATGGGCAAGCGTCAAATCGCAGAAATGCAGCCCATAGAATTGGTTATTACATATATTATCGCCGAGGTGGCGTGCGTGCCTATGTCAGACCCGTCCATACCTTTGCATTACGGTTTAGTGCCGATATTGACGCTGTATCTATTGCATTATTTGATAACCTATTTATCCAGAAAGTCTCTCAAAATCAGATCGCTTATAGACGGGCATTCGATAATGGTAATTACCCCTAACGGCATTAATTATAAGGCTCTAAAACAGCTTAATATGAACCTAAACGATCTTTTGGAAGCGACAAGAAGCCAAGGGTATTTTGATTTGTCCGAAATACATTACGCTATGTTTGAGACTAACGGCAAGCTTTGCATAATCCCCAAAGCCGAATACGCGCCTTTAAAACCCGCCGACATCAAACTAAAACCCGAACAACAAACTCCGCCTGTATCATTGATAATAGACGGCAAGCCTATCAATTTAAACTATTTTAACATCACCAAGCAGCAGCTTGCTAAAATCATAAAAGAAAAAACCAACAAAAGAATCAAAGACATCGCCTTCGCTTACGCCGACGGGAAAGGGCATACTTATATCCAGCCCAAAGACGGCAAATACATAACCGCGACTATAAAAGAATTTAAGACTTCCGCATAAAAAGGGACGAGCAAGATGAGAAGAGCGATTACAGCAATAATCGTATTGGCGATTTTGATAACCGTGTCAGTTTTAGAGATACTTTATGTGGAAGACAAATTAAACAATCTAAAAGACCAAGTCCTTGTATTGTACGACAATATGGAACAAGACAAGCAGCGTATAGACACAATTATCAATAAAGAGATAATTGATCAAGTGGAAAAAGAATGGGAAAAGGATAAGCGTATCTTTAACTTTCTCTTTTCCCATATGCAGATCAACGAGCTTACTTACAAAATCGTTTCCTTAAAAACTTATATAAGCCAAAACGACTACAATATGGCAAACACGGCCGCCGCCACGATTATAAAAAACTGCGATATGCTGCTTAGCTATTTCTACCCTAAACTAGAAAATGTCTTATGATTTTATCTTATCAAGCAGACTCATATCCACGTGGCAATAGCCGCCCGGGTTCTTTTTTAGGTATTTTTGATGATATTCTTCGGCTCGGCAAAAATTGTTTATCTTTTTGACTTCGGTTACGATTGGTTTAGAATATTTAGTCTGCTCTAGCTGAATCCGCTTTTGGATTGTTTTTATATCGCTTTCGTCCGAATAATATATAGCCGTTCTGTATTGCCTGCCTATGTCGTTGCCTTGGCGGTTTACGCTGGTAGGGTCTATTATCATAAAAAAATAATCCAGCAGTTTTTCCAAGCTGATTTTATCAGCGTCGTATTTTATATACACCGTTTCGCTGTGGTCGGTCTTTTTTATATCTTGATAAGTAGTTATAGGCTGCAAGCCGTCCGCGTATCCTGCGCTTGTTTCCAAAACGCCGTCTATACGGCTAAAAAACTCTTCTACTCCCCAAAAGCATCCGCCGGCCAAATAAATCTCTTTTTCTTTCATACGCGTTTTATCCTTGATTTAAAATTTGTTTTAAGAAATGTCCTGTGTAACTTTCGGGAACTTTGGCGACTTCTTCAGGCGTGCCTTGGGCCACGATACGCCCGCCTTGGTCGCCGCCTTCCGGGCCTAAATCTATTATATAGTCGCAAACCTTAATTACGTCAAGGTTATGCTCTATCACGATTACCGTATTGCCCGCTTCTACCAAAGCCTGCAATACCTTAATAAGCCTGTCCACGTCCGCCATATGCAGACCCGTAGTAGGCTCGTCTAGGATATACACAGTCTTGCCCGTGCCGCGCTTGGAAAGCTCTGTGGCTAATTTTACCCTTTGCGCTTCGCCGCCCGAAAGCGTGGTAGCGGGCTGACCTAGTCTTATATATCCTAAACCCACTTCGTATAAAGTCTTAATCTTTCTATATATAGACGGTATGTTTTCAAAAAACTTTAACGCTTCTTCTACCGTCATATCCAATACGTCGGCTATGTTTTTGCCTTTGTATTTTACCTGAAGAGTTTCGCGGTTATACCTTTTGCCCTTGCACACCTCGCACGGCACGTAAACGTCGGGCAAAAAGTGCATTTCTATTTTTTTGATGCCGTCGCCTTCGCAGGCTTCGCAGCGGCCGCCTTTTACGTTAAAGCTGAACCTGCCGGCCGTATATCCGCGCTCTTGAGCGTCCGGGGTGGCGGCAAAAAGGGCTCTTATCTCGGTAAACACTCCGGTATAAGTGGCGGGGTTGCTTCTAGGAGTGCGGCCGATAGGGCTTTGGTCGATGTCAATGACCTTGTCTAGATGCTCAAGCCCTAAAATTTCGTCGCAGTTTGCAGGCTTATACTTGCTTTTGTTTAAGGCGTTGGATAAAGCGGGATATAAAGTATAATTAATCAAAGAGCTTTTTCCGCTGCCCGATACACCCGTAACAGCGGTCATCACGCCCAAAGGTATAGAAACGTCTATGTTCTTTAGGTTGTTTTCTCTTGCTCCCTTTATGACCAAAAATCTTCCGTCGGGCCGGCGTCTTTTTTTGGGCACTTGTATGCTTTTTTTGCCGCTTAAGTATTGACCCGTTATAGACTCCGGGGTATTAATTATGTCTTGCAGCGTGCCCGCGGCTACTACTTTGCCGCCATGTTCGCCCGCGCCCGGGCCTATATCCACTATATAATCGGCTTCGCGTATGGTCTCTTCGTCGTGCTCTACCACTATCAAAGTATTGCCCAAATCGCGCAAGCCCTTTAGGGACGCAAGCAGTTTGCCGTTGTCGCGCTGGTGAAGCCCGATGCTAGGCTCGTCTAAAATATACAAGACGCCCATAAGCCCGCTTCCGATTTGGGTAGCAAGCCTGATTCTTTGCGATTCGCCGCCCGAAAGCGTGCCTGAGCTGCGCGATAAGGTAAGATAGTTTAGCCCTACGTCTATCAAAAACTTAAGCCTTGCTTTAATTTCTTTTATGATCTGCGCGGCGATAATAGCTTCGTTGCCTTCAAGCTTCAAATGCTCAAAAAACTCATAGCATTTGCTGACGGGCATATCGCAAAGCTCCATAATGTTAAGCCCGCCCACTTTGACGCTTAAAGCTTCTTTTTTTAGCCTTTTGCCGTGACAGGTCTGGCACGGTGCGGTTTTCATATATTTTTCGATTTCAAGCTTGATATACTCTGACGAAGTCTCTTTGTATCTGCGCGCGAGATTATTCACTATGCCTTCAAACGCGGCGTAATATTCTCCGCTAAATGATTGGGACTTGTATTTTAAATGCAGCTTTTCGTCCGTTCCGTAAAATAAAATATCCTTGATCTCTTGGGGCAGATCCTTAAAAGGCGTGTCTAGACTGAAATTATATTTTTCGGACAAAGCCTTAAAAAACATTTTCATATGGTTGTTAGTATCTAAATTCCAACCGTTGATAGCTATCGCCCCTTGGTTCAAAGACAATTCTTCGTCTTTTACTAATAACGACGGGTCGATTTCTGTCTTAAAGCCCAAGCCCGTGCATTCGGGACACGCGCCAAACGGGCTGTTAAAGCTGAACAGTCTAGGCTCCAGCTCTTCTATGCTGATGTCGCAATCGGGGCACGCGTACGACTCCGAAAACAGTATCTCTTCTCCGTCGTGCTCTATTACGACCAATCCGCCGGCTAATTTTAGAGCCTGCTCGACGCTCTCGGTCAAGCGTTTTATGATATCGTCTTTTAAAATAAGGCGGTCTACTATTACGCTTATGTTGTGACGTATGTTTTTTTCCAGCTTAATCTCTTCGTCCAAAGTGTAAATAACGCCGTCTACTTTTACCCTGACAAAACCGCTGTGCCTTAAATGCTCAAAGGTCTTCGCGTATTCGCCTTTTTTGCCCCTTACGATAGGAGCTTGGATTATAATTCTCGCCCCTTCGCCCAAAGCCATAATCCTATCGACTATCTGGTCAATGCTTTGGCGGGTAATCTCCTTGCCGCAATTGGGGCAATGCACCCTGCCCGCTCTAGCGTATAAAAGCCTTAAATAGTCGTAAATCTCGGTTATCGTGCCCACGGTAGAGCGCGGGTTTTTGGAAGTAGTCTTTTGGTCTATGCTTATGGCAGGCGAAAGACCTTCTATGGACTCCACATCGGGCTTATTGGTCTGGCCCAAAAACTGACGGGCGTAAGACGAAAGGCTTTCTACATAACGCCTTTGCCCTTCGGCGAAGATGGTGTCAAAAGCTAATGTGCTTTTGCCGCTTCCCGAAATGCCCGTAAAAACGACCATCTTATTACGCGGTATCGTCAAATTTATATTTTTTAGGTTGTTTTCTTTAGCTCCTTTTATGACAATGCAATCTTTCATCTATTCAGCCTTTTCCTTAATTTAGCGATTTCGTCTCTCAATACTATAGCCTGCTCGAAATCCAAGTTCTTGCTGGCTATATCCATCATAGTCTTAAGTTTCTCGATTTCGGCGGGAATATCTTCAAGCTTAATGTTAGCAGCAGAATCCGCCTTTTTGGTTATCTCTAACGTATTGGTTATTTCTTTTATAATAGTTTTAGGAACTATTCCATGCTCTTCGTTATACTTCATCTGAATCGCGCGGCGGCGGTTGGTCTCGTCTATCGCGCGTCTCATAGAGTCCGTTATGGTATCGGCGTAAAGTATTACCCTGCCTTGAGCGTTTCGGGCTGCTCTCCCCGCTGTCTGAATAAGCGCCCGATCGCTTCTTAAAAATCCTTCCTTATCCGCGTCCAAAATAGCCACCAAAGCGACTTCGGGCATATCAAGCCCTTCTCTTAACAGATTGATGCCTACCAAAACGTCAAAATCCCCGCGCCTTAACGCGTTGACAATCTCTATGCGGTCCAAAGTGTCTATCTCGCTGTGAAGGTAACGCGCCTTGATTCCGAAGTTTATCAAATATTCGGTTAAGTTTTCCGCCGTTTTTTTGGTAAGCGTGGTTACCAATACCCTGTAATTTTGGGCTGTGGTTTTGTTGATTTCGCCTATAAGGTCGTCTATCTGGCCTTGTATGGGCCTTACTTCTATTTCGGGGTCTACCAAGCCCGTTGGTCTTATGAGCTGTTCTACCACTTGGTCGGCTATGCTCAATTCGTATTCGGCTGGCGTAGCAGAAACAAATATGACCTGACCCAAACGGGCGTTAAACTCTTCAAAATTCAAGGGTCTGTTGTCAAAAGCCGAAGGCAGCCTGAAACCGTATTCCACAAGGTTGGTCTTGCGGGCGATGTCGCCGTGATACATTCCCCTTATCTGCGGAACGGTCATATG
>DATCKP010000009.1:0-20486 GCA_036562165.1 Clostridia bacterium
CTACTAGCACTCTGGTCAATTCTAAAAGCCTTAATTTAGTCCGTCTTTTCATCGCCTAACACCTCTGCAATTTTACGAGCGTATCCGTTTTTGACTAGCTCGGGACTGTTCATAAACGCTATCTTGCTTATCTCTCGTATCGTCTGCAAAGTTTCTTGAACGCCTGCCAATTGGCTTTGCAGCTGCTTTATCTCGTTTTGCAAGGCGGCATTCTCTTCTAGCGTAGAATTTACTTTCGTGTTAGCGTCTGATAGCTTCTCCACCGCCTGCTGAACCCAACTAACCGCTCTTGACAACGCCCACGCCGCAAGCCAACTTATAAACGACGATACTGAAAAGGTCATCAGTTTAGGCTCTAAATAAGTCGCATACCACTCATTTAGGCTTGACGGATTGTTAATAACATCCATTGTTATGATTGTGACAAAGCCCGCTAACGATAGTATAGCGGCTATGATTGTTAATGCTTTTAGAAACTTTTTCATAGTCAACTCCAATAAAAAAGCCCCTATCTACTGATAAGGGCTTTATTCTTAAGCTTTAATGTTTTTTTAGTATGCTTTAACTAGGTTTTCATATTTGTAGCCTAAATAATGCGAGCTTAAATCGGGGCAAGACGCTAATAAAGCTTTGTTCGCGTCTTTCTTCTTTAAAGCCGCCATAACAGCCTCTCTGTCTTTGTCGTCAAGGTTTCTTACCTGGTATCTTATATCGAGCAATTCGTCAACCGTCATTTCGTCAAAAGATTTGGTAATTACTAAATCCATTATTAACCACCCATTTGATACAAAATCTTTTTTGCAAGTCTATTATAGCATTATATGCTGTAGAAGGCAATAGTTTTACAAAATTATTTTGTAAGAGTTCCGAAATAATATCTATTTGTGCAGGGCAGTAGGCTAAAACTACTGTAACAGAGCCGTCACTAAAAGAATGACTTGCTGCACCCGTACCTCTAGACCAAGAGCGTTCACAGCTAAGTGTTCTTGAGTTAATATAATATGCACAAGTATAAGATGTTAAATAAGCACCATATGAGCCGTGTCTGTATTCATCATAATGCCTATATCGGCAAACATTATATCCACGGCAAAGTCTATACTGAACGATATCCAGCCATAGTCGACGAAGAAACTTTTAACCGCGTCCAGAAAAGACTAGCAGAAAACCGCAAATACGGTGCGCGCAAGAACGCTAAAATAGGATATTTGCTCACTGGTAAATTATTTTGCGGACATTGCGGTAGCAGTATGCAGGGCAGGTCGGGCAACGGCAATGGTGGTAAATTCCATTATTATGCTTGTTCTAAAAAATGCGGCAAAAAATACGAGAAAAAAGTGCCGCTGGAGCGATATGTTGTTCAGCAAGTAAAGAAATATCTTTTCGAGAAAACCAATCTCGACAGGCTGTCTGAACTAGTTTATGACTATTATAAAACCAAATACAGCCAATCCTCTATCGCCGATTGAAAAAAGAATAAAGGAATTAAACGAGCAAATGGTCAGAATTACCGACCTAATGCTTGAAGCAACCAACAAAGACATAATAAAGAACTTGGAACAAAGGGCTAACGATATAACACACCAAAAGGACACGTTAGAGGCAGAATTGCAAAAACACAAACTGCTTTATAATATGCCCAGCTCCAAAGAGGATATAAGAAATTATCTGTTGTTATTTCTAGAGCCTTTAGACGAAACAGACACAGAATATATGCGTCGTATAATTGATTGCTTGATTTATAAAATATTCGTATATAACGACAAGATTTTAATATATTTCAGCATTTTTGAGGGCGAAGAAATTAATTTTAACAATATTACTTTGGTTCGCAAATCAAAGCTCTTCCCCTGCCATTAAGTTAAGTATCCGAACCCATTGCTTTGCAGATTTATTTAATTAATTAATATTTTACGGTATTTACTAATATTGGTCAATTAATAACTAGATGTATACGCCGTTAACACGATGTTTAAACTACTTTTTTTAGCTCAAATGTTTTTTTATAAACAACTCCATTAAAAAAGCCCTTACCATAAAGATAAGGGCTTTGAATATCAGTATTTTTTATTTCGCCAATAATTTATTATAGTTGTAACAACATGCCATTCACCGTCTAATTTATAACGCCAAACTACTTCAGCGCTTTCATATTCACCGAAATACCATTCGTAATATTCATATCCATTTGCATACCTTATATTAACAAGCTTTTCTATCAAAACGCCGTCAACCGTAACGCTTATATATTCTACTTCTAATTTATCAGGGTTAGAAAAACGAGTAGTTACTTGACGCCTAGACGCATATGAAGTATAATTCAAATAAGGAATTTTAGGCGGGACTGGTTGAACTAAAATCGATAATGAGTTTTTTGCGTTTTCTGCCATTAATACGTTAGAAGTATTTATTTCAATATTGTCATTAGTAACTACTCCGCTATTCGTTAAATATTTAATATTTGATACCACTACATAATGTTCGCCAACAATCTCCCCAACATCATAGCATACTAATATGCATTCATCGTTGCTGCCTTCTAAAAAAGTCCCGCTAATCAAGCCTGAATATTTTATGTCGTTTAAATAAAATGACACTATGTCGTATTTATTAGGATTTTCAAATATAAAGCAATTATAATTCTATCGCCTACAATTGCTTTATAATCATAATCGTTAGCATATACCGCTTTTTTCTGATTAGCGTTATAATAAACCGGTGTAACTGCGCTCCTATAAACGCTCATTCCGGTAAAAACAGGAGCGTCAATTTCATTATTATTATTATTCTTACATGAAGGTAAGTTTACTGCGCTAAGTATTAAAACACATTAACAATAATTTAATTACTTTTTTCATAGAAACAAACCTCCATTAAAATTATATTTTATTTGTAAAATTGCGTCAATGATGTCTTAATTAAGCTGTTTAATTTTGATTAATATTAAAATTTAAAAGATACTATATACTTTTAAACCAAAAAAATATATAATTAAATTATGGGCAAAAAGTATTATATCGAAAGAAACATTCGCAACACGCAAAAACTAAGCGAGCTGGAAAGGGAATTGCCTGATTTTTGCTCGGAGTTTTTTTTGGGAATAGAGCCAAGAACTTCGGTTTTAACGCGTTTAAATTACGCGTATGATCTAAAAATTTTTTTTGAATTTTTGTCCAAAAACGTTTTAAATAAAGGCGTAAAAGAGATTACTTTAGGCGATTTAGAGAAAATAACGCAAACCCATTTGGAAAAATATTTAGCTTATTTGTCATATTATAGGGATGACGAAGGCAAGATTCATACCAACAAAGAACGCGCCCGCGCAAGGAAACTAGCGAGCGTAAGAACGATGTATAAATATTTCTTTAATAAAGACAAAATTCAAGCGAATATTGCCGCTAAAGTATCTTTTCCTAAAATACATGATAAAGAAATTATTAGATTAGAACCCAACGAAGTCGCAGAAATATTGGATCAAAGCGAATATGGCGACGAGTTGAGCGAGCATCAAAAACATTTTCACTCAAAAACAAAATATAGAGACTTGGCGATTTTAACGCTTTTTTTGGGCACGGGTATAAGAATAAGCGAGCTTGTGGGGCTTAATATTGAAGACATTGACTTTAGCTCAAACGCGTTTACGGTCGTAAGAAAGGGCGGAAATTCGACGATTTTATATTTTTCCGACGAAGTCGCCGACGCTTTAAAGAAATATCTTGACCAACGCCTTAATATGCCCGATGTTCCAAAAGAAGAGCGAGCGTTGTTTTTGTCGCTTCAAAATAAACGGATATCTGTAAGGGCCGTTCAAAATCTAGTCACTAAATACGCAAGAATTGTAAGCCCGCTTAAGAAAATCACGCCCCATAAACTAAGAAGCACCTTTGGCACGGAGTTATACAGGGCGACCGGCGATATTTACATAGTAGCTGACGTTTTGGGCCACAGCGACGTAAATACGACCAAAAAACATTACGCCGCTATAGATACCGACATAAGAAAAAACGCTGTAAGAAAAGTAGTTTTGAGAGACGACGACTAGTTTTCAAACGAATGTTTGCATAAATGTCATTTTTGTGTTATAATTATCAATAAACTTATATAAGGAGTTTTCTATGGATAGAAGACCTTTGGATCCTAAGGACGAAAAAATATTGGAATACCTGAAAAAATACATAAATAGATACGGTTACCCCCCTACCGTAAGAGAAATTTGCAAAGCTTTAAATATAACTTCTACCGCAACGGCTCATTACGCGTTAAACAGATTGCAAGCTTATGGTTATATCAAGAAAGCTGACAATCATAAGCGCGCTATTGAAATAATTAACGAATATTCTGATTTCCCTAAAAAAGAAATCGTCGAAGTTCCTTTGGTAGGCAAAATTACCGCCGGCGCACCTATTACCGCTATCGAAAATATAGAAGACGTGTTTCCCCTGCCGCTTGATATGTTTTCCAGCGGAGAATTGTTTTTATTGACCGTCAAAGGCGACAGCATGATTAACGCTGGTATTTTAGACGGCGATAAAATAGTAGTAAGAAAGCAATCTATCGCAAATAACGGCGAAATAGTGGCTGTTTTGATAGACGGCGAAGCCACCGTTAAAAGATTTTATATGGACAATAAATATATAAGACTAATGCCCGAAAACGATAAATACGATCCTATCATTGTAGAAGAAGCCGAAATTTTAGGATTGGTAGTAGGTCTTATTAGAAAATATTAAAATTAACAGGATATAAAAATACTGCCTTTTTAGACGATTTAATTATAGCTTTAACATTTTTTTTACAAAAACTCTAAAACGCCAATATAAGCATTAAAATACTTAACGCGACAAAATGCGTTAAGTTAATTTAAAATACTGTTTATACGTCTATTTGGTTTTAAACTTCGCAAATTTGCTTAGTTTATAATCACTCTTACATTGTAATTAGACTAGTTTTAATCTTTCCAAGCACATAATAAGAGCGATTTTAATGTGCTCGTATGTCAATCCGCCTTGCAAATACGCTATATAAGGCTTTTTAATTGGAGAATCGCTGCTTAATTCTATAGAAGACCCTTGCACAAAAGTTCCCGCGGCCATTATCACCTGCTCAGTATAACCGGGCATATCCCAAGGATATAAGGTTACGTAACTTTCTACGGGAGAGCAATACTGTATCGTTCTGTGAAATTCAATTAATTCTTCTTCGTTCTCAAATTCTATTGACGTGATAATATCGTTATTATATTCTTCCGGCGAAGGCAACACTCTAAAGCCTAAATCCGAAAATACCCGTCTTATCAATAATGAGCCTTTTTGGACTTGTCCTACGACGTGGGGAGCTAAAAATAAGCCTTGATAAAACAATCTATAGCCTTCCGAATAAGAGCCGATTTCGTCCTTTAAATTAGGAGCCGAAAGCCTGCCGGCCACTAGATCGACCAAATCTTCTCTTCCGCAAATATAGCCGCCCGTAGGCGCTAATCCTCCCCCGGGATTTTTTATTAAAGAGCCGGCAAAGATATCTGCGCCCGCTTCAAAAGGCTCGATAACGTCTACGAATTCGCCATAGCAATTATCTACCATTATAATTGATTGCGGGCTGATTTTTTTGATAAATCCGCATACTTCTTTTATTTGAGTAATTGATCTAGCTTTTATCCAAGAGTATCCCCTAGACCTTTGTATAAAGACCAGTTTTGCTTTATTAGCTTTTAAAAACTTCTCTATAGCGTCAAAATCAAATTTTCCGTCGGTTAATTCGATTTGAGCGTATTTTATTCCAAAATCTCTTAAAGAGCCGTTTCCTTCTTTAAAAACTATTTCTTCTAAAGTATCGTATAACTTGCCCGAAACGCTTACCATCAAGTCGCCGGGTCTTAAAATTCCGTATAAACACAAAGCCAAAGCGTGAGTTCCGCTCATAATATGCGGCGAAACCAAAGCTTTAGGCGATCTAAATACGCGGGCATATAGCTCGTTAAGTTTTTCGCGTCCTGTGTCGCCGTATCCGTATCCAGTAGACCCGTTAAAATGCTGAAGCCCGATTTTGCATTCTCTAAAAGCGTCTAATACTTTTTGCTGATTTCTTAGCGATATTTTATCTATTTCTTTAAATTTTTCTTGGCATTTTTGCTCGGCTTGTTCAATAATTCGCTCTATTTTCATTGGTTTTTGTCCTTTTTTATCGATTTTATAATACTATGTCAGACATAGCACTATGGATGTCTACCCATACTGCGTCTTTTATGCCCTTAAAATAAGTTATTTGGCGTTTTGCGTAGTTCCGCGTGCGTTGTTTGATAAGCTCAATCAACTCGTCTTTTGATAATTGGTTATTTAAATAAGCTACTGTTTCTTTATAACCTATGCCTTGCATCGCTTGGCTGTTGATATCAGCCCCGTTTTCTATTAATGATTTGACTTCGTCAATTAAGCCCTGACTAATCATATCGTCCACTCTTTTGTTAATTCGATTATATAATTCGTTTCTGTCGCAGTTTAAGACATACATCTTAAAATCGTATCTCTTTTTCTGCTCTTTTTGCGCGATTTCAGATTTTTTTAATCCGCTTACTTCGTAAATTTCTAACGCCCTTATGACTTTTTTTGTATCGTTGGGGTGGATTTTTAAGGCGGATTCGTAATCTTTCTGCTTTAATAAGTCGTGCAGATATTCTTTACCGTATTGATTTAAGATGTTTTTATATTTATCCCTTATTTCTTGATTTTTAGGCGCGTATCCGAAATTATGCTCGTATAACAACGCCTTAATATAAAAGCCTGTCCCGCCCAAAACTATGGGCAGTTTTCCCCTGTTAAAAATATCTTCTATAACTTTATCGGCGTCTTCTTTGTATTGCTCTGCTGAATACTCGTCGTTAACGTCTAAAATATCTATTAAATGGTGTCTTACGAGCTTTCTTTCTTCAATAGTAGGCTTAGCGGTTCCTATGTCCATGCCGCGATAGATTTGCATAGAATCCGCCGATACTATTTCGCCGTTATATTTTTGAGCAAGTTCCAAACCTAAAGCGCTTTTTCCTACCGCCGTAGGCCCGCCGATTACTATCAGACTATTCTTTTGAACCATTTTTCGATTTCTTTTTTGCTTATTTTAGTAATTATAGGTCGTCCGTGGGGACACAACAAAGGCGTATTGCTGGCGTTTATTTGACGAATTAAAGATATTATTTCGCTTTCTTTTATATTATCTCCAGCCTTTATTGCCGCTTTGCAAGCAGCGCCGGCGATTTTTTCCTTTAAAATAGACGAAGCGGTAATATTTTTATAAAAATCGTCGCTTAAGATTTCCGCCACAAAATCTTTTAAATTGATATCAGACAATAAAAACGGAACTGACGATATCTTAAAAGTTAAATTACCGAATTCGGTTATATCAAAACCCAACTCTTGAAGCTGATCTGTTAACTGCAAGATTTTGTTGTATTCCAAATGATTTACGTTAAAGACATACGGCGCTAACAAATCTTGAATTTCGTTGGAGTTATCGTTAACGCTTTGCATAAATTGATCAAAAAGCAATCTTTCATGAGCGGCGTGCTGGTCTATGATATATAAATTATTATCAAATTCTATAAGGACATAAGTATTAAATAAAACGCCCAAAATTATTGGCTTTTGGCTTAAAGAAAACTCGCTTGTATCAGCTTGCTCAAATGCTAATTGCTGCTCTTTTTGTTCTATATTTTTCTCTTGGCTTTTAATATCTGCAAGTTTTGCCAAAAGCGCAGCCATTTTGCCGCCGTCGTCGTTTAAAACGTTCGAAGATTTTTCATCGATTTCGTTGATATTTAATCTAAAGCTTGCTGCGTTCTCAAATAAATCAACGTTATTATTTATGTTTTTTTGCTCGTAATGTTTTTTGTAAAGATCAAATTCGTCGTTTTTTTCTTTTTCTATATTATTCGCATCGTTTTCTAATGTGATTTCTTTGATAAATCTATGTTTATTTAAAGCTCTTAAAACCGCTGAGAATACTGTTCTATAGACATAACCCTTATCCCAAAATCTAACGTCTAATTTATTGGGATGAGCGTTAGCGTCGATTTTGTCGTAAGGTATGGTTAAATATAATACATAAAAAGGATATTGCCTTTTCATTAAAATGTCTTTGTAGGCGTTATAAACGGCCAAAGACACAGTTTCGTTATTGACGTATCGACCGTTGATTATTACGGTCTGGTAAGTCCTGTTGGGTTTGGTGTAATTCGGCGTTCCGATATAGCCGCGTATTTTTATAGAAGGAAAGTCTTCCGAAATATATATACAATTATCTAATGCTTCTTGACCGTAAATAGCGTAAATCGCTGATTCAACGCCCTTTCCGTCAAATTGATAAATAATTTTATCGTCAGCAATATATTTTAAAGCTACGTTAGGATTGGATAGTATTAATCTGGTTATGTAATTGGTTATATTATTTTCTTCAGTCGCGGGTTTTCCTAAAAATTTCGCTCTAGCCGGAACATTGTAAAACAAATCTTCGACGGTTATAAAAGTCCCTAAAGGACAACCGTGTTCGGTGATTTCAGAAAAATTGCCGCCTTCGCATATAATCTGCGACCCTAAATCGTTTCCAGCGGTTCTAGATAATAACTTTACTTTGCTTACCGCGGCAATGCTCGCCAAAGCTTCTCCCCTAAAGCCAAGGGTGCTTATTGCCAATAAATCTTCTTTTTTTGCGATTTTGCTGGTAGCGTGCGGCAGCAAAGCTTTTTTCAAATCTTCTTTTTCAATGCCTAAGCCGTTATCGGAAACTTTAATATATTTAATTCCGCCGCCTTTTATTTCAACCGTTATGCTGCTTGCTTGAGCGTCTATGCTGTTTTCTATTAGTTCTTTTACTACCGAAGAAGGTCTTTCTACGACTTCGCCTGCCGCTATTAAATTATAAATATCGCTGTCCAGAATATTAATTTTGCTCATAATTTTTTAACCTTTTCTTTCAAATCAGCCAGTATTTCCAAAGCTTGAACAGGCGTAATCGTGTTGATATCCAGCTCGTTTAGAATGTTTTTTATTTGCTCGTATCCGGAATAACTTATTTGGTCAAACATCGAAAGCTGTTTGCCTGTCAAAGCGTTTACTCGTTCGTTATAGTTTATATCGTTTTCTTCCAAGATTTTTAATATTTTTCTCGCCTTTTCTATTACGGATTGCGGCAGGCCCGCTAAAGACGCTACTTCTATGCCAAAGCTCTTGTTGGCGCTGCCGCGAGCAATTTTGTGCAAAAAGATAATGGACTTATTGACTTCTTTTACCAAAACCCTATAGTTCTTTACGCCTTCAAATACGCCTTCTAGCTCGGTCAATTCGTGATAATGCGTGGCAAAAAGCGTCATCGCTTTTAGTTGAGTAGACACGTATTCCATTACCGCCCAAGCAATGCTGAGCCCGTCAAATGTCGAAGTGCCCCTGCCTATTTCATCTAGTATTAACAAGCTTTTTGGGGTGGCGTTTTTTAGGATATGGGACACTTCGGTCATTTCCACCATAAAAGTGCTGTGTCCGTATGCCAGTTCGTCGCTCGCTCCTATTCTTGTGAAAATTCTATCTAAAATTGGAATATGGGCTTCTTTTGCGGGCACAAAGCAACCCATATGAGCAAGAATAGCTATTAGCGCGACTTGACGCATATACGTGCTTTTGCCGCCCATATTAGGGCCTGTAATTACTAAAGTTCTATTGTCTTTATTGTCTAAATACGTGTCGTTAGGCACAAATTCGCCGTCTTTGATATGCTTTTCTACTACCGGATGCCTGCCTTCAACTATTTTTAGATAGTTTATAGTGTCGTCAATTTTAGGCTTTACGTAGTTATTTTGAGAAGATACGGCAGCAAAAGAAACCAAGCAATCTATTACCGCTATATCTTGAGCGATCTTTTTTATTTTGCCTACATACGCTTTTAGGTCTTCTATGATAAGGCTGTATAATTTTTGCTCTAATTTAATAGCCCTTTCTTCGCTGCCTAAAATTTTAGATTCCAGCTCTTTAAGCTCGGGCGTAATAAATCTTTCGCCGCCGACTAAGGTTTGTTTGCGTTGATAACGGTAAGGAACTAGGTCAAGCTGTGATTTTGTAACTTCTATGTAAAAGCCGAAAACTTTATTAAAGCCGATTTTAAGGTTTTTTATTCCCGTTTCTTCTCTTTCTTTGGCTTCCAAGGCGGCTATTAACTGCTTTCCGTTTGAGCCGATATCTCTTAATTCGTCTAATTCTTGATTGTATCCTTTTCTTATAAAACCCCCGTCTTTTAAAAGCGCGGGCGGATCGTCGTCTATAGCGTTGTCGATTATGTGAATAATGTCCTGAACGCCGCCGTAATTTTGATATAGCTCGGATAAGATTTTGGATTTTGCCTGTTCTAAGCAATTAAAGACATTGTCGGCGTTTTTCAAAGAGTTGCTTATTGCTACGCACTCTCTTGGATTGACGCTGCCGTAAGCTATTTTGCTGCTTAGGCGTTCTATATCGTTAATTTTAGACAAAGCCTTTATTAAATTATCTCTTAAAATTGGATTGTTTACCAGTTCTTCTACGCTGTCTAAACGAGCGTTTATAACTTGGCTGTTTACAGACGGTTGTTCAAGCCACCGCCTAAGCAGCCGCGCTCCCATGCTTGTCTTAGAGCAGTCTATTATGCCGAGCAATGACCCGCGTTTTTTGCGTTCGGTAATAGTCTCAAACAGCTCTAGATTTCGTCTTTCGGTATTTTCTAATATTAAAAACTTGTTTTCTTGATAATCGTTAAATTTATTTAAATACGAAATAGGTCTTTTTTGAGTGTCTGCGATATATTCTAATAATGCCCCCGAAGAAATAATCGCCAATTTTTTGGATTTGTCTATTAAAGGCTGAGAATTATTTTGAACAAGCTTTTTTAACGCGTTATCGTAGTCAAACGCCCATTCGTAATAAACGCTGAATTTGGGAATTTGATTAAACTTAACAGCGTTTAGGCCGTAGCTTTGGGCCAACATTTCTTCGTTGCATATTATTTCCGCAGGGTTAATTCTTACCAAAACTTCGTTAAGCCGATTAAGCGGATCCTCTTTGATTTCCAAATAATTAAATTCGCCTGTGCTTACGTCTGACCAGCTTAAGCCTATTTGAAAATCGGCAGGAGTATTGTATAAATAAACGCACGCTATGTAATTATTACGCCCTTCGTCCAGCATATCCGCTTCAATAACTGTTCCGGGCGTAATGACGCGTGTAACTTCTCGCTCTACCAAGCCTTTGCTCTCTTCAGGTAGGGTTGTTTGTTCGCATATAGCGACTTTGTAGCCTTTTTCTATTAGCTTGGCTATATATGAGTCGACAGAATGAAAAGGCACGCCGCACATAGGCGCCCGTTCGTCTAAACCGCAATCTCTTCCAGTCAAGGTCAACTCAAGCTCGCGGCTGGCTATAATCGCGTCGTCGTAAAACATCTCATAAAAATCGCCTAAACGAAAAAACAACAGGCAATCTTTATACTGTTCTTTGATAGCCAGGTATTGTTTCATCATTGGCGATAAAGACATTTATACTAACTCCCCTACCAATCTGCCGCTTTTTGAACGCGTAATTAAAACTTCTCTGAACTTGCCTAAATGGCTTTGGTCGCCGTTTTCGATATATACCAATTTTCCGCAATCGGTGGTAGCCGATAAAGCGCCGTCTTTGTATTCTATAATCAACGCCCTATATTTTTTGCCTACGCAATCCTTAGCGATTTCTCGCATTATGCCCCTTTGAAGCTCTATTAACTTCTTTACTCTGTCTTTCTTAACCGCCTGCTCAATCTGATTGGGCATGCTTGCCGCCGGCGTATTTTTTCTAGGAGAATACATAAACATATATAGGTTATTAAACCTGACTTTTCTTACCAAATCCAGCGTGTCTTCAAAATCTTGTTCGGTCTCTCCCGGAAAACCTACTATAATATCGCTTGTAATTCCTACATTAGAAATTTTATCCCTTAAACGTTCGACTCTTTCCAGGTAATATTCGCGGGTATACTTTCTGTTCATCGCCTTTAATATAGCGTTGCTTCCGCTTTGTATAGGCAAATGAACGCATTTAGATATTTTATCATATTCCGCTATAGTATCTATAACTTCGTCTTTAAAGTCTTTAGGGTGCGAAGTTAAAAAGCTTATTCTAAACTCTCCGTTCAGCTTGGCAATTTCTTTTAGCAATTTTGCAAAAGAGCTTCCGTCGTTTAAATCGTTGCCGTAAGAGTTTACGTTTTGACCGAGCAAGGTTATTTCAGAAAATCTGCCGTCGTCTAAAAGCCTTTTTACTTCGTCTAGTATTTCATTCATAGGACGGCTTATTTCCCTGCCCCTAACATACGGAACTATGCAATACGTGCAGAAGTTATTGCAGCCATAGGTTATATTGACCCAAGCGTTAACGCCGCTTGTTCTTAATACAGGGGTGTTTGCGGGCTGCAATCCTTTTTTCTCGCCCCAAATTTCAAAAATACGCTTTCTTTCGTTTAGACAGTCGTTTAGGAGTTGCGGCAAATTATGAATATTATGCGTGCCGAAAACTATGTCTACGTGGGGCATTTTTGTTTCGATATAATTTCTTACGGATTCTTGTTGAGGCATGCATCCGCAAACGCCTATGATTAGATCAGGTTTTTTCTTTTTTAAAGATTTTAATTTGTCAATATTGCTTAAAGCTCGTCTTTCCGCCGTATCTCTTATGCAGCAAGTATTAAAAATTATAACGTCGGCGTCTTCTTGGTTCGCTGTGTGTTGATATCCTAAGTTTTCCAATATTCCCGCCAGCTTTTCCGACTCATGCACGTTCATCTGGCAACCGTAAGTGATTATATGATAATACATCGTTTGTTTCCTTTTGTTATGCTAAATATTGTCAAATTATTTTTTAATTATATATTAAACAGCTGATTTAGACAAGTTAATTCTTTTGCCGCCAAAAGATAATAAATTTTAAAAGAAAATAAATACTAGTCTTATGAAACTCAAAAAATGTCTAAAAACAATAGCGTCAATACTAGGGGTATTAATATTCATAAGCTTTTTAATAGCTCTAATCTATGTTCTTAGTATTGATTATATTGATTTGGACAAAAAGACGATTGACAATTTGGGAAAATCTATACAGGTTTTAAGCGAAGATTTTAGCAGTTTAGAATATAACGGTCAATACGGCAACGTCGTTAAATTAAGCGAGCTTCCTGATTACGTTCCCAAGGCGTTTATAGCTATCGAAGACAAACGATTTTATAAGCATAAAGGCATAGATTATATTCGTATAATGGGCGCGCTTATTAAGGATATAAAATCCTTTTCTTTTAAAGAAGGCGCGTCTACCATCAGCCAGCAGTTGATTAAAAATACCCATCTTAATAACGAACGCACAATAGAAAGAAAATTAAAAGAGATTCGCATAGCAAGGCAACTCGAACAACAATACACAAAAGAGCAAATATTAGAAAAATATCTTAATATTATTTATTTCGGCAACGGATTATATGGAATAGACTCTGCCGCAAAAAAGTATTTTTCCACGTCCGCGAAAAATCTTAACGTCGCTCAAGCAGCCGCTCTAGCAGCGATTATAAACTCTCCCGCAAAATACAATCCTTATACCAATTTGGATAATTTAAAAGCAAGGCAAAAAATCGTTTTAAAAGCGATGCTGGAAAACGGCTTTATATCAAAAGAGCAATACGAAGAAGCTATTGATACTCCTTTAGAGATAACTCTCGATAAAAACGATAATTGCCAAAGCGTATACGCTAGAATCGCCGTAAAACAAGCGTGCCAAATAATAAACGGGACAGAAAAAGATTTAGCCGACTGCGTAATCTATACATATTATAATCAAGGCGTCCAAAACATTTTAAAGCAATCTATTGAAGCATATATATCTCAAACAGAAAACGACCGCGGAGTCCTGCCGGATTACGCCGCTATTGTTATCGATAATCAAACTTTGGGCGTTACGGGATTGATAGAGTCCAAAGAAAATAATATTTTTATTCAAAGACAGCCTGCGTCCACCATTAAGCCGCTCGCTGTTTACGCTCCCGCGCTGGAATACAAATTAATAACGCCGGCTTCTTTAATTTTGGACGAGCCTATAAATTACGACGGTTACAGCCCTAAAAACTATAATGGAAGGCATGAGGGTTGGATTAGCGTAAGAAAAGCCATAAGCACGTCCAACAACATAGCCGCCGTTAAAACTTTAAAGTCTATAGGCGTGGATACAGCGACCGATTTTTTGAAGCGGCTAAATATTAATCTAGAAGAACAAGACAGCGGATTAAGTTTGGCTCTCGGCGGCTTATATAAAGGCGTATCATTATATGATCTAACGCAAGCGTATACCGTTTTTCCCAATAACGGAAATTTCGGCGAATGTTCTTTGGTTAAAAAAATAATCACAAAAGACGGCAAAGTTCTTTATGAAGCAAAACCTATTTTAAAAAAAGTTATGCGCGAAGACACGGCGTATTTAATCACTGATATGCTTCGCACCGCGGCAAAAGAAGGCACTGCTCGTCGTCTTAATGACTTGCCGTTTCAAGTCGCGGCGAAAACAGGAACTAACAGCTATCAAAAAACCCCGCATAATAACGACGCTTATTGCATTTCTTACACTTCAAGGCACACAATGGGCGTTTGGCTTGGCAATATCTCAAATGATTTTAAAGGAGCTTTGGCAAGCAATGTAACAGGCGGAACGTTTCCGACAATGATAACTAAAAATATAATGAAATCGTTATATAAAAACAATTCTCCGCCTGACTTTGAAATACCTAAAACTGTGGTTTACGCTGATATAGATTTGATCGAATATAATACTCGGCAGAATTTAGTTTTAGCTAACGCATTATCCGCCCCGAGATATAAAAAGAGAGAAATCTTTTCTATATACAACTTGCCGCCTAAAGCTGAAAATATAAATTGGGAAATTAACAACCCCGTAGAAAATAAAAGACGATCATTCATAGATAGAATGATCAACTTCATCAAAAATAGAAAAAACAATTTAAGAAGCAAAAAGCGATCCAGCTACAATCTTATCAATTCGGCGTTATTAACGGCTTCTTCTACTAAGTCGTCGATATTTAAGATTTTTTCTAATTTTTCTATAGAATTCAAACTGGGCTTTGTTACCGGATGTTTAGGAACAAAGACAGTGCAGCAATCGTCGTAAGGCAAGATCGAGATGTCGTAAGCTTCGATCTTTTGACTTATATTAATTATTTCTGCCTTATCCATTCCAATTAAAGGCCTGAAAACAGGCAATTCGGAAATTTGGTTGGTAACAAAAAGGCTGTCTATCGTCTGGCTGGCTACCTGACCCAAACTTTCGCCCGTTACTATCGCCTTGCAATCAAGCTTTTTAGCTAAAATGTTAGCAATACACATCATATATCTGCGCATTAGTATTATAGTATACGAAGTGTTAAGGGCGTTGATCTTTTCTTGTATTTTGGTAAAAGGAACAATATATAAATCAAAGCCGTTATTATACTGCGATAAAATATTGGACAGTTGAACGACCTTGTCTTTTGCTAGTTCGCTTGTATACGGAAAACTGAAAAAATGCGCTCCGCTGATCTTTAATCCCCTTTTTGCCATCATATAGCCCGCTACAGGGCTGTCGATACCGCCCGAAAGCATAAGCAAGCCCTTGCCGCTGCAGCCTACAGGCAATCCACCCGAGCCGGATATAATTTCGGAATAAACAAAAGTCTTGCCTTCTTCCCTTATGTCGATATAAACCGTAAAATCAGGATTATGCAAATCCACTTTTAGATCGGGATTATTTTCTAAAATAAAACCGCCTACTTCCGCGCTTATTTGTTGAGAGTTTTTGGGGAAAGTCTTGTCCGCTCTGTTGGTTTCTACCTTAAAAGAGCGGCCGCTGCCTAACATTTTAAGCGCAGCTTGCTTTATGCTTTGCATATCGGTAGGCGTCATATACGCGACGCTGAAAGAATGTATGCCAAAAACTTTAGAAAGCCTAGCAATTATTTCGTTTTCATCGTCAAAATCTGTTATTACGTAACGCCTTTTAGTTTCAATAAACTTATAATTGCAATCTCTTAAAGAGTAATTTATATTATCGCAAAGCAGTTTTTCAAAATAGCTTCTGTTATCGCCTTTTAAAAATATTTCGCCGTATCTAATGATTATTACCTTTTCCATAGCCGTTCCTTAACGAGTCCTTACTTTCTAAATAGCGTTATCGCGGCCGCCAATCCTTGAGCCGCGGTTTTTATTTCTTCCCAAGTATTGTCGGGCGAAAAGCTAATTCTTAAAGAGCTTTCAGTAAGATTGCTCGAATAGCCCAACGCCTGCAAAACGCGGTTTGTTTTGCTACGCGATGAGCATGCCGAGCCGAGACCTATCAAAATTCCTTTGCTCTCTAGAATATGAAGCAATGTTTCGCCTTTAATTTTGGGAACAATTAAAGATATTATGTGAGGCATAGTATTAGGGGTATTTTCTGTCGTTATTACAATATCTTTAACTTGTTCCTTTAAAATATCCAAAAACGCTGTTCTATATTCCAGCATTTTATTATAGTCATAATCTTTGCTAAACATTTTTGCGGCTTTGGCGAAAGCTATAATATTAGCAACGTTTTCGGTGCCGCTTCTTAGGTTGTTTTCTTGTCCCCCGCCCGTAATAATAGGATGAAGACGGACGCCTTTTTTTATAAATAGAGCCCCTATGCCTTTAGGCCCTTTTATTTTGTGCGCCGAAATACTGTATAAGTCTACGCCCAAATTTTTAACGTCGATTTTGGCAAAAGCTTGAACGCCGTCGCTGTGAAACAATACGGACGGATTTATTTTTTTCGCGTTTTGAACAAGTTCTTTTATATTATTAATCGCGCCCGTTTCGTTGCTTACGTGAATTATAGATACTAATCTTACGTCTTTATTTTCGGACAAATAATTATATAACTTCTCTTCGTCTACGCGGCCGTCTCTTTGCAAAGGTATGATTTCGCACTCAACGCCGTTATTTTTTAGGTCAAGTATAGTATTATAAACCGACGGGTGTTCGCCTGCTGAAATTACTATTTTTGAATTTTTTTTAAGAGAGCCCCTTATGGCTAAATTATTGGCTTCCGTGGCGCTGCCTGTAAAAATAATATCGCCTGAGCCGCTTCCTAAAAACTCTAAAATTTCTGCTTTTGCCTGCCTAATATCTAAAGCGACGTCCAAAGATTGCTTATATAAAGAAGACGGATTAAAAAATTTTTGACAGCCGTATTCTTTATAAATTTCTACGAGCTGTTCATACATCTTTGTGGTAGCTGCGTTATCTAAGTAAATCATTTTTAACTCTTACAAGATTATTTAGTCTTTTGACACAATATCTCTGCCTATAGCGCGGCGGAGATGCATAATGCATTCTTGATTAGGCTCAAAATGCAATAATTTTTTGTTTCCGCTGTCCGTATATAACAAATAATATATATTATCTTCGTTTTGCGAATTTGTCAACGCGTAAATCTTTTTTATATTAGGATCCGCTGAATATCTTCTGTAGCTGTTTAATGATATTTTCCCCATCGCAGACATTTGAGAAACGTTAATTTGCAAATATTTTTTTCTTTTAGAGTTGTCTAATATTCTTAAAATATAAAAATCTTTGCCGTTTAAAACATAATCAAATATGGGATTTATGGCGTTGAGAGCTTTTTTAGCGAAAAAAGCACCCAAAAATAACGACGCCGGCATCAACAGCCATATTAAAACATTTACAACGACTTGTTGCCAAGACGCGTCTTTAGGAATAATCGGCAAAGAAAATATGGCGAATAACAGAACAATGCCTAAGATAATAGAAAAATAATATATTGCTTTAAACAAAAACCTTTTGCCTTTATTGGCGTTTGGGTTTTCTAAAGTATTGCATTGTTCAAAGTATGTTTCTATCATCAAACAACACCGTTTAATATTTTTTAATAATTATATCACACAGTATTTAAAGTAACAATCGTAACTCCGCTGCCGCCTTCGTTAGGCATTCCTAATCTGAAGCTTGCCACCATTCTATTAGTTCTCAAATATTCGTGAACGCCCCGCCTTAACGCGCCCGTTCCTTTGCCGTGGACAATTTTTATTTCAGTAAGATTGCTTCTTATCGCGTTATCAATAAAAATATCAAGTTTTTCCGCGGCTTCATCTACAGTATGACCTAAAATATTAATTTCATAAGCCGCATGAGAAATAGGCATAGGCTCAAACGCTTGGACTTTAGGCTTTATTTTAGGCTCGATTTTTTCTTTTATAGGCGGCGCGGTGTCTTTTAAAACGCCAAGGTCTTTGATTTTTACGTTTAATCTCATATTGCCCACGCTGACTTCGACTTCGTTTTTCTTGTCGGGCAAGGTTAAAATGAAGCATTCTTTATTAAGATTTTTTAAATAAGCCGTCATGCCTATTTTTATTTGATCTTGCGGTAAATCAACAACGTCGCGGTTTTGTTCTTGCTCGGCTTGGTATAATTGTCTTTCTAATCCGGTTCTTAACTGTTTTGCTTTAAGCAATTGGCTTTCATCAAGCTCCGCGCGTTTTAATATTTGAGCGATTTGCTCAAGATATTCGTTGGCCTGCTCGGTTTTTTTGCGTATAATCTCTTTTACTTCTTGATCAGCTTTGGATTGAATCTTTTCTTTAATTTTAGCAAGCTCTTCTTTTTCTTTTATCACTTCGTTTATTTTTTGCTGTAATTTTTCACGCTCTATAAGAGCTTGTTCGTATTCTTTTTCGGCTTGAGATTTTAAAGAGCGGGCAAGCCTTAAAATGTTTTCATAGTTATGCTTTTCTTGGTCTATGGCTTGACGGGCTTCTTTTAAAATTTCATGGTTAAGTCCTAAATGCCCCGCTATAGCCAAAGCGTTGCTCGTTCCGGGCAGGTCCATCATTATTTTATAAGTCGGAAGCAAGGTTTGGTAATCAAACTCCATAGACGCGTTGCGTATGCCAGGATTGGTCAAGGAAAACTCTTTTAGCTCGGAATAATGCGTCGTAATAACAGCTAAAATATCAAATTTTAATAAAAATTTTATTATTCCTATAGCTAACGCCGCGCCTTCGGTTGGATCGGTTCCCGCCCCTATTTCGTCGATTAATATAAGGCTTCCTTGAACCAAATTGTCAGTAATATCAACAAGATTTTTTATGTGCGAAGAATATGTGCTCAAAGAGTTTTCAATGCTTTGAAAATCGCCGATATCGCAAAATACCTTTTTGAATATGGGCAGAGAAACTTCTTGAGCGGGTATCATAAAACCGCTTGCCGCCATCACCGAGAACAATCCTACCGTCTTTAAGGAAACAGTTTTTCCGCCCGTGTTAGGCCCGGAAATAATTAATACTTTATGCTGCCGTCCAATCTCTATATCAATAGGAACGACTTTGTCGGCGGGAATTAAAGGATGCCGGCCTTTTTTTATGTTTATATAATTTTCGTTTATAATATTAGGTCTTACCGCTTTTGTATGTTCGGCGTATCTTGCTTTGGCAAAAATAACGTCAAGAGTAATCAAAGAATTCAAATTTTGCAAAAGCGCGTCCGCGTTGGCTTTTACTTCTAAAGACAATTGAGATAAAATCCGCTCGATCTCAAGCTGTTCGTCTATAAGATAAGATTTTAGTTGGTTGTTTAGCTCTACGACTTGGATAGGCTCTATAAACGCTGTAGCTTTGGTGGACGATTGGTCGTGCAAAAGTCCTTTGATCTCGTTTTTGTATTCCATTTTTACAGGAATAACAAAACGCTCGTTGCGGACTGTTATGATATTGTCTTGCAAATATTTTGAATATTGCGGCGATCTAATATAAGTATAAAGTTTTTCTTTTATGTTGTTTTTGCAATTGGATATCTTTCTTCTTATAGACGCAAGCTTTTCTGACGCCTGATCGCTTACTTCGCTTTCGTTTAAGATACAAGTTTGAATGCTGTCGGATAGTTTTTTGAGCGGAATCATTCTGTTAATAATTTCTTGCAGTTTTTCGAATTCCCCAAGGGGCTTTAGTTTTGATATCGCCGTATGAGCGCTTTTTATAAGCCTTCCTATCTTAAGCAGTTCCGCGCAATTGAGCATGGCGTTAATCTTTGCTTTTTGAACCAAAGGCTCTATGTCGTCAAAATAATTTATAGGGTCTACCGATTTTTCGTATAAGACTCTAAAAGCTTCAAACGTCAAATCAATCTCTTTATTGGCTTGGCAAAAGTCGTCGACAGGAACGATATTCAAAATACGCTCCTTGCCGATATCCGAAACTGCGTAATTTGAAACAATGCTCAAAACCTTGTCAAATTCTATAATATTTAAAATGTTTTTTGAAGTCACTTTTTTCGCAAGCCTAAATTACTTTATTTTACTTTAGGAAAATATCTCTTTTGATTATTGGTATTATTGATTATATCAAATATTTGATTTTTATTATAGTCCGTAAAATCATAT
>DATCKP010000012.1:0-3159 GCA_036562165.1 Clostridia bacterium
CTTTACGATGTTGCTGTAGTCGGCGCGACCGGCGTAGTCGGACAAAAGATGCTTCAAGTTCTGCAAGAAAGAAAGTTCCCTATCAATAACCTTTATCTTTACGCGTCAGAAAAAAGCGCAGGCAAAAAAGTTAAATTCGGCGACAAAGAATACACGGTATTAGAGCTTGCCGAGCGCAATATTGTCGGCAAAAAAATCGACATTGCTTTGTTCTCTGCCGGCGCTTCGGTATCCAGACAGTTCGCGCCCATTTTCGCAAAAAATCATACTATCGTTATCGACAACTCTAGCTGTTGGAGAATGGACCCCGAAGTTCCTTTGGTAGTCCCCGAAGTAAACGGCGAAGCCATAAAAAATCATAAAAACATTATTGCTAACCCTAACTGCTCTACGATCCAAAGCGTTGTTCCTTTGAAACCTTTGCACGATTTATATAAAATCAAAAGAATAATTTACACGACTTACCAAGCCGTAAGCGGCGCGGGCAGAGCCGGATGCTTAGACTTGGAAAACGGCATTAAAGGCCTTCCCCCGCAAAAGTTCCCTAAGCCCATCTTTTCTAATTGCTTGCCGCATATAGACGTGTTTATGGAAGACGGATACACCAAAGAAGAACATAAGATGATATTCGAGACCAGAAAGATTCTAAACGACCAAAGCCTTCAAATTACTGCGACCACTGTCAGAGTGCCTGTAATGAACGGCCACAGCGTAGCGGCAAACGTTGAGTTTGAAAAAGATTTTGACTTGGACGAACTAAAAGACGCTTTGAGAAACTTTGAAAACATCGTGGTAATGGATGACCCCGCAAACGGAGTATATCCTACCGCTTTAGACGCAAATGAAAAAGACGAAGTGTTCGTAGGAAGAATCAGAAGAGATTTCAGCGTTAAAAGCGGCGTAAACCTTTGGATTGTAGCCGATAACATTAGAAAAGGAGCCGCGACCAACGCTGTTCAAATCGCAGAATATATCATAAAGAATAATATCCAACCCGTCTAAATTTTAATAAAGGGGATGAAATTATGGTTTTCAAGGGGTCAGGGACTGCGATTATCACGCCTTTTGACGACGACGGCGTCAACTATCGAACGTTTGGGCAACTGATTGATTACCAAATTAACAACGGAACTGACGCTTTGGTAGTTTTAGGCACGACCGGCGAGCCTTCCACGATGACCGACGAAGAAAAGAGCCAAGTCATCGAGTTCGCCGTAGATTACGTAAACGGAAGAATTCCCGTTATCGCGGGCGTAGGAACTAACAACACAGCGACTTGCATAAAAAACGCTAAAGTCGCCGCTTCAATAGGCGCGGACGCGCTGTTAGTGGTTACGCCCTACTATAACAAATGCACACAAAAAGGTCTTGTTCAGCACTATTACGCGATCGCGGACAGCACGGATCTGCCTGTAATAGTCTACAACGTTCCGTCGCGAACAGGCTTGAACATTTTGCCCCAAACATATTTGGAATTATCGAAACACCCTAACATAGTCGCCATAAAAGAAGCTTGCGGCAATATTGAGCAGATATGCAAGACTGCCGCTTTGGTAAAGGACAAAATGGCTATATACAGCGGCGACGACGCATGCATATTGCCTGTCTTGGCTTTGGGCGGAATGGGAGTAATAAGCGTCGTAGCCAACGCCGTTCCCAATCTAATATCCAACCTTTGCAAAAGCTTCTTTGAAGGCGATCTGCAAACGGCGCAAGAGCTTCAATTTAAAATCTTGCCCTTGTTTGAAGTCTTGTTCAGCGAAGTAAGCCCTATACCCGTAAAAGCCGCTATGAATCTATTGGGATTTGATTGCGGCGTTCCTAGATTGCCTTTGACGGAATCCGAAAACAAAGAAAAAATCCTAAGCGAACTGAAGAAATTAATACCCAATCTTTAAAATTTAGGAAAACGCCATGATAAATATATTGATATGCGGAATAGGCGGCAAAATGGGCAAAACCCTGCTTTCCGCCGCAAAACAAGACAAAGATATAGATAAAATCTTTGGGTTTGACAAATTTAAAAATATAGAAGGCGTAGATGTTCAAGTTTTTGACGACTTTAACAGCCTGCCCAAAGATATTCACTGCGTTATAGATTTTTCGCGTCCGGAAGCTCTTTTTGGCTTGCTGGATTACGCTAAAGCGAACAAAACGCCTTTGGTAATAGCCACCACGGGCTATTCGGAAGAGCAGCAAAAATTAATAGCGCAGGCTTCCAAAGACATTCCGATATTTTTTTCGGGCAATATGTCTTTGGGCATAAGCGTAATGTGCGAGCTTGTAAAGATTGCCGCAAGCAAGCTTGCGGAAGGATTTGATATCGAAATCGTAGAAACTCATCATAATCAAAAAGTGGACGCTCCTTCCGGCACGGCTATAATGCTCGCTCAAAGCGTTAATCAAGGCCTGCCCCGCCCCCGTCACCTTACCTTCGGACGCAACAGCGCCAATCAAAAAAGAGAAAAAGACGAAATAGGAATGCATTCGTTAAGGGGCGGCACTGTCGTGGGCGAGCACACAGTAAGCTTCTTCGGCGAAGACGAAACCATATCTATTACGCACACTGCGCAAAGCAAGACTATTTTCGCTCTAGGAGCGTTAAAAGCGGCTAAATTTTTGATAAACAAACCTAACGGATTATACGGAATGAAAGAATTATTATCGTTATAAAAAAAGGCGGATAAAAACCCGCCTTTTTTATTTTGCCTTATGATATTTTTTCGAATATGTAACTGACTATTTTATCGATATTTATATTTTCTATAGACGAAAACGGAATAATATTGTCTTTGCCTATTTTCAAACAAGAGGCAAGCATATTTAATTGAAGCGGAATTTTGGATTTTGCTACTTTATCCGCTTTGGACGCCAAAACGGTAAACGGTATTTGATGGAAATATAAATAATCAGCCATATCAATATCGTTTTGGGTCGGCTCGTGTCTTATGTCAACAAGCAGCAAGACTTGGCGGATTTGTTTGCAAGTCTCAAAATATTTTTCTATCAAATTAGCCCATATTTCATCAAAGCTTTTGCTACTTGCCTGATAACCGTAACCCGGAAAGTCCACCAAATAAAACGCGCCGTCGTTGACCAAAAAGAAATTGAGCATTTTGGTGCGGCCCGCTTCTTTGGATACTTTAGCGAGCTTTTTGT
>DATCKP010000013.1:0-3518 GCA_036562165.1 Clostridia bacterium
CGATATTACCGAAGAGATAAAAAATTTAAGGTTTGAAGTGTTTGTAAACGAGCAAAAGATTGACCCCAAAATAGAGCTTGACCGCGACGAATATAATTATAAGCATTTATGTTTATACAAAGACGACCGGCTGGTTGCTTACGCGCGGGCTAAAGCCAAAGACGGCGTTTTGCATTTGGGTCGAATCTTGGTAAAAAAGGAATACCATTAATAAGAATACTTTAGCAAAAAAACCGATTAAATTTTTACTTTAGCAATTTATTAGAAAAAAGTATTTGACGAAAAACAACCTATGCTGATATAATTATGCTAACTTTTTATACATTTTTATTTATAATTTTATATTCCTTTGGGGGAGTTTATAGCAGTTATGAAAAAGATTTTTGCGGTAATTATATCCATAGTTTTGGCGGTTATGTCGTTATTCGTAGCCGCAGGGTGCTTTAATAAGGCGGATTACGTGGTAGGCATTGTGCAATTAGTAGACCACGTGGCATTGGACGCCGCGAACAAAGGCTTCCAAGAAGAATTGACAGCTTTATTAAAAGAGCAGGGCAAAAGCGTTAAGTTTTTGAATAACTCTGCCTCTAACGATTATTCTACCTGCACGACTATAGCCAACACCTATGTTTCCAAAAAGGTAGATTTGATACTGGCAATAGCTACTCCCGCCGCGCAAGCAGCGGCGTCGGTTACTAAAGATATTCCGATTTTGTTTACCGCGGTAACCAATCCTGTCATAGCCGAGCTTGTAGAAAATTGGGATAGGCCCAATACCAACGTGAGCGGAACTTCGGATCTTAACCCCGTAGAAAAACAAATCGAGCTTATTACCGAGCTTGTTCCTAACGTTAAGAAAATTGCCGTTTTGTATGACACGGACGAAGTAAACTCTTTGTATCAAGTAGAGCTTGCAGAAAATTATTGCAATCAAAACAACATTGCGTTAGTAAAAGCCGGCATTACCGATATAAACGATTTGCTGACTAAGTTTGACTTATTAGACGATGACGTTCAAGCTATCTATATTCCTACGGACAATACGCTGGCTAACGGCGCGGATTCTGTTCACTCTTTTAACAAAGAGAAAAAGAAATTGCCTATCGTGTGCGGCGAAATAGGCATGAACGACAAATGCGGAGTCGCCACATACGGAATAGATTATTATCAATTGGGCAGACAGACAGGCAAAATGGCGTTTAAGATCTTGTTTGAAGGCGCTAAAGTTGCTGAAATGCCCGTAGAATTATACGAAAACGAGCCTACTCTTAAGATTAATGAAACCGTTGCGAACGAATTAGGTTTTAAGATACCGCAAAAGGTGTTGGATAAACAAAAATAATTTTTTGATAAACTTAAAGGAAAATTATGTTATCTTTTTTGCAATCGCTTTTGGGCGGCGCCAACCAAGGCTTGATGTGGGCACTGTTGGCGCTCGGCGTTTTTATAACGTTTAGAATACTTAATTTTGCCGACCTTACTACCGAAGGCAGTTTCGCTTTGGGCGGAGCTGTCGTCGCTTCTTTGATTACCAGGGGGCTTGAGCCCGCGTTGTCAAGCGTAATAGCTTTTTTGGCCGGGGCTTTGGCGGGCTTATGCACCGGAATTTTAAACACTAAGCTCAAAATTCCGCCCATCTTAGCCGGGATTTTGACGATGATAGGGCTGTATTCGATTAATATCAGAGTAATGGGCGGAACTTCCAATAAACCTTTGCTTAGATTTACCACGGTAATAACATATTTTGAGAATTTATTTAAGATAAACAAAACTTACGCTACTTTAATTTTAGGCATTTTAGTCGTTGCGCTGATTATTGCCGTGTTATACTGGTTTTTTGGAACGGAAATCGGAAGCGCCATAAGAGCTACCGGCAATAACGAAAATATGTGCCGCGCCCTTGGCATAAACACCGACAATACCAAGATTCTAGCGCTTATGATCGCAAACGGCTTAATAGCCTTGTCAGGCGCTATGGTCGCTCAACATCAAAATTTTAGCGACGTAAATATGGGCATAGGCGCTATAGTCATAGGGCTTGCTTCAATAATCATCGGCGAAACCTTTATGAGCCCTAATTTTCCGTTTTGGCTTAAGATGTCGTTTGTAGTTCTTGGCAGCGTTATTTACCGCGTTTTGATTACGATAATTATTTACGTAAATATTCTTGAGCCTTACGATATCAGGCTGTTGACCGCGGTATTGGTAGTAATCGCTTTGGTATTGCCCAAAATTAAGGCGTTTTATAATAAAAATAACAACTCAAAAAGAAAAATCGCAGGGGAAAAAGTTTAATCTAAATGCTTAGTTTAGTAAACATTCATAAAACTTTTAATATAGGCACGATAAACGAAAAAAAGGCGTTAAACGGCGTTAACCTTTACGTTAAGGAAGGGGATTTTATAACGATTATAGGCGGCAACGGCGCTGGAAAATCCACTTTGCTTAACATAATTGCGGGCGTTTTTTCGATAGACGAAGGCGAAATCATTCTGGACGGGGCGGATATATCAAGATTGCCCGAGTATAAACGCGCTAAATTCTTCGGACGCGTTTTCCAAGACCCGTTGATCGGCACAGCCGCTTCTATGGAAATTCAAGAGAACTTGGCTTTGGCTTATAGACGCGGTCAATTCCGGGGGCTTAAATGGGCAATAACCTCGGAAGAAAAGCAAGCTTATCGCGAGCAGTTAAGCCGTCTTGGATTGGGATTGGAAAACAGAATGACTACCAAGGTAGGCTTATTAAGCGGCGGTCAAAGACAGGCGCTGGCTTTGCTTATGGCGACGCTGAAAAAGCCCAAAATACTCCTTTTGGACGAACATACAGCTGCGCTTGACCCCAATACCGCTCAAAAAGTGCAGCAGCTTACTTTGGAATTGACCCAAGAAAATAAAATTACCACCCTTATGATTACCCATAATATGAAAGACGCCATAAAATACGGCAATAGATTAATTATGATGCACGAAGGCAGAATAATTTACGAAGCCGAAGGCGCCGAAAAACAATCGCTCAAAGTCGAAGACTTGCTTAAAAAATTTGAGCAATGCGCTGGCAGCGAGCTTGCTAACGACAGATTATTGCTTGCTTGATAAAAAAATTAATTTCGCAAGCCCTAACATAAGGCTTTGCGAAATTATTTTAGGCGGGTTTTTGGGGGGAACAAAACAACAGCGTTAAGTTGCTTATATGTTAAGGTTATAACAGGCAATATTTGCGGGCAATAATAACCGTCATTGGAAAGCGTAAAGCGAATGAGTTAATTGGGCTTTTAATAAAGTTTTTCTAAAAGCGTATTGCTCTATATTATAGGCGGCGTTTTGCGAGGACAAAAGCTGGAGTCTGAGAAGTTATAAAGCTTATAAAACAATCTAAAAAACGCTTTTGATTAGAAGAAAAATCAAAGACGCAAGCGTTATGCGTAAAAAATGTTTATGTAAATATATTGACATTTTTTATCTAGGCGAATATACTAAGCGAATATACTAATACTATAGTTTTTTATAGATTAGTAT
>DATCKP010000016.1:0-6785 GCA_036562165.1 Clostridia bacterium
GACCATAACTATGGAAGAAATCTTGCAAAACTACGACGCGGTGTTTATAGGAAGCGGCGCCGGTCTGCCTAAATTTATGGGTATAGAAGGCGAAAATCTAAACGGGGTGTTTTCCGCCAACGAATACTTAACGCGAGTCAACCTTATGAAAGCTTACGACTCCGAATACGACACTCCCGTGTGGCGGGGCAATAAAGTGGCGGTATTAGGCGGCGGAAACGTGGCGATGGACGCGGCGAGAACGGCGTTAAGGCTGGGAGTTCAAGAAGTGTATATCGTATATCGCCGTTCAAGAGAAGAAATGCCTTGCAGGGTGGAAGAAGCCGAGCACGCTTTGGAAGAAGGGGTAAAATTTGAGCTGTTATCTCAGCCAATAAAGATTTTAGGCAAAGACGGCAAGGTAACGGGCATTGAATGCCTAAAGTGCGAGTTGACCGAGCCCGACGAAACGGGAAGAAGACGCCCCAAAGAAATTCCGGGGTCTAATTATATAATCGATTGCGATACCGTAATAACAGCTATCGGAACAAGCCCCAATCCTTTGCTTGCTAACAGTTTTAAGGCTCTAAAGACTAACGAAAAAGGAACTTTAATAGTCGACGAAAACAATATGACAAGCGTCCAAAACGTATACGCCGGCGGGGACGCGGTAACGGGCGCCGCGACCGTTATTTTAGCTATGGGCGCGGGCAAAAAAGCCGCGGCGGAAATAATCAAAAAACTAAAAGAAAAAGCCGGCAAAAAAACCGAATAAAATATCAATAATACATATAGGGCAAGATATGTTTATAGACCAAGCAAAGATAACCATAAAAGCAGGAAACGGCGGCGACGGCAAGGTATCCTTCTTTACCGCGCGGTATTTCCCCAACGGCGGTCCCGACGGGGGCGACGGCGGCAAAGGCGGGGATATTGTTTTTGTCGCTGACAAAAACTTGAATACGCTATTGGATTTTAAATACAAAAGAGTATATCGCGCCGAAGACGGCAAAAACGGCGAAACCAATCACAAAACAGGCAAAAGCGGCGAAGACTTAATCATAAAAGTGCCTATCGGCACGGTTATAAAAAATTTAGAAGGCAAGGTCGTAGCCGACCTTGTTTATGACGGTCAAAGAGTAACGCTTCTAAAAGGCGGCCGCGGCGGCAAGGGCAACGCTAAATTCGCTTCGGCAAGACGCCAAGCTCCCCGTTTTGCCCAAAGCGGCGAAAAGACCAAAGAATACACAGTAATTTTAGAGCTGAAGCTTATTGCTGACGTAGGCATAATAGGCTATCCTAACGTAGGCAAGTCTACGCTGTTGTCCGTCATATCCCAAGCCAAGCCCAAGATAGCCGATTACCCGTTTACTACGCTCGCCCCTTCTTTGGGCGTGGTAAAATATCAAGACTACTCATTTGTAGCGGCGGACATTCCGGGCATTATCGAAGGGGCGTCCGAGGGCGCGGGATTAGGGCATCAGTTTTTAAGGCATATCGAACGCACAAGGCTTTTATTGCACGTAGTGGATATATCCGAATACGAAGGCCGTAACGCCGTGGACGATTATAATATCGTCAACAAAGAGCTTAAAAATTTTATGGACAAGCTTGCTAACCTGCCTCAAATCGTGGTGTTAAATAAGGCTGACCTTTTGCAAGATCCCAGCAAAGTCGAAGAATTCAAAAAAGCTGCCAATGTCCAAGACGTGATATTAATTTCGGCGGCTACCCGCCAAGGCATAGACAAGCTTTTATCTGTAACGGCTGAAAAACTCAAAAAATTGCCTATACCAGACATTCAGTTTGAGCCTGAGACTGTTTTGGACGACCTAGAAGACAACTCTTTCAAGATAGAGCTGTTAGAAAAAGGCTATTATATTTTGACTGGCAGAATGATAGAAAATATCGCGCGCAACGTGGTATTGGACGACCCGGATTCTTTGGCGTATTTCCAACGCTCGCTAAAAAATCTCGGCATTTATCAAGCCTTGAAAGAAAAAGGCATTCAAGACGGCGACACCGTCTTAATATTGGATACCGAATTCGAATGGTATGATTAATTTAAAACGCGTTTTATAACGCGTTTTCTTTTTCTTTAACAAATTTAAAATCTTTCATAGCGACCAAAGCCATAATAAGCAATATGGTCGCAAAGACGCGGTAATAAATAGAATATCTAACAAAAAAGCTTGAAAACAGAAGCAGCAGCGAAGCAAAAAAATAGCCCTTGACCCTTTTTCTAGACAAAGCGATAGCGGCTATTTCTTTTAGCTGCAGGTTTTTAGGGAATTTGTTTATTTTTTGATTGATTTCGGGAAAAGTTTGATATCTTTTCATTAGTTCGTAAACCGCTTTGTCGTCCAAAATCGTAATATCGTATCCGTCGACGCATGCGGCAAAACTATATGCGTTGTTTTGCGCGCCGTTGCACAAAATCAATATCTTTTGAACGCCTAATTCCTTGCTTTCTTTGACCGCTTCTATTACATTGCCTTGCCCTAACTTAGAAGGCGAAAACTTTAAGAACACGGCTTTGATTTGGCCGTCTTTTTTTATTAACAGGCATGTTTTTTTGTTTTCTACTTCATAGCGTTTTGATAAAAGATTAGAAAACAACTCAAAGTTTTCCGCCGCGCTGTTGAAGCACAATTGGTTCATTATTTGCTCTTTTTTGATTTTGTCTTTTACGTCGTCCGAAGATTTTTTTCTTCTAAAAATTATGTCAAAGACAATAATCAAAACAGCCATCGCAATGGCTGTATAAAGCAGGGAAAGATATAATGATTTGACGTAATATTTAATCCATATAAATATTATCAGTCCCGCGGTCAGCCTTGCGAAAACGTAATCCAAAAAACGCGATATTTTATAACTCATATAAAAATATCCCCTTTGAGCATAATTATTGACTAAAATTCTAATAATAAACGAAACGTCTTTTCAAAAATAGTTAAAAATAGTATAATTAAACCGTGAGACTGGTAATTTTTGGCGGCACGTTTGACCCTCCACATAACGGGCATATAGATTTGCTGAAATCTTTAAATTTCTCCAAAGAAGACAAAGTAATAATTTTGCCTAACTATATACCGCCGCATAAAAACGCCGAAGCCTCTTCTGAAGACAGGCTTAAAATGTGCAGGCTAGCTTTTCCTGAATGGAAAGTCAGCGATTACGAAATTCAAAAAGGCGGAGCTAGTTTTACATATCAAACGTTGGAACATTTTAGACAAAAGTATTCTTTGGATCAAGACAGCTTGATATACATTATCGGCGCGGACAGCATGAGAGATCTAAAAACTTGGGGGCATCCTGAAAAATTAAGCAAGCTTGCGACCTTTTTAGTTTTTAGGCGTCCGCATTACGATAACGTCGAAGAATACATAGAAGAGTTCAAAAATTTATACGGCGGAAAGTTTATATTAACCGGCATAGTAGGGCAAGATATTTCGTCTACTGAAATAAGGCTGAAAAACGCCTTCGGCAAAGCGGCAGAAGACGTTCCGCCCGAAGTTTATGAATACATAAAAGAAAAAAGATTATATACCAAATATTGCTCCATAACTTCCACATATCCCAAATTTAATTTATCTCCTAAAAGAGTCAATCATATCTTATCTGTAGCTTTGACGGCGCTTAAATTGGGATATATTTATAAAATAGACTCCGAAAAAATCATTTTAGCGTCGTTATTTCACGACATTGGCAAAAGCCTAAACCTAAAACAAGCTTACGAAATAGGGCTCAGGATTACGCACGACACTATCGCGCTGCCCGCCGTATGCCGTCACGCTGATTTTGGGTATGAGATCGCTAAGACATTTTTCGGCATACAAGACCAAGATGTTCTAAACGCAATTAAATATCACACCACGGGCAGACCCAATATGTCTATGCTGGAAAAAATTATTTTCCTTGCTGACTATTTCGAGCCTACTAGGGACATTCCCGGATTAGAAGAAATCGCCCAAATTGCAAAAACTAATATAGACAAAGCTATGGCAATAGCTTTGGAAAGAAACTTAAAATATCTAAAAGAAAGCAATTTTGAAATAGCGCCTTTGACTATAAGCGCTTACGAATACTACAAAAAGGAGAGCGCAGTTGGAACCTAAAGAATTGGCTTTAGAAATCTGTCGTATTTTAAGCTCAAAAAAAGCTAAAGATATTACCATAATCAACGTCAATCATCTTACCGTTATTGCGGATTATTTTATCATCGCTTCCGGAACATCGACTACCGCGGTTAAGTCGCTAGCTCAAGAATTGGAGAAGAATTTATTAGAAAACCATAACCGCGCGCCTTTAAGAATGGAAGGCGTTAGGGAAGGCAGATGGGTCGCTATGGACTACGGCGACGTCATAGCGCATATATTTTATGAAGATACCCGCAAGTTCTATCAGCTTGAAAGGTTATGGACAGACGGCGAAAACGTCGAGCTGTATCAAGATTAAATTACGGGTTTATTTATGAGCTGGGAAATTAATATCATAAAGACGCTGCAAAAGATATCCAACAGTTTTTTTGACGGGCTGTTTTTGGGCATTACAAAATTAGGCGAAGAATTAGTTTTTATCGCCGTAATGGTTATTATTTTGTGGTGTTACGACAAAAGATTCGGGCTTTTGATGGGTCTTAACTTTTTGCTGGCGGCTTTTACGGTCAATATTTTAAAAAACATTATAAAAAGACCCAGACCTTTTATATCCGATGTTACCATAGGCATAGGCGAGCCTACTCAAGGCTATTCCTTTCCCAGCGGACATACACAAAGCGCGGCTTCTATCTATAACACTTTAGGAATTCATTTCGGCATAAGAAAAAAGCGCGGCTGGTTTTACGCGCTTATGCTTGTGATTATATTTTTGGTAGGGCTGTCTAGGATTTATCTTGGACAGCATTACCTGACCGACGTTTTGGCTGGATTTTTTATAGGGATTATATTTTCGTTTTTAGTCTATTATTTATTCGCTTATACCCACGGCAAAGAAGAATATTGGGCATTAATTATAATTCCTTTGTCAATAATCTTAATGTCCTTATTTCACGCCGAAGAAGCCCACAAAGATATCTTTGTGGCCGGCGGAGTGTCCATTTCGGTCGCGATAGGATACTTCTTGGAAAAAAGGTTTGTAAAATACGATGTCAGAAACGAAACTTGGCCTGTCCAAGTAATAAAAGTTGTGTTCGGCGCGGCAGTAGCCCTTTTGATTAAAGAAGGGCTCAAGCCCGCGGTAGAAGCGTGGGGGCTTGGAATCTTTTGGGGCTCGTTTTTAAGATACTTTTTGGTAGGCATTTGGTGCAGTTTGGGCGCTATGGCCGTGTTTAAATACGTCTTTGGCGGAATTAAAAAATTGTTCCAAAAAAAAGACCCGGAAACTAATTAGCCGAAAATCAGCTTTGTTTTTTTGATTAAAAGCTGTATAATTAATAAAAACCTAAAGGAGCAAGATAATTTTATGGCTCAAATAGATCCTAAAGAAATCATAGAAATTCTTGACTCTACTTTGCTTAGACCCGACGTAGTGGACGCAGATATTCAAAAATTATGCGAAGACGCTAAAAAATACGAATTCGCGGCGGTCATTGTCAACCCCTTGCAGATAAAAAAAGCAAAAAGGCTGCTGCGCGGCTCTCCCGTCAAGGTAGGCGCTGTAGTGGCGTTTCCTTTGGGCGAAGAATTTACAGCCGTTAAAGTAAAACAAATCAAAAAAGCCATAAAAGCGGGCGCTCAAGACGTGGACGTGGTAGCGCCTATATCCCAGATTAAGCAAGGCAATTGGGAATACGTAGAAAAAGAAATCCGCAAAGTCAAAAAAGCCGCAGGCGGAAGAACGGTTAAAATTATTATCGAAACGCCGCTTCTTACCCCTGAAGAAATCGCGCGCGCTACAGAGATTTGCGTTCGCGCCGGCGTAAGATTTGTCAAGACCTGCACGGGATTTTTTGGCGGCGCGGATATAGATTCCGTAAAGCTTATTATCAACACTATTAAGAGCGTCAAAAAGAGCGAAAGCGCTCTAGGCGTGGATAAAGACCAAAATATCATAGAAGTTAAAGCAAGCGGCGGCATCAGGACTTTAGAGCAGGCGTATGACTTTTACGCTTTGGGCGTAAGAAGAATAGGAACGTCTTGCGCCGCTCTTATAGCCGAGCAAGCCTTAAATTGCAATCCCCAAGAAGAAAAGGCGGCGGATATTTTAGACAAAGACATAAAAGAATTGTCCGATCCTAATCTTCAAAGCGAAGAAGCCGAAGATTTGCAAGACGATACCCGATCTTCCGAAGTTAATGACGACGCCCAAAATATTGACGTCCAAGTCGAAATTGACGAAACCGAAAATAATCAATAGTAACCATTTGCGTATATATTGAATATATGATATTATTATAAAAACTAAATAAATAATGAGTCTTCGGGGCGGGGTGCAAGTCCCCACCGGCGGTGAAAGTCCGCTACGACAATCTAAAATATTTAGATTGTCCCGAACAGGTGAAATTCCTGTACCGACGGTGAAAGTCCGGATGGGAGAAGAACCATTATTATTAAGACTTTTGATAATGGACGCCCTATTTTAAACAAATAGGGCTTTTTTAATCCCCCCCGCTTTTTGAGACTCTTTAAAGGAGTCGAAATGTCCAAAAACAAATTCTTCAACACTTACAACATCGTTTTTACCGCAATAATGACGGCGTTAAGCCTGGTTCTTTCTGAATTCCCCAAAATCCCGGTGTTTTTCCTAAAAGTAGATTTTTCGGACGTTCCGATTATTTTCTCTTCTGTTTACATACATCCCTTAAT
>DATCKP010000020.1:0-5460 GCA_036562165.1 Clostridia bacterium
ATGCACAACCTGCGTTAACCCCGGTCAAAGCACGCGTTTTGAAATACACGGCGAAAAAGGAAGCATTATCTTTGACGACTCGGGCGTAAAACAATGGTTTATAGACGGCAAAGATTACTGCAAGAACGATTATAAAGACGAAGAAACTGGAATAGCCAGCAATCCTTTGGCGCTGGGGCCCGGACTATCTCATACGCCTATTTACAAGGAATTGGTTGACGCTATTAAAAATGGTTCTACGCCGTCCATTCCGCCCGAAGAAGGCAAAAAGGCTGTTGAGATTATCCTAAAAATATACGAATCAAGCAAGAAAAACCAAGAAATAGAATTGCGATAAAAAGAGGTTTACAAATGATAAAGATCGGCATTTTAGGCTCGGAAAACACGCACGCTTTGCACTTTGCCAAGTACATAAATCTCCCCGACAGCGAAGGAAAGTTTGCGCATGAAGATATAAGGATTACGCATATCTTTGGGTTCGACTTTGAGCAGGCAAAAAAAGTCGCCCAAGAAGCCAATATAGAAAACGTGGTAGAAGATTATAAATCTATGCTGGGCGAAGTCGACGCCGCTATGATTTTATTCCGCGACGGCAAATACCATTATCAATACGCTCTTCCCTTCGTAGAAAGAGGGCTGCCCGTATGGGTGGATAAGCCCTTTACCGTCAATCCCCTGGAAGCGTTATCGTTAATAAAGTTAGCCGAGGGAAAAAAGGTTGCATTAAGCGGCGGCTCTTGCTGCAAATGGGTGGCGGATATCGCTAAGCTAAAAGAAAAAGTAACAAGCGGCGAAATCAAGCCTATTTCCGCCACTATGAATTTTGCTATTTATATTGACAGCGAACACAGCGGAATTCATTTTTACGCGCCTCATCTGGTCGAGATGGTCGCAGAAGTATTCGGTTATAATGTTTTGAGCGTGTATGCGGCAAGAAAAAATGCCGATTTGACGGCAATTTTTGAATATGAAAATATAAATGTTTTGCTGGTGTTTACGCCCGCAGCCAGAAAGTATTCTTGCTATATAATGGAGCAAGACCAAAATACTTTGTATAACATCGAAATGGCCGATCTTTCCAAGGCGGGAATGGAAGATTTTATAACCGCGATTAAGACGGGAACGCCGAAAAATCCGCCTATTAACTTATACTATTGCACCGTGATAGTAAACGCAATCGAACAGTCGATGAAGACAGGCGAAAGAGTGTTGGTAAAATATTAGAGGATAAAAATGAAGGCATTAAAAGACAGCGCATTAAGAATACATATATTTGATACCAGAATTGAAATGGGGCAAGCCGCGGCTGACTGCTGCGAAAAAGCCATAAACGAGATGTTAAAGACCAAGGCCGAAATCAATATGATTTTTGCGGCGGCGCCCTCCCAAAACGAGTTTTTGGACGCGCTTTCCGCGAAAGCGATTGATTTTTCAAGGATTAACGCGTTCCATATGGACGAATACGCGGGCTTAAGCTCCAACGCTAAGCAGTGTTTTGCAAATTACTTGAAAGAAAGAATCTTTGGCAAGGTTAATTTTAAAAGCGTTAATATTATCAACGCCGAAAAAGATCCTGAAAAAGCTTGTCAAGACTACGCAAAACTGCTTGTAAGCCATATGCCCGACATAGTTTGCATGGGCATAGGCGAAAACGGGCATATAGCTTTCAACGACCCGCCTGTAGCCGATTTTAATGACAAAGAGCTTGTAAAGCTGGTTGAGTTAGACCCGATATGCAGACAGCAGCAAGTCAACGATAAATGCTTTGATAAAATCGAGGACGTTCCTAAATTTGCCGTTACGCTTACAGTGCCCGCGCTCATGTCGGCAAAAAAAATTATATGCGTTGTGCCTGGGGCTACTAAGGCCCAGGCGGTTAAGAATACGCTGTTTAATGAAATTAACGAGGCATGCCCCGCTACCATATTGAGAACGCATAAAGACGCGGATATGTTTTTGGATGTTTTGAGCGCGCAATATATTATAGATAAAATTTAAGGAAATTATAGATAAAATTTAAGGAAAGGCAAGTATGTTAAAAATTCTTTTTGCGGGCTTTAGGCATAGACATATTTGGGATTTATATAAAAAAGCCGTAAATAAAAAAGATATTCAAATCATCGCATGCGTAGAACCTTACGCGCAGGCTCGCGCTATAGCGGAGCAAACGCTTGGGGCAAAATTTGATAACCGCGGTTATGATTACTGGCTTGAGCAAGATATTGATATAGTAGCTATCGGCTCTCGTTACGGCGAAAGAGGCGGCATGATTATAAAAGCCTTAAATGCAAAAAAGCATATAATCTCGGACAAACCTATATGCATTACGAAAGAAGAACTTGAACAAATCAGCGAACTATCCCAAAAGCGTAATTTAAAAATCGGCTGTATGTTTGATCTTAGATATTTGCCCTCGACATTGGCGGCAAAACAGGTGCTAAGAGACGGGCTTTTGGGCGAAGTGCGTAATATTTCTTTTTTTGGGCAACACTGCATAGATTACGCCAACAGGCCGTCATGGTATTTTGAAAAAGGCATGCACGGCGGAACCATTAACGATTTAGCTATTCACGGGCTGGACTTAGTTTCCGAGCTTACAGGCTTGACCGTAGCAAAAACGCACGCGGCTCGCACTTGGAACGCCTATGCTTATAAAAACCCCGACTTTAAAGACTGCGCTATTTTTATGAGCGAACTTAATAACGGAGCGGGATTATTGGCGGACATATCGTATTCCGCGCCCTCCCAGGTGTTTTCTATGCCTACCTATTGGGATTTTAAAATTTGGTGTGAAAAGGGATTATTGACTTTTAACGCCGTCGATGAAACAGCGTATATTTATCAAGAAGGACATACTGGCGTTCAAAAAATAGTCGGGCCAAAACCGCAAACCGATTATATAGACGATATTGCATTGGAGATAAAAAATAACACAGATACGTTTACCAAAAGCGTGTTAAAGGCGACGCGGCAGGCTTTAGATATCCAGGAGCTAGCCAATGGGAAATAAATATATTATAAAAAACGGCAAGGCAATAATCGGCGATAAAATAGAAAATATTGATATTTTAATTGCCGACGGCAAGATTATAGACGCAGCGCATCCAAAAGATTACGAAACTCCCGATTATAAGATAATCGACGCTCAAGGCAGTTATGTTTCCGCGGGCTTTGTGGATATACATATTCACGGAGGCGGCGGAAGCGACTTTATGGACGATGACGACGACGCATATTTTAATATCGTAAACGCGCATCTAAGGCACGGGACGACATCTTTAATGCCTACCACTTTATCCGCCGATTACGAGTGCATAATAAAAGCTATAAAAAAATACAAACAAGCCAAAGCGGATAAAAGGATAAGCGGTTGCCTAATCGGACTGCATTTGGAAGGCCCGTATCTATCGCCTTTCCAAGCGGGCGCTCAAAAACCTGAAAATATCAGAGATTTTGAGCCTAAAGAATACAACGCTATTATCGACGCCGCCGAAGGCGACATCAAAAGATGGAGCGTCGCTCCCGAATTAAAAGGTTCTTGGGAATTTGCCAAAACAGCTCAAAAAAACAACATAACTCTTAGCATAGCGCACTCAAACGCGGATTTTGATACCGTGCTGGAAGCTTTTGAGCATGGTTATAGACATATTACCCATTTATATTCGGGCATGAGCAGTATAACCAGGATAAAAGGCTTTAGAGTAGCCGGCGTATTGGAAGCGGCTTATTATTTAGACGATATGAATGTAGAAATAATAGCCGACGGCTGCCATCTGCCTCATTCCTTGCTAAAATATGTCGTTAAATTTAAGGATATATCAAAAATAGCTATCATAACGGACGCTATGCGCGCCGCAGGACAAGACGTTAAAGAAAGCTATCTAGGCAGCAAAGACGATCCTCAACCCGTTATAATCGAAGACGGCGTCGCCAAACTTCTGTCAAGGGAAGCGTTTGGGGGAAGCGTAGCCACCGCTGATAGACTTGTCAGGACAATGAAGGCGGCGGGAGTAAGATTGCAAGACTGCGTCAAGATGGCGACTTCCAATCCTATCGCAATGATGAATTTGCCCGACAAAAAAGGCAAAATTCAAAAGGGCTATGACGCGGATATATGTATCTTTGACGAAGATATAAACATCATTCAAGTAATAAAATCAGGGCATCCGATTTTGTAACAAAAGACTGGAGAACTATATTATATGAAATGCGGGATAATAGGCTGCGGCGCCGTTTCTTTGGTTCACATAGAAGGCGTTTTAGAAGCAGGCGCTAAAATAGAATTTCTTTGCGACATAGTTAAAGAAAGAGCGGAATTCTTAAAAAATAAATATTCGCTTGATTGCAAGATATATACCGATTATTTGGATGCTATAAGGGAAACTTCCGTCGATTGCGTCCATATCTGCACCCCGCATTACCTGCATAAAGAAATGACTATTGCCGCGCTTGAGCGCGATATTAATGTTTTGTGCGAAAAACCCCTTTGTATTAACTTAAAGGAAGGGGAAGAAATCAAAGAGGCTTTAAAACGTTCCAAGGCGCAATTAGGCGTTTGCTTCCAAAACAGGTATTTGCCCGCCAATAGATATGTAAAAGAACTAGCGGATAAGATAAAAATCAATTCAGCTTTTTGCAGTCTTGCTTGGTCGCGCGATGTAGATTATTATGTAAAATCGGGCTGGCGCGGTCAAAAAGAAAAAGAAGGCGGGGGCGTATTGATAAACCAGGCTATTCACACGCTGGACTTGCTCATTTGGTTTTTGGGCGAACCCAAGGTATTATATTCTCAAATCAACAACCATCATCTTAAAGATATAATTTCGGTAGAAGACACCGCGCAGATATATCTTGAGTTTGAAAACGCGCGCTCGCTGTTTTTCGCCACCACAGCCTCGCCTGTTAACAACCCCGTTCTCATCGCGATGAAAGGCGCGGATAAAGAAACAGCTTATAACATTATGCTGTATCCGAACAATAACGAAGTTTATCTTAACGGCAAAAAAATAGAACTTGAAGAAGTTGGCACTAACGCGTATAGAGATTATTGGGGCGCAGGGCATAAATTAATTATTGAGGACTTTTACGATAGCATTGCCAACAACAGACATTTCAAACTGGATTTTGAAGAGGGAATCAAAACCATAAAGATTTTGGATCAAGTATATAATTCTAACTGCTTATAATTATTATTTTCACGCATTTATATAGTTATTTCTTGTATTTGTCAAAACAATTTTAGCAAATAGGTTTTGATATTTATTTAATTTTGATATAATGTTTTATATTAAAAACAACGGCGTTTTTAGGATAAGGTGGAATGAAAAATATCAGCGTTAATAATTTGCTAAGGCCCAAAGAGGTTTTTGCCGAAGGTTTATGTTTTTATAAAGTTTTTTTAATTTTTGTTTTTGGCTGCATTTTCGGAACATATTACGAACAAGTTTTAAAATTAATCGC
>DATCKP010000024.1:0-8501 GCA_036562165.1 Clostridia bacterium
ATGTTATGTAAAATGTCGATTATATGCAGACGCTTAAGTTTTATATTCATTGTCTAACAATTCGTATTATGATATAATTATTAAAAAGCGTTTTTTGAATAAATTTTAGGGGTTTTATCAGGAGTCCTTGTTGAAAAAAGAAAATAGATTCTCAATCAAAGGCAGCGAAATAAACGGGTTGGCTCTGATGATTTTATCAGCGGTCATTTTAATTTTAACCGTTTTTGACGCGTTTTTAGAGCCAATCGGAGCTAAAGCGGTAAAAAGCTTTATAATGGGCGTATTTGGTTTTTCCCACTACGCCTTATTTGTCACTCTATTTTCTTTGGGATTTATTTTATTTAAGGGTTATACGGTTCAAGTATCTCTAAAAAAGACCTTTTCTGTTTTGGGCATGTTCTTTTGCGCGCTTATGATTTTGCATTTGATATCGTCGGCGCGGTTTTTAGGCCCAAACGTTTCTTTTGCAAGCTATATTTCTAAATGTTACGACTCAGCTATCACTTTTGGCGGCATTATTTTAGGCAGCATAACTTACCCGATTTATTCCGTGTTAAAGCTTGCGGGAAGTTACGCGTTTTTTTCAATTTTGTTCTTAGTCTTTGCGGTTACTTTTATAGACTTTGAAAAAATCAGACAATATAAAACTAAAAATATTATAGCGAACACGCAAAAAGAGTTTAGAAGACATTTTATAGAAGAAAGGCCTTCAAATTCGTTGTTTGTTTCCACCATCATTAAAACTGACAAAAAATCGTCTACTTTCGAAAAAGGCGACAAACGGCAAAAAATTTATAATTTAAGCCACGACTTTTACACTGCTTTGGAAGAAAACCGCAAAAAATACAGCGATTTTGGCATAGATAATAAAATACAGCCTTTTAAGAGTTCTCTTAACACATTCAAAACTGATTACGCTGCCGCGACCGCGTCTGCTGCTGCCGAAGCTGCAGCTGAGACAAAGACCGAGCCTAATATTGCTTCGTTTTATAACGAGCCTAAACCTGAAAAAATAATTCATAAGGAAAACAACGATTTTACGCCGCCTAAAAAATTTATAGCTGCCAACGTGATTGATGCTGAAAAAAGAAGCAAAGAAATTTTGGAAGCTAGATTAAAAAACGAGTTAAAACATAATTTACAGCATAAAGATCCTGAGCCTAGAATACCCAAAATCATAGACGGGGATTTTATCAGCCAAAAAATTAAGGAAAGCAAAACAACTAAAGTCGAAGACAGCGTTATAAAAGAGTTTAAGGAAATTTTAAGACGCGGGGCTAAAAATCAGATTTACATCGAGCCGCAAATCTATACCGATCAAACTCAGGCTTCAATGCAAAAGACGCAAACCGAGCCTGACGCTGTTGATAAAAAGCCTGAAAAAAGCGTTCAAAGCCTATCTGACAAGATTGGCGCAGACGATTTGCAATATTTTAAGATTAATCCGCCTAAGCAAGCATACGATATCGAACAAAAAATTAACAATGTAGAGTCAATATCTAAAGTCGAGTCGATATCTAAAGATAACAATAAAGAAAAGTCTATAGAAGGGCAAATCAACGTAGAAGATATTTTATACTCAAAAACGCCTGCTGAAAAACCGCAAACGCTTTTTAAAAACGCAAGCTCTAAAACTTGGAATAAATATATAAAGCCGCCTATTGAATTGTTGCAAAATAATTCGACATATACCGGCAAGATTGACGACGACATAAATGAAAATATTGCAATACTAGAACAAGTTCTGTATGATTTTAAAACGCCGGCTAAGGTTATCGGCGTAAGCAAAGGCCCGGCTGTTACCCGATACGAGCTTCAAATGCCTCAAGGCATATCTGTTAAAAAGATTTCAGAAAGGGCAGACGACATCGCTTACGCTATGGCTTCTAACGGAAAGGTTCGCATAGAAACGCATATTCCGGGAAAACAAGCCGTTGCGATTGAAATTCCTAATCATTCTATAGAAATTGTTTCGTTAAAAGAAATTATAGAATCTAGAGAATTTAATAACCATCCGTCGCCGTTATGCTTTGCTTTAGGTAAAGACATAACCGGCAAAAACATTATAGCCGATCTTACCACTATGCCGCACTTGTTGGTTGCGGGCGCTACCAATTCCGGCAAATCGTCTTGTCTTAACTCTTTAATCACAAGCTTGATATTCAAAGCTTCGCCTGCCGACGTAAGATTTATTCTTATCGACCCCAAGCGGGTAGAGTTTACGAGCTACAGGGGATTGCCGCACTTATTGATTGAGAATCCCATTTACGAGCCCGAACACGCTCTTAACGCGTTTGAGTGGGCGATAGAAGAAGCGGAAAAAAGATTTGAGCTTTTTGTATCATATAAGGTAAGGGATATACACGAATTTAATAATCTTTCCGTCGTCCAAAACGGCGACGTAGAAAAACTGCCTTATATAGTTATTGTAGTAGACGAGCTTGCGGATCTAATGCTGCAAGCAAAGCGCGATTTTGAAGACAGAATTCGTATCATCGCCCAAAAATCAAGAGCCGCAGGCATTCATTTGGTTTTAGCGACTCAGCGTCCTTCGGTCGATATTATTACGGGCACGATAAAAGCCAACCTGCCTTCTAGAATCGCGTTTGCCGTAACATCTATCGCTGACTCAAAAACAATACTCGACCAAGGTGGCGCTGAAATGCTGCTTGGCAGGGGCGATATGCTGTTTGCTCCTATTGATAAGCCCGAGCCTATTAGAGTGCAGGGAGCGTATGTTACCAACCAATAAGTATGCGACGTGGTTGATTTTGTAAAAGAACATAACCCGTCTGATTTTGACCCCGAATTAGAAAAGCTGATTTTTAATTCTAACGAAACCGAAAATAACGGCGTTACCGTAGCTAATTTTGCCGACGAGCAAGACCCTAATCTTGCCAACATTGTTAGAATGTTTATAGAATTGGGGCAAGCTTCCACAACGCTTATTCAAAGACGTTTTAGGTACGGATACGCCAAAGCGGCAAGAATTATGGATCAGCTTGAGCTTAAAAAATATATATCAGCCTTTGACGGCACTAATAGGCCGCGCAAAGTCTTAATTACGCCAGAACAATTTGAACAAGAATTTGGAGAACCTTTTGATTTAAATGAAAACATTAACAAATAAAAAACTAGGCATTGTTTCGCTAGGCTGCGACAAAAACAGAGTAGACACTGAAAAAATGCTCGGCTTTTTGAAAGGCACGGGATTAGAAGTAATTGACGATTTAAGCGAAGCCGAAATAATAATAATCAACACTTGCGCTTTTATAGAAAAAGCAAGAAAAGAGTCAATCGAGACCATATTAGACGCTATAGAATTAAAAAAGGATAAATGCGAAAAAATCATCGTTACGGGGTGCTTAAGCCAAAAATATCTTAACGACTTAAAAAAAGAATTGCCTGAAGTCGACGCGTTTATTGGCACATACAATTATTCCGATATCGCCCAGATTATTGAGCGTTTATACGACGGCGAGCTTTATTACAGCAATATTCCTAAGGACAACGATGTTATTGAAAGAGTTTTGACGACGCCCCAGCATTACGCGTATTTAAAGATAGCAGAGGGCTGCAATAATCATTGTACTTTTTGTTCTATACCGAGCATCAGGGGCAGATACGCGTCTAGGGCTAAAGAAAATATTCTAAAAGAAGCCCAAAGCCTTGCCGATATTGGCGTAAAAGAGCTGATTTTGGTCGCTCAAGATACGGGAAGATACGGAAGCGATTTGTATAAAGATTACGATATAACAGACTTAATGTTTGACCTTACCAAAATAAACGGCATCGAATGGATAAGGTTGCTTTATTGCTATCCCGAAACAGTCACCGATAGATTGCTCAATTTGATAGTTTCCGAACCTAAAATTTGTAACTATCTTGACATACCTTTGCAACATATCGATGATACAATCTTAAAGAGAATGAACCGCCGAATAACAGAAGAAGGCATCAAAGAGCTTATAACCAAGATCAGACAGGCGGGGGATATAAGCATACGCAGCTCGTTTATCGTAGGATTTCCGCAAGAAACCGACGCCCAATTTGAAAAATTATTGGCGTTTTTAGAAGAATTCAAATTAGACAACGTAGGATTTTTTACATATTCCCGCGAAGAAGGCACTCCCGCCGCCAAAATGAGCGGCCAAATACCCGCTAAAATTAAAAATTTAAGATTGAGACAAGCCGCGGCCGTTCAGCAAAGAGTGGTAATCGAAAACAACAAAAAATATATCAACAAAACATTGAAAGTCTTATATGAAGGTATAGACTTTAGCAAAAAGCTTTTTTACGGCAGAACACAATATAACGCGCCTGAAGTCGATACGTTAGTATACTTTACAGGCGATTACGCCGAAATAGGAAACTTCTACGACGTTAAGATAACTGAGTCGTGGACGTATGATTTAAAAGGAGTTATGCAATGAATTTGCCTAATAAATTAACTATTTTGAGAATTATTCTCGTTCCTGTAATTATTGTTTTGTTTTTATTAGATCCTGTTTTGCCATATGCAAGGCTGTATGCCACCGGCGTTTTTATTTTAGCCGCTGCAACCGACTTTTGGGACGGCTTTATAGCGCGAAAATATAATCTTGTAACAACATTAGGCAAATTTTTGGATTCCATAGCCGATAAAATTTTGGTTTCGTCTTCATTGATTTTGTTATTGATTGCCGCGCCGGTTGATTACGGCATTCAAATAATTTTGGCGGTTTCTATAATTATTATATTGGCAAGAGATTTGATCGTTAATAATATCAGAATGATAGCAGCGTCCAAAAATTATATAATGGCGGCAGATATATTCGGCAAAGCAAAAACAGCCACCCAAACGGTAGCTCTTCCTATTTTGATGGCCGCCCAAGATTTGGGAAGCCTATTAAATTTTAATTACATATATCTTTACTTTGCTGGTTTCGGGTTATTTTTGATATCTTTGGCTCTTACTATTTTTTCCGGCGCGCATTACTTTAAAAAAGGGCTTGAGGTTATAAGGGATTAATTTAGGATTTTTAACAATTTATCTCTTTACAAAAACAGCAAAAAGCTGTATCCTAGACCTGTAAGCAATAAAACATATATTTATATTAAGAAGTCGCCTATGAAAATACATATATTGGCTTTAGACCATACGAATAAATGCGAAAAATACATATCAAGACTTGCAGAGTTATTGTCCGAAAACGGCATTGACGTAAGCGGCATAACAAAAGCCAATAGGTTTTTGGAGGACGATTTTTTGATTTTTTTAAAATACGCCGCTAAAGTTTGTTCGTATGTTCTAATTCTAAACGCCGAAAATACTTACAAAGAGCTTTTGGGCGCGACTCCTTCGGATATTTATACTTCTTATAATTCGTGCGATATAGCTTTTATTGATACGGACGACCAGGGGCTGAAATTATTTGAAGATATGGTATTGCCCGTTTTGGTCTCTAAGTCTATCACTCATAGATATAAACACGTTTTAAGAACATACGGGCTAAACGCTGATATTTGCAAAGAGCTTATAAAAGACGTTTCTAGAGCGAAAGCGCGCGTGAGCATAGACTATATACAAAATAACGCTTTGTGCGATATCGTGATCGGCTATACCGACAATATGTCGGGCATAGAAGTTTTGAATATAATCAACAACATCAAAGAAAGAGTTATAAATTACTTATACGCCGAAGGCAACGTAACGCTCAGCCAAGCGGCTTTTAATTTGTTATTACAATCAAACAGGACGATTTCAATTGCCGAATCATATACCGGCGGCAATATAGTTTCTAGGATGATTCAAAATCCCGGCGCAAGCAAAGTATTAGTAGAAGGATTAGTAACTTATACCGAAAAATCCAAAATGGCTAGACTTGGAATAGACAAAAGCGTTATAGATAATTTTGGCGTAGTAAGCAGCGAGACGGCTTATCAAATGGCCGCAGGGCTTATAAAAGCCGGCGCGGATATCGCAATGGCTACTACGGGCTTTGCGGGTCCCGAAGGGGACAACGTAGGCTTATGCTATTTGGCTTTAGGCGATAAAGATGGTATTCATATTTTTGAAAACCATTTTGAAGGCAATAGAGAACAGATAATTTCGCAAGGTTGCGATAACGCTTTTTTCAGGCTGATTCAATATCTTAAAGGTTTTTAATCTATTTATCCAAAAAGGAGAACGCAAAAAATATGGATGAAAATAAAAAAAGAGCATTAGAGCAAGCCATTGCCCAAATTGAAAAACAATTTGGAAAAGGCTCTATAATGAAATTTAACGAAACCATCAATACTCCCATTGAGACTATATCTACGGGATGTTTGACGTTGGACTTGGCTACAGGCATAGGCGGTTTGCCTAGGGGACGAATCATTGAAATATACGGTCCTGAATCTTCCGGCAAAACGACTGTCTCTTTGCATGTCATAGCCGAAGCGCAGAAAAAAGGCGGCGCGGCGGCGTTTATTGACGCTGAGCACGCCCTTGACCCTGTTTACGCTAAAAACTTGGGTGTAGATCTTGATAACCTTTACATATCTCAACCTGATAACGGCGAACAAGCGTTGGATATTACCGAGACTTTGGTATCTAGCGGCGCTTTTGACGTAATTGTCATAGACTCCGTAGCCGCGTTGACTCCCAAAGCCGAAATCGAAGGTGAAATGGGCGACAACCATATAGGCTTGCAGGCAAGGCTTATGTCCAAAGCCTTAAGAAAGCTGGCTGCGGTAATAAGCCGCACTAAAACTTGCGTTATCTTTATAAACCAATTGCGCGAAAAAGTAGGGGTTTTGTTCGGCTCTCCAGAAGTTACTTCTGGCGGCAAGGCTTTGAAATTTTTTGCGAGCATAAGAATAGACGTTAGAAAAGCCGAAAATTTAAAAGACGGCTCTGAAATGGTGGGTAGTTTAACTAGAGCAAAAATAGTCAAAAATAAACTTGCGCCTCCTTTTAGAACAGCCGAATTTGATATCATCTACGGTCAAGGCATTTCCAACGAAGGCTGTATATTAGATTTGGGCGTAGAATGCGGCATACTTGAAAAGAGCGGTTCATGGTATAGCTATAACGGCGAAAGGATAGGCCAAGGCAGAGAAAACGCTCGTAAATTCTTAGTTTCTAACCAAGAAATGTGCAAAGAAATCGAGCAAAAAATTAGAGAATATTACAATACCAATAAAAACGCTTTATCATTATAAAGTAGGTTGACATTTTAAAGCTAATTGGATATCATTGAACTAATGCACTTGATTTATTAGATTTTGACAATCTCGTTAGATTTTATAAATCATTTTAAGCGCAGATTGAAAACTGAATAGGAGGTAAAAATGAACGGCGACATGCTGAGCATTTTGGCTAACATAGACCTTCTTCTGATAATTTTATTACCTATCGCCGCATTGATAATAGGCCTGATTGTAGGTTATATCATAAATGCGCGGATAGTTAAGAGCAAGATAGGAAGCGCTACTCAGACGGCTGATAAAATTATCAAAGATGCTAATTTGGAAGCCAAAACGATAAAAAAAGAAGCCATATTAGAAGCAAAAGAAGAAGTGCATAAATTGCGTGCGGATTTTGATAGAGAAGTAAAAGAAAGACGCAATGAACTTCAAAGGATGGAAAGCCGTATACTTCAAAAAGAAGAGTACCTTGACAAGAAGAAGGAAACTATCGAAAAAAAGCTTGAAGCCTTAGAACAAACAAGCAAGAATCTAGCTTTAAAAGAGCAAGAACTAAATCGCGCATACGAGCAAGTAAAAGAAACCGAAGCGAAGATCGTCGAAGAGTTAGAAAGAGTCGCCTCGATGACCAAAGAAGAAGCCAAAGCGATGCTCATATCTCAATACGAGCAAGAAGCTAAAAAAGACGCTGCGGTGCTGGTAAGAAATATCGAACAGCAGGCTAAAGAAGAAGCCGATAAAAAGGCTAAAGAGATAATTAGCTTGGCTATTCAAAGATGCGCCGTAGAACATACCGCCGAAGTTACAGTTTCGGTAGTGCCGTTGCCTAACGACGAAATGAAAGGACGCATAATCGGTCGCGAAGGCAGAAATATAAGAGCTTTAGAAAGCGCTACCGGAATTGATTTAATTATAGACGACACTCCCGAAGCAGTTATTTTGTCAGGCTTTGACCCTGTAAGAAGAGAAGTAGCTAGAATAGCTTTGGAAAAACTTATCGCTGACGGACGAATTCATCCTGCTAGGATTGAAGAAGTCGTCGAAAAGGTCAAAAAAGAAGTCGAAAATCATATTAAAGAAGCAGGCGAAAACGCAGTATTTGAAACAGGCGTTTATGGAATACACCCCGAGCTTGTGAAGTTATTGGGAAGATTGCAATATCGCACAAGCTACGGTCAAAATATTTTAAAACATTCCATCGAAGTGTCTCATATAGCTGGATTGCTCGCTGCGGAACTTGGGCTAGATGTAATGGTTTGCAAGAGAGCTGGATTGTTGCACGATATAGGCAAAGCTGTAGATCACGATGTTGAGGGAACTCATATATC
>DATCKP010000025.1:0-20281 GCA_036562165.1 Clostridia bacterium
GCTTAACGGCTATAATCTTTGGCTGGACAAAGAGCCCGAAGCCCAAGAAGTAATCGAACAGCTTGAAAAAAAAGACCTTTCAAAATATCCCGAAGTAGTGTTTTGCGGCTACGGCGAGCCTACTTACCGCGTAGAGCAATTGGTAGCAATAGCCAAATACTTAAAATCGCGCGGAGTCAAAACCAGGCTTAATACCAACGGACACGGCAATATCATAAACAATTATGACATAGTTCCGTCTTTGGCGGGCAATATAGACGTAGTAAGCATAAGCCTTAATCAATATAACGCCAAAGATTACGATAAAATGTGCTTGAGCGTTTTCGGCGAGCAGGGTTTTTACGCTATGCTGGAATTCGCGAAAAGCTGCAAAGACGCCGGAATAATTACTAAGTTTACCGTAGTTGACATAATTCCTAAAGAAGACATAGAAAAATGCAAACAGCTTGCGGAAGGTCTTGGCATAAATTTGGAAGTAAGAAGTTATTTATAATACTTTATTAATATTAAATATTTAGAATAATCTAACATTATTAGCCCAAACTAACATAATTAGTTTGGGCTTACTTTATGCCTTTTTTTGCGTTTAACATTGATATATATGTTTTAATATGATATAAAGAAATAAATTTTGCTTAAACAGAACGACATGGAAGCGCGGATTAAGGCTTTACAAAAAATTAATATTATATCTCTTATCGTAAATATCTTGCTTGCCGTAATGAAGATTGTAACAGGCATTATAGCTTCAAGCTCTGCTATAATCAGCGACGGCGTGCATAGTTTGTCCGACGTAGGAACGACTGTAATCGCTATGCTTGCCGTGGGTTTCAGCTCCGAAAAAAGCGACAAAGGCCATCCTTACGGACACGAAAGGATAGAGTTTGTAATAAGCATTATTATAGCTTTTATTTTAATAATAACCGCCGGCGGATTTTTTATAAACGCGGTAAAATCGCTCATAGCTCAGCCGAGCGAGCCTATTAAGCATCTCAATGCTTCTATTATCGTTATGGCCGTTTCGATTTTGATGAAAGAAGGGCTTTATCAGATTAGCATAAGAGCAGGCAAAAAATATCAATCCGAAGCTATAAAAGCCGCCGCGGTTGATAACCGAACAGACGCGTTAAGCTCTATAGCAGTTTTGATTGGTTTGGTGTTCGCGTATTTTAATATTTATTTTATGGAACAAGTTGCGTCTATGATTGTGGCGGGCATAATTCTGATAGAAGCCGTAAAAATCATAATAGAAAGCGCAAAACAATTAATTGATTCTTCGGCAGGCGAAGATATAGAAAACAAGATAAGAGAGCGCGCGATGAAAATGACCGATATTTTGGCGATAGAAAGCCTAAAGACCAGAAAGTTTGGAGAAAAATTATACGTGGATATAGATATAATAGTGGACAAAAGCTTGTCTTTTGAACGCGCCCACGAGATAAGCCATCAAGTGCACGATATTATCGAAAAGGAATTCAACGCAAAGCACGTCCAAGTCCATACCAGCCCGTCTAAATAATACTTTGCTAAATATAACAGTCTTATGAACATATGCTGATGTTTTGTACTCGGCGGTTTGTAAGCTGTTATTTTTTTATGCTTATATGCTCATAAAAGCATATATTTGCGTATAACGATTTATTGTGTTACACTTAAAAGTGCTAAAGGCGGGCTGAAAAGTGGTCAAGTTTAACAACGATTGGGACGAAGTTTTAAAAGACGAGTTTGAAAAAGATTATTACAAAAAATTAAGAGCGTTTTTAAAGAGCGAGTATACATACTATACGGTATATCCCGATATGTATGATATTTTTAACGCTCTTAAAGCCACATCCTTAAGCGATCTTAAAGCGGTGATACTAGGACAAGACCCCTATCCCGGCGAAGGACAAGCTCATGGAATGTGTTTTTCGGTAAGACCCAACGTGGCGATCCCGCCGTCTTTGCAAAATATATTTTTGGAGCTCAAAAACGATTTAGGCTTTAAAATCCCCGATCACGGCTGCTTGATAGAATGGGCGATGCAAGGCGTGCTGCTTTTAAACACCGTATTAACCGTAAGAGCGGGCAAGCCTAATTCGCACAAAAATATGGGCTGGGAGATTTTTACCGACCAGATTATTAAGATAATAAACGAGCAAAAACAAAACGTGGTGTTCTTTCTTTGGGGCAACAACGCAAAATCCAAAAAATCGCTTATCGACCCTGATAAGCATTGCATTTTGGAAGCCGCTCATCCCAGTCCCCTTTCGGCGTACGCGGGTTTTTTTGGCTGCAGGCATTTTTCCAAAGCTAATCAATATCTTATCGATCACGGCATTGAACCGATAAATTGGCAAATCACCGACAAAAAAGACAATCCCTATATCGCTAGATTTTTGTGATTACTAAAAGCGTGTATTACGCTTTTATTTAATGCAAGCGTTTGGCAAAGCAATAGAGTTTATCAAATATTTGTAACCAAAAATTAATATATTTGATTTTTATTTTTAATAATAAATATAGCCGCGTATGTTAAAATCGTATAAAAAAATCTAAAGGAAATTGGGGAATGTACTATTACACTAATGACAATTACGAATACCAAACAAAACCTAAAAGAACTAATATACTTATTACAGCCGTTTTGTTGATTGCAAGCGCGATTACGGGAGCGTTTTTTTCTTATTTGTTATTTAAAGCTTCCGAGCCTGAACGCGTTCCCGGATCAGTTATTCAAAAAACCATCGTAAATTATCAGGTAACGGACGACGCGGAAGTAATTATAGCCAAAAACAACTTGTTTTCGGTAGTATCGATAGAAACAAGGGGAGGCAACGCTTTATATTCGGGAACGGGATTTATAGTCGATTACGTTAATAAAGAAGACGCTTTAAATCCTATTATAATGACCAATTATCACGTCATAAGCCCGGCGGTTGAAGATAAATTTTCGGGTTACAAGATATATATAAAACTGTTTGACAAAGCGGACTTTTTCAAAACCACGGCTCAAGTGATAGGCTACGACTCCGAGATAGACATAGCCGTATTAAGACTTGACGTGGATTTGCAGGACGCGGATAAAAGAGTGGTAGAATTTGGCAACAGCAGGCTTTTGCAATACGGTCAAAGAGTAGTAGCCATAGGAAACGCTTTGGGCGGCGGTTTGTCCGTCACTGCGGGCGAAATAAGCATACCCGAAGTGGTTCAAGAATTAACGCTGTCCCAAAAGACAGGCGCTCACGGCACGACCCAGCATCTTATCCAAACAAGCGCAGCTATAAATTCGGGCAACAGCGGCGGAATTTTGCTTAATATGTCGGGCAACGGCCAAGTCATCGGCATTAACACGTATAAGGCTACCGCGGAGACCGTTTCTCTAGGATTAGGCGAGAGCGTGGAAATCCCCGCGGATAACGTAGGGCTTGCGGTGCCGTCCAATATGGCTGTGGCTGTTTTGGATTATATCAGGGACAACAGCGAAAACTACTCTAAACGCGTAAACGATATTGCAAGCGTAAGAAAAAGCTTTGAGTTTAATCTCAAAAACGTGTCCGCGGCAATGGACAACGATTACAACAACGTCTTAAAGATATCTAGTTCCTTTTTTGACTTAAGGTTACGCAACAAGATTATAACCAAGATAAACGGCGTAGACGTTAACGATTTTCATAAAGGCATATATACGCCTTCGGCTTCGATTTTCCAAGAATTAAGCTTGTATTATGGAAAGAAAGAAACGGACTTAAGCGATCATCCTTTTTATAATCTTCAACTAACTTTGCTTGAAGGCAAAGAGGAAGTAACGTATACGATTTACGGGCTTTATCTGCAAAGAGAGATACCTTGGCTTGACGAGCTTATCGATATAACATAATTTTATACATAAATATTTGATTGTTTTTTTTAAGCAGATAAGATATAATGTTTAGGGTTTAACGGTTTGTTTTGGAGGAAAATATGGACGAAAAAGTAATTTTCGAAAAAGTTAAATCGGTCTTGGCTCAACAGCTCAAGATAAAAGATACCGATAAAATTACTATGGACTCCAATATCGTGACTGATTTTAACGCGGATTCTATAGATATCATCGAAATGCTTATGGAATTGGAAGATACATATAACATTTCGGTTCCTAGCGAAAAAGCCTTAGAGATGAAAACAGTAAGAGACGTAGTAGAATTTATAAAATCCGTCGCGAAGTAATGTGACAATTCATACAAAATTAAAGGCTCGGTTATTTACCTGAGCCTTTTTTAGTGCTAAAATTTAAAATAACTTATTTTAGGCGATTTATTTTCAAACAAAAGATATATTAACAAAGATTATTAATAAGGTGATAAAAATGAAGAAACTTTCAAGAATTTCTTTAGTTTCTTTTTTGATGATAATTTGTTTTGCGTTTTTGACCGCTTGCACGGATATTAATAATTGGTTCGGCTTTGATAACTCCGATATTGACAACCAACCCAAAATAGATAATCCCCAAGACGAAGACGACTATTACAAAAAAGACGCCGTATACCAAAATACTCAGGATTTTGGAAAAATAGTAAGCGCCGCAACAAAGGGAAGCGTTGAGATTTTAGTTCAATCGCCTTATAATTCTTCAACTTCCCAAGGCAGCGGCTTTATAGCGGCAAAAAACAAGACTACTAATTATCCCGTTATTATAACTAATTATCACGTTATACAACTTGCCGTAGGAAAATCTCAATATTCTATATTAATAAAACTTGGAGACAAGGCGGATTATTTTGAGCAGACGGCAAAAATCATGGGCTATGACGCCCAAATGGATATTGCGGTATTGACTTTAGAAAAAGAAATCGCGGATATAGACGACCGCATATTGCCTTGGGGCAACAGCAGAGCCGTTTTTAAAGGCCAGCCCGTGTTTGTTATAGGAAATTCTTTGGGATACGGTCTTTCTTACACTTCGGGCTCTATAAGCGTAACAGAAGAGCTTTTGGCGGCTCAAAGAAACTCCTATGGCTATTCGTCTAACAGCGAACAATACCTTATAAGACATGACGCCGCTATTCAATCGGGAAACAGCGGCGGCGCGCTGTTTAACCTAAAAGGAGAAGTAATAGGCGTAAATAGTTACGGATATTTGGCTGAAGTAATTAATAACGGATTTAGCTTTGATAAGTCTTATTATCTGGCGGCTAATATGAGCCTTGCCATTCCTTCCAATTTGGCTCAAGCAATTTGCGATTATGTTTTGGCTAACTATCAAGGCGTAGTCGTGGACGCTTCTCGAGCAAGAAACGGTTTTTCGGATTATGTTAAGGCTATTAAGCCCGCCCTTGATAAAGAAGATAACAACGTATTGTTCGCCACAAAAGATATCGAAGATTTGGGTCTAAAAACAAACGAAATAATTGTCAAAATTAACGATATCGACGTAAACCGCATGTTTTTAGACGATACTCAAATTTGCAGCCCTTCTATATTGATAGAACTGTCTTATTATTGCGCTAACGAAAAAAGCGATGATCAATTAACGATAACCGTAAAAAGAAATGGCGAAGAACTAACAATATTCACCGGTTATTATCTGCGTGCTTTGCCTGACTGGCTTAAAGAACTGCCTTTTTAGGCTTTTTCGGTATTTCTAAGCCGCAACAAAAACTTGTTTTCCAAAAGGCGTGCTTTGGCGCAGCTTTGGTAAACGATAAAAGCGAAGATATAATCTATGCAATGGTGAGCCAGAGTAATAAGCCCTACTTCTATCATTATGTAATATAAAGTGAAAGTTTTTCCTTGAACGCCCAAATAAACGGCGACTGTCGCTATTTCGGCGGCGCCGTGGATAATTCCTAAAACAAGACCGCCTAAAAATATCGCAAAACCTTTATTTATGAAGCCTTTTTTGATCGCGATCGAGCCGGGCAAAGCGAAAAAGATATGAGACGCGGCTCTTAAAGCTACCAATGGATTAGTTTTCAAAAAGAACGCCAAAGCCGTTCCTACGCAGCCCATTGCCGCCGTAAAAGGCGAAACGAACATCGCGATTATTACCGGCACGTGCGAAAACAATGTAAAAGTAGTAAAGGGAAGAGTAATAGTGGGCATAAAATAAGGCATTACAAAGCTTAAAGCTATCAACACAGCCGCTACAGCTATTTTTTTGGTATTTTTCATTGCGTCTATCCTTTTCAGCCTTATATTTTTTTTACAATAGTCTAACATAAGGCAAAAAAATAAACAAATATATGGTTTTAACCTTTCTAAAAACCTATCTCTTAAAAAAGCTTGACATCGCAAAAAAAATTTTTTCATATTATGGTTATGAAAAAATTTTAGGCAATCCATTAATTGCCTTAAAAGAAATAATTGATTTTGCCTTTTATACGCTTTTAAAAAAGTTGACTTTGTGATAATATATATCTGCCGATTAGTTAGGAAATCGGGGTGTGGTGCAGATGGTAGCACGCTTGGTTCGGGACCAAGAGGTCGCTGGTTCAAATCCAGTCACTCCGACCAAAAAAATACTATGCTAAAAAAGCATAGTATTTTTTATTTTGCTCATAGATTACGCTTTTGCCAATCATCACTCGCCGCTTTTTAATGATAACGCTTATTGTTCTCTTGCGACATCGCCGCATAGTAAGATATGCGGCATTTAGATTTTCCTAAAATAAATTATTTTTTAGCATATTTTGCATTGGATTCTCTATTGACAAATAAGAGCCCTTATATTACTATAAAAGCATACTTATATAAGGATTTTTTTATGAATTTGACTAAGCAACAAAAGATTTATTTTCTTAATACGATCAACGAAATTTTGAAACATCCCGAAATCTATAAAATGGATAAATTTATACAGCACGGCAAAGTTTCGTGTTTGTCTCACAGCATAGCCGTGGCTTACTATAGCTACATAACCGCGATTAATCTGCCTTTTAGGATTGATTACAAGTCTTTGATAAGGGGCGCGATGCTGCACGACTTTTTCTTGTATGATTGGCACGACAAAAACAAAGGCGTAAAATTGCACGCTTTTAAGCACCCTAAAATAGCTTATGAAAATGCCCAAAAGTTTTTTGACATAAACAAAATAGAAAAAGACATAATCTTAAGGCATATGTGGCCTTTGACATTGATACCGCCTAAATATATAGAGTCCGTAATAGTAAATTGCGTGGACAAAAGCGTTTCGGTATTCGAGACATTTAAACTATTTAAGTCAAAATTCTTTATGGTAAACAGAAAGCTTTCTTTTAGAACGGCGATTGAATAGTTTTAAGAAAATATAAAAAACTCTTTTCTAAACGGGTTATATTAAATCGTCGGGATATGGCAATATCGGGCTGTTATTTTATAATAGCCCGTTTTTTATATAAGTTATTTTTGGGGTTTAATAATATATTCGCCTTAACGGCTTTCAAAAGCTTGGGCGCAGCCCTTAAGAAGTTTTGTTTTTCATAGTTTATTTTAAGCCTGCTTATAAGGCGGTTTTGCTTATTTTACTCTTGCCCTTTTCTTAGTATTATAAATCTAACTTAAATTAATAGTAGGATAATAAGTTATTAATACACGTTATTGCGTTTAAGCTTTTGTCAATAATTATTGAATAATTAAACCTATTTTTAAGCCTAATTATGATATTTATTTAGCTAAAAAAAGTTGTTTTTATAAATATAAAGCAAGCGATTAACATTAAAGCAAGCATTGTTTTAAAATATCATAATTTTTTTAAGTCTTTTCTAAAACGTATTTGTGGTATATAATTAAATTAACTATAAATCAAAAGAAAAAATTTTTATATAAATCTTTTAAAAGATTATTAAGGAGTATATTATGAGAAACTGGTTAGCCAGGTTAGGTTCATTTTTGCTTGGCGTTATATTTGGAGTTATCGCCGCCGTCGGCGGATTAGTTTATTTAGGAGTTTGGAGTTATAAAAATTTAACTATAAATAAAATAGGAAAAATAACCAAACAGGATTTAGCCTTTTTGGACGCGTTTTTGGAACAAAACGCGGCTATTAAGGATATGTCGATAGAGCAAATTATTTTGAGCGTAAGCTCTATTCCTAATAAAACTTTAGACGAAATCGCTTTGGAATACGGCGTAAAATATCCTGATAGATTTTCTTTCTTAATCGACGCGTTAAAAGACGTAAAAGTCGGTCAAATCGCCAATTCGTTGGGCAACGCGGTAAGCAAAATAAAAATAGGCGACATATTAGGCGCGCCTTATAACGATTTTGAAACCTATCCGCCCGAATATCAAGGCCCTGCGCCCTTAGACGCTACGCCGATATTGTGGGCGATAAGATATTATACTTTATCTAATGTTTCTGCTAACATTTTGTCCGAAGTCAAGATTGGCAGCATTTTGGGCCCGCCTTACGACGATACGCAAAACCCTGATTCCGCCGCTCCCGACGGCGCGTCCCCGCTTATCTGGGCGATCAGGACATATACCATAAACAATTTGTCCGAAAATGTTATGAATGAAATAAAAATCGGAGTCTTGTTGGGCAAGCCTTACAGCGATTTTGAAACTTATCCCGAAAACTATCAAGGGGCTTTGCCTGGCGGAGCCGATTCTATGCTCTGGGCTTTGAGAAATTATACTCTAAACAATATGTCTCAAAATCTTTTGAGCAGCGTCAAAATAGGCAGCATACTAGGCGATCCTTACGGCGACTTTGAGACTTATCCAGAAGATTACGACGGGCCTGTTCCCCAAGGCGCTGACGCTTTGCTTTGGGATTTAAGAACGTATACCATTCAAGGCGAAAAGAGCTTAAGCAGTTATCCTGATTCGCTTACTGCAGGCGATCTTAAGACGGTGTTTAACGTCTCCTTGCCTGAGATATTGGATATAGACGACAGCGTTCCTTTGAAGAATTTAGGCGACGAAATAAATAATATGTATATCTATAAAATTATTGACCCGCCTAGCCCTGATTCCGATAAGATTACTCAAAATATAATCAACAAAATACGCTTTTTGAAAAAAGACGGAACGGTTCAAGACCCGGCTCAAGAGCCAGCGGGCGATTCGGATTGGTATAGATTGGGCGAGTTAAACGAACTTATGAACAACCTGCCTTCCGCTCTTACCTCTCAAGATGTATTGAAAAACCCTGCGGAATTAGATCTTGACAAGATTTCCAAAGTAATAATGCAAAAATTATATGACGGCAATTATAAAGTCACTGAACTATCTCAAAAATTGCCTGAAATTTTGAACAATACCTATATCGACGAGATTATCGACGAGCCGGACGAAAGCGTAGATTTTGCCGCGGCCAATATAATCAATACTTTAAGAACTATGACTTATGACAACGGTCAAGGCGCGCAGGTTCGCTACAGCTTGAACGAAATAAACAAGCTTGTTTTGGACTTGCCCGCTAATTTGACCGTCCAAAGCGTAATTAAAGAGCCTCAAACGGGCGTAATGGCTGATAATATCTTATATAAGATATGGGCTTCCAACGCGAGATTGACCGAATTGGATACCAAGCTCAAAGAAGTCTTTGAGAGCTTGACGTTTGCCGATATTTTGGAAGAGCCCGAAAACCCCGAAACTGTTACGGGCAGAATAATTCAAAAATTAAGAACGCCCCAAAACAGTCAATATTGGAAAGTCACCCAAATCGAAGACGCTTTTAATACCTTAACTTTCGGGGATTTGTATCCCGCAGGCGATAACGACAAGGGCGTTTTGAGCCTGATCGATCCTTCGACTCCGCTTGACCAAGTCCCCGCGGAAATCGAAAACGTAATTCAAAACACCACCATGAAAGACTTGTATGAAAAAGGCATAATTCAAAATAAGCCTAACAGCTTAATAGAAAATTACACTATAGACCAGATTATAGAATTTATAAACGAAAATTTGCCGGCGTGACATTTAAACAAATAAAAGGCGTCTTTAGATAGTAAGACGCCTTAAAAATTATAAGAAATTAAACAGCCTTCTATCGTTGATAGAAGGCTTTGTTTTTATTAGTTTACAGCGTCGGCGATCAGGTCGCCCATTTTTTCGCAGCCTACCAAAATTTTGCCTTCGCTCATAATATCGCCCGTTCTGTAGCCTGCTTCCAGCACGGCGTTTACCGCGTCTTCGATTTTTTGAGCGTATTCCGGCATATCGATAGACGAACGCAGCATCATAGCTGCGGACAATATAGTGGCGATAGGGTTAGCCTTGTCTTGACCCGCTATGTCGGGGGCGGAGCCGTGTATAGGCTCGTAAAGCCCTAATTTGCCGCCGCCTAAGCTTGCCGAAGGAAGCATTCCTATAGAGCCTGTGGTCATAGACGCTTCGTCGGACAAGATATCGCCAAACATATTAGAGGTTATGATGACGTCAAATTGAGACGGGTCTCTTATAATCTGCATTGCCGCGTTGTCTACCAGCATATTTTGGAAAGTTACGTCGGGGTACTCTTTTGCCACTCTTTCGGCTACCCTTCTCCAAAGCCTAGAGCTTTCCAAAACGTTGGCTTTGTCTATGCTGGTCACGTGCTTTCTGCGCTTTCTTGCAAGCTCAAAACCGATTCTCGAGATTCGCTCAACTTCGTATTCCGAATAAATCTCTGTGTCGTAAGCTGTCTTGCCGTCGTCTTTTATTCCGCGTTCGCCGAAATAAATTCCGCCGGTAAGCTCTCTTACGACTATCATATCTATGCCTTTTTCGGCTATGTCTCTGCGCAGTCTGCAAGCGTCAATTAACGGCTTGTACAGCACAGCGGGACGAAGATTTGCGTAAAGTCCTAACGCGCTTCTTATGCTTAATAATCCTTTTTCGGGTCTTAAGTGCCCGGGCAGGTTGTCCCATTTGGGACCGCCCACCGCGCCCAGCAAAACGGCGTCGGATTTTAGGCATATGTCTATAGTCTCTTGAGGCAAGGGCGTGCCTGTTTGGTCTATGGCGCAGCCGCCCATTAACACGTGAGTAAAATTAAATTTTACGCCGCTTAAAGTTTCTATTTTTTTTAGAACTTTTATGGCTTGGGCGACTATCTCCGGGCCGATGCCGTCGCCGTCGATTACAGCAATTTTATATTCAGCCATTTTGTTTCTCCTTCTTTAGCTTGTTAAGAAGTCCGCCGCTTTTTATGATTTCTTGAATGCTTTCGGGGAAAGGATGGGTATGATAAACTTTGCCTGTGGTATGGTTTGTAATCGTTCCTTGAGCCAAATCCACGCTTACTTCGTCGCCGTCGTTGATTTCTTTTACGGCTTCGGGGCATTCCAAAATAGGCAAGCCTATGTTAATCGCGTTTCTGTAAAAAATTCTTGCAAAGGTATTGGCTATTACGCATTGAATGCCGCTCGCTTTAATGGCTATAGGGGCGTGTTCTCTGGATGAGCCGCAGCCAAAGTTGTTTTGCGCGACGATAACGTCGCCGGGTTTTACCTTTTTGGAAAATTCGGGGTCTATGTCTTCCATGCAATGAGCCGCAAGTTCGCTTTCTAAAGTGGTGTTAAGGTATCTTGCCGGAATGATAACGTCAGTGTCTACGTTGTCGCCGTATTTAAAAACTCTGCCTTTCATTTGGTCTCTCCTTTATAGATTTTCGGGGGAAGAAATCTTTCCGGTTACCGCGCTTGCCGCCGCCACGTAAGGCGAAGCAAGATAAACTTCGCTCTTAGGATGTCCCATTCTGCCTACGAAGTTGCGGTTAGTGGTAGCGACCGCTCTTTCGCCTTCCGCCAAAATACCCATATGTCCGCCTAAGCAAGGGCCGCAGGTAGGAGTGGACACTACCGCGCCGGCTTCGATAAAGGTCTTGATATAGCCTTTTTTCATAGCTTCCATATAAATTTGGTTGGTGGCGGGGATTATTATTACTCTTACGCCTTTTGCTACCTTTCTGCCTTTTAGCACTTTGGCGGCAATTTCAAGGTCGGACAAATGACCGTTTGTGCAAGAGCCTATTACTACTTGGTCGATCTTGACATCGCCGCATTCATCGATCGTTCGCGTATTAGAAGGCAGGTGGGGGAAAGCCACGGTAGGTCTTAAGGCAGACAGGTCTATTTCGTATATCTTTTCGTATTCCGCGTCAGCGTCGGCTTCGTAAATTACCGGAGTTCTCTTAAATCTTCTTTTTATGTATTTTTTAGTTGTTTCGTCTACGGGGAATATGCCGTTTTTAGCTCCCGCTTCGATAGCCATGTTAGCTATGGTAAAGCGGTCGTCTATGGAAAGATACTTTAGACCGTCGCCGGCGTATTCCATTGATTTATACAGCGCCCCGTCTACGCCTATCTTTCCGATGATGTGCAAAATAATGTCTTTGCCGGTGACATATTTTGCGGGCTTGTTTTTTAATACAAATTTCAAAGCCGAAGGCACTTTAAACCACGCTTCGCCGCTATACATAGCAGCGGCCAAGTCCGTGCTGCCTACGCCCGTTGCAAAAGCTCCCAAAGCTCCGTAGGTACAGGTGTGCGAGTCCGCGCCTATGACGCAGTCGCCCGGGCCTACCAAGCCTTGTTCGGGGAGCAACGCGTGCTCTACGCCCATATTGCCTACGTCAAAGAAATTTTCGATGTCTTTTGAGGCCGCGAAATCTCTTACGCATTTGCATTGCTGCGCGGCTTTGATGTCTTTGTTGGGCGTAAAGTGGTCCATAACAAGAGCGATTCTGCTTTTGTCAAAGACCTTATCCAGCCCGGCTTTTTCAAACTCTTTGATAGCGACCGGGGCTGTGATATCGTTTGCCAAAACCATGTCGAGCTTGGCGGTAATCAATTGACCGGGTTCTACCTTGTCAAGCCCGGCATGCGCCGCCAAGATTTTTTGAGTCATTGTCATACCCATAAGCGTCTATCTCCAATCTTTTAAATTTTATTTTCCGAAAGTTAATTGTCGTTAGGAATAATGTTTTTGTCCATCATTAATTTATAATCGATGCTGTCTACCAAAGCCTTAAAGCTTGCTTCGATAATGTCGGTAGAAACTCCCACTGTAGACCAAACTTTGACGCCGTCGGTGGAAGTTATCAAAACCCTTACCTTTGCGGCGGTAGCCGCTTTGGAATCCAAAACTCTTACCTTGTAGTCGATAAGACTCATTTTGGACAGGGAAGGGTAGAACACTTCCAAAGCCTTTCTCAAGGCGATATCCAAAGCGTTTACAGGGCCGTCGCCTTGAGAGCAAGTCAGTTCGTATTTGTCCATAACCTTGACTTTTACTATAGCTGTAGCCGACAGCATTTCTTCGGAAGGAACTTGGGTGATAGTTCTGTAGCTGATAAGCTCAAATTGGGGAGAATATAACCCAAGGGCTTTGTAAACTATCAGCCAAAAAGTCGCTTCAGCGCTTTCAAACTGATAGCCGTGGCGTTCCATTTCTTTGATGATATTTAAAATCTCAACTACTTTAGGGCTGTCTTTAGTTAGTTCGGGGAAGTATCTTCTTATTTTATTTACGACCGCGTTTCTGCCGGCTATTTCGCTTAAGACAAACTTTCTCTCGTTGCCTACGGCTTCGGGGTTAATATGCTCAAAAGAGTGTCTTACTTTCAAAACCCCGTCGGCGTGCATGCCGGCTTTGTGCGTAAACGCCGAAGAGCCCACGTAAGGCAAAAATTGGGCTAGCGGGATATTGGAGATTTCGGCTATCTTTCTTGCGGTGTCGGTCAAAGTAACCATTTTGTCTTCGGCTACGCAATAATAGCCCATTTTAAGCTGCAAAGAAGGGATTATGGAAGAAAGGTTCGCGTTGCCGCAGCGTTCGCCGTAGCCTATAAAAGTGCCTTGAACGTGAGCGGCTCCCGCTTTTACCGCCATAATGCTGTTCGCTTCGGCGCACGAAGTGTCGTTGTGGCAGTGTATGCCTATTTTGACGTCTTTGAAAATTTCCGCTACTTTTTTGGTTATTTCGTAAATTTCGTGCGGGAAACAGCCGCCGTTGGTGTCGCAAAGCACCAAGACTTCGGCGCCGCCTTCGTAAGCGGCCTGCAAAGTCTCAATCGCATAATCAGGGTCGGCTTTATAGCCGTCGAAGAAGTGTTCCGCGTCGTAGATAACCTTTTTGCCCTTAGACTTAAGATAGGAGACAGTGTCCTTTATCATATTTAGGTTTTCTTCGGGCGTGGTGTTAAGAATTTCGGTAACGTGCAGCTTCCAGCTTTTTCCAAAGATAGCCACGGTGGTAGTATCCGCCGTAAGCAAAGAAGCTAGGTTTTTATCGTCTTCGGGTTTTATGTCTTTGCGGCGGGTAGACCCGAAAGCGACCAAGGTCGCCTTAAGATTGAGCTCTTTTACCCTTTTGAAAAACTCAAGGTCTTTGGGGTTAGAGCCCGGATTGCCCGCTTCTATGTAGGTTACTCCGAAGGCGTCTAGAGTTTTTACTATTTCTAATTTATCTTCGATCGAAAAATTGATGCCTTCGCTTTGAGCTCCGTCTCTTAATGTCGAGTCAAAAATTTCGATTACTTTTCTTTGCTCCATACTCAATTGTCCTGCAATTTATTGATTCCGTCGATAAAGGCTAGCAAAGCCGCTTCCAAAACGTCGGTAGACACGCCTCTGCCTGTGGCGGTATTGCCTTCGCAGCTCAGCTTGACAGTGGCTTCGCCTAAAGCGTCTTGGCCTTCGGTTATGGAATTGATATGAAAATCAAACAGCACGACGTCTTTTTTCAAAGCCTTCTTTATTGCCAAATACGCGCTGTCTACAGGGCCGTTTCCGGTCTCGGTAGCGGTAACAATGCCTTGCGGCGTTTTTATGGTAATGGTCGCCGAAGACTTGTTGTTTTTCGCGCTGGTCATATTAAAGTCCACAAGCTCGTATTCGGCTGTGATGTTTTTGGCAACGCCCGTCATAAGAGCTTCGATGTCTTTATGAGAAACGTATTTTTTCTTGTCAGCCAACGCTTTGAATTTTACGAAGTATTCGTCGATTTCTTCGGGGGACAGTTCGTAGCCGGCAGATTTCATATGCTCTACAAACGCGTGTCTTCCGCTGTGCTTGCCCAAAACAATCTTGTTTTGGGGCACGCCCACGTCTTCGGGGCGCATAATTTCGTAAGTCAAAGGATTGGATAATACTGCGTGTTGGTGAACCCCGCTTTCGTGAGCAAACGCGTTCGCGCCCACGATGGGTTTAGTGGGCGGAATAGGCACGCCTATGATATTGGACACCAAACGGGAAGTCCTGTATATTTCTTTGGTATTGATATTGGTATAGGCGTTATAAAAGCTTTCTCTGGTTTTTATCGCCATAACCACTTCTTCTAGGCTGGTATTACCCGCCCTTTCTCCTATGCCGTTTATGGTGCATTCTATTTGGGTAGCGCCGCCCAGCACCATTGCCAAAGAGTTGGCGCAAGCAAGGCCTAGATCGTTGTGGTTATGAGCCGAAATATCCACTTTTTCGATGCCGTCGACATGCTCTATCAAGTATTCTATCAACGCTTTCATTTCTTGCGGGGTAGCGTATCCGACGGTGTCCGGCACGTTGATTACGGTAGCTCCGCATTTTATAGCAAGACTAAACACTTTAGCCAAGAACTCAGGGTCGCTTCTTGCCGCGTCTTCGGCGGAAAATTCTATATCGCTTACCAGCGATTTTGCGTATTTTATAGATTCTTCAATCCTTTCCAAAACTTGCTCGGGCGACATCTTGAGTTTGTATTGCATATGCAAGGGCGAAGTCGCCAAGAACAAGTGCAGTCTAGGCGCGGCCGCGTCTTTTAAGGCGTTGTAGGAGGCGTCGATATCGCCCTTGACGCATCTAGACAAGGATGCGACCGCGCAGTTTTTTACAGCTTGCGCTACCGCTTTTACCGATTTAAAATCGCCTTCGGACGAAACGGCAAAACCCGCTTCGATTACGTCTACGCCGAGCTTTTCAAGCTGCAAGGCGATTTCGATTTTTTCGTTTATGTGCATGCTGCAGCCGGGCGATTGCTCGCCGTCTCTTAACGTGGTATCAAATATTTTGATTCTTCTCATATCAATACCCTTTGACTTTTTTTATCAATTAAAAACTCTTTTTTAATACAGCGCCTTTGGAAGCGCTGGTTACAAGCTCAGAATATCTTTGCAAATAGCCCGAAAGCTCCAAAGCTTTGGGACGCCAATTTTTTGCTCTTTTGGCTAGCTCTTCGTCGCTTACCAATACGTCAAGCTTGCCGTTTTCTATATCTATATGTATTAAGTCGCCTTCTTCTATAAGCGCTATATTTCCGCCGGTCATAGCTTCGGGGCTGATGTGTCCTATGGACGCCCCCCTTGTAGCGCCGCTAAACCTGCCGTCAGTGATCAGCGCTACGTCTTTGTCTAAGCCCATGCCCGCAAGCGAAGCGGTAGGGGACAGCATTTCTCTCATTCCCGGGCCGCCTTTAGGGCCTTCGTATCTTATTACCACTACGTCGCCTTTATTGATCTTTCCGCCTAAGATAGCCTTATTTGCGTCTTCTTCGCTGTCAAAAACTCTTGCGGGTCCGGTGTGAACCATCATTTCAGGCGCCACGGCGGATTTCTTTACCACCGCGCCTTCTTGGGCGATGTTGCCCCTTAACACCTTAATGCCGCCGGTAAGCGAATAAGCGTTTTCGATAGGGCGTATTACTTCAGGGTTTCTTATATAAGCGTTTTCGTAGCTTTTCTCAAGCGGTTCTCCGGTTACGGTAATAGATTTGCCTTTTATTAAGGATTCGTTATTGACTTTGATTTTGGACAGCTCTTTTAATACCGCCATTATGCCGCCGGCGTGATAAAGGTCGACAATAGCGGTATCGGACGCGGGCATAAGCCTGCAAAGGTTAGGAGTTACCGCGCTTATTTCGTCCACGATATCCAGATTAAACTCTATACCGCATTCGGAAGCTATAGCCGCTAGATGCAATACCGTGTTGGTAGAGCAGCCGAGCGCCATATCTAAAGCGAGCGCGTTATGTATCGCGTCTTGGGTGATTATTTGGCGAATAGTAAGGTTTTGCTCTACTAATTTTACGATTGTTTCGCCTGTTTTTTTAGCCAGTCTCAATCTTTCCGAATAAACCGCGGGAATTGTTCCGTTTCCGGGCAGGGCTATGCCTAAAGCTTCGGTCACGCAGTTAATGCTGTTTGCGGTAAACATTCCGGCGCAAGAACCGCAGGTAGGGCAGGCGTTGTCTTCGATGTCTTTGAGCTCTTCAGGGCTTATCTTGCCCGCCTTTAGAGCTCCCACTCCTTCAAACACCGAAGTCAAAGACAATGTCTTGCCGCGCGTAGAACAGCCGGGGAGCATAGCGCCGCCGCTTATGACTATGGTAGGTAAGTTAACTCTTGCCGCGCCCATTATCATGCCGGGAACGATTTTGTCGCAGTTAGGGATCAAAACCATTCCGTCAAAGGCGTGGGCGGTTGCCATGATTTCTACGGAGTCGGCTATTACTTCGCGGGAAGGCAGGGAATATTTCATTCCGATATGTCCCATAGCAATGCCGTCGCAAACGCCTATGCAAGGCACCACAAAAGGCGTTCCCCCTGCGGCGTAAACGCCCGCTTTTACGGCTTCCGCTATAGAGTTAAGGTGAGTATGCCCGGGCACTATTTCGCTTTGGGCGCAAACTATTGCAATCAACGGTTTTTCAAGTTCGGAGTCAGTGACTCCTAACGCCTTATATAAGCTTCGCTGCGGGGCTTTTTCAAAACCTTGAATGTTTTTTCCCATTTTTAAATTTATTCTCCTTCGCTTTCGACTAATTCTTTGATGCTTTTAGATCCGCGCTGCAAAGCGGTCAAACCCGTGCGCGCCATTTCGATAATTCCGTATTCGCTTATAACTTGCAAAAATCCGTCTATCTTATTGCTTTCGCCCGTAAGCTCGATAATCATAGAAGTAGGGGATAAGTCAATGGCTTTGGCTTTATAAAGCCTTATGGTAGCGTCTATTTCCGCGCGCTGTTGGGGCGACGCGTTTATCTTGACCAGCAACAGCTCTCTATGGACGGATTTGTCGGGATTAAGCTGAGCTACGTATTTTACGTCCACCAATTTTGCAAGCTGCTTGGTAATCTGCTCTAACACGTAATCGTCGCCGTTGACTACGATGGTCATACGCGAATAGTTGCGGTCTTCGGTAAACGCGACAGACAGGCTTTCAATATTATAACCGCGCTTGGAGAACAAACCCGCCACTCTGTTTAATACGCCTGACTTATTGGCAACCAGTGCCGAAACGATATGCAAATTCTCACCCATTTGTCGTATCTCCTATTTCCATAATCATATCGCTTACGCTTTTGCCCGAAGGAATCATCGGCAATACGTTGTCGTCCATTCCTATCAAGCAGTTAACTATTACGGGTTTTTCGCAGCTTACGGCTTTCTTTACGATTTCGTCGATGTGGCTGTTGTCGTTGATTTCAAGATAATCCGCGCCGAAAGCTTTAGCCAAGTATTCGTAATTAGTAGGCCTGTTGAGAGTGGTATTAGAGAAACGGTGTTTGTAAAACAGCTTTTGCCATTGCCTTACCATGCCTAAAGTATTGTTGTTCATAACGAATATGGCTATCGGCAAGTTCTGAACGACCGCGGTTACCACTTCGTTGAAGTTCATATGGAAAGAACCGTCGCCTGTTACAAGCACGACTCTTTTTTTGGAAGCTATAGCGCTTCCTATTGCCGCGCCCATTCCAAATCCCATCGCTCCAAGCCCGCCGCTTGTTACAAAAGTGCGCGGTTTTTCAAAAGAGCAGGTTTGAGCAGTCCACATCTGGTGCTGACCTACGTCGGTTACGATTATCTGGTCGTCCGGCGTGTTTTTGCTTATGCTCCTTAAAATTTCTCTAGGGCTTACCTTATGGAAGGTCTCTTTTAGAACTTTAGTTCTTTTCAGCTCGTTGCATCTGGCGATCCATTCGGGATTCTTTCTTTCGTTTATGTAAGGAAGGATTGTTTCCAAAACTGTCTTAAGGTCGCCCAAAATATGAGCGTCCGCGTTTACGTTTTTGTTGATTTCGGCGTTGTCGATGTCGATATGAACGACTTTGCCTTTTACGAACTTGTTGCGGTCGGTTGCCACTCTGTCCGAAAATCTCGCTCCCAAAGCGATCAAGGTATCGCATTCTTGGACGCTGAAGTTTACGTTAGCGTGGCCGTGCATGCCTATCATACCCATAAACAAAGGATGAGACGCGGGGAAACCGCCCAAACCCATCATAGAACAGGCGACAGGAGCGTCGATTTTTTCGGCAAGCTCCAAAACTTGTTTATGCGCGCCGCTGGAAATGCAGCCGCCGCCTAAATAAATCAAAGGTTTTTTTGCTGAATTGATAAGGTCTATAGCGGCTTTTGCCTTATTAATGTCGGGCTTGGGATACTCTACCTTTCTTACGGGTATAGGCTCCCACTCGCATTCGGCTTGCTGAATGTTTTTGGGTATGTCGATTAATACCGGACCGGGTCTGCCGCTTTTTGCTATATAAAACGCGTCAGAAATTATTTGACCTAGTTCTCTTACGTCTTTGACTATATAATTATGTTTGGTAACGGGGATAGTCACTCCCGCTATATCCACTTCTTGAAAGCTGTCTCTTCCTAAAAAAGACAACGCTACGTTGCCTGTTATGGCAACCAAAGGAATAGAATCCATATAAGCGTTGGTGATGCCGGTGACTAAGTTAGTGGCGCCCGGACCGCTCGTCGCTATAACCACGCCTACCTTTCCGCTGATGCGGGCGTAGCCGTCAGCCGCATGGACGGCTCCTTGTTCGTGACAAGTCAAAACTTGCTTGATTTTGTCTTGGACTTGATAAAGCTCGTCAAAAATGTCCAAGACGTATCCGCCGGGATAACAGAAAACCGTATCCACGCCTTCGTTAATTAAGCTTTCAATGAGAATTTTTGCGCCTTTGATCTTCATCTCTTAAGCTCTCCGTATTATTATAAAAAAACCTCAAGAAATCGCTTCTTGAGGTGAACAGTGCCACGGTACCACTCAACTTCATTTTGGGAATTAACGCAAAACAAAAAATTCCCAAAATCTCGTTTTAACTCTTTAACGGGAGTAAGGCGTTTGCGTCTACTAAAATAAGCTTTAAAAAAGCTTATTCTTTCGGGCAAAAGACTCGCGGATGAGTTCGGTTAATTCCGACTTACTGTCTCGCACCTTCCGACAGCTCTCTTTAAGTCCGACAAATTAACTTACTTGTTCCGGTCATAGTCTGAATATATTTATGAAAGATAATATCATAAAAAGAGTTCTTTTGTCAACAATTAATTATATTTAACATATGATTTGTAAATTCTAATTGTTATTATAATGTGACTTTAGCACATTAAACTGAATATAAATATAATTAATATATAATGTAAATATAT
>DATCKP010000027.1:0-3911 GCA_036562165.1 Clostridia bacterium
GATATATATTTTTTTGCTGAATTATTATAATTTTATAGCTTTATTATTTTATTCGTTATTGACTTTTTTGTGTTTTATATAAATCTTTTCTAAAAGCCTAAAATACGCAAACGCCGCGATTATCCCAGCTATAGCGGCATACGCGATAAAATCTCCTATTATAGAGTATAAAGTCTTAGAATTTATAAGGGGAACGTCGTATAAAACATAGCCTTCTTCATGGGGATCCAAACTTGATATCGAGCGGCCTATAGACGAAATAACGCCGGACACGCCCGCGTTGGCGGCTCTTACCACAAACCTTTTGTTTTCTACCGCTCTTAATACCGCATGCCCGTAATGCTGGTAAATCGCTGGAGAGTCTATATACCACGAGTCGTTAGTCGCCACAAACAAGACTTGAGCGCCGTTTTGGACGGATTCATATGCGAATCTTTGAAAGATAGAATCAAAACATATAAGCCCGCTGAATTTGCCGTAAGATGTGTCAAACACTACGGCTTGGCCGCCCGGAGTTATTGAATCTTCAAACAAGTTAAACTTCTCTAATACTTTAAATTTTTTTAAAAACTCTTCAAAGGGTATAAATTCGCCGATGGGAACTAATTGCCGTTTGTGATATAGACTGAAGCCGTCTTGGGCGAAATCTATGCAGTAAAGCGAATTATACGAATTAAAGTCTTCGTCTTCGTAAATAGAGCCTATAATAAAAGTAATTTTTTCTTTTTTCGCCAACTGTTCTAGTTCTGAATAATATATCGAATCTTCAAGCGCTACTACCACCGTAGTTTCCGGCCAAATAATTACTTTTGCTCCGGCGTCTATTGCTTTAAGCGTTATATCGTAATACGCGTCAAAAATTTCGCTGGGAGTAGCTTCCCATTTTTCCACCGAAGGAAAATCCGCTTGGATCGCCGCTATAGGAGAAGCGGGGGCTTTTTTGGTTAAAGAGTTTACTATAGGGATCCTTACGCAGCCAAAAATTACGTTAACAGCGAAAATTACCGCCGCCGTTATGTATAACGATTTTTTGGATTTTTTATGATTAAATAATTCCCAAAGATATAGCGCCAAAAACCCGTTAATTATAACGATCAAGAAAGAAATAAACAGCGAGCCGAACAGCGAAGCCGATTGAATCGCCGGGGTAAAATTATATTGCGACAACGCAAGCCTTCCCCAATTCATAGCCAAAGGCCCGAAGCCTTCCGCCCATTCCAATACGACCCATAACGCTCCCAAAACTAGAGGCGAAAAAACGCCTTTAGGCTTAATAAGCCCGTAAGCCAAGCCTGCCAAAGACATCTCTAAGCTTTGGGCAAGGCTTACGCTGATCCAAATAAGAATAACGGCTATAATGCTCTGCTCTTCGGAAAAGCCCATTATGGTCAAAGGGTGCAGGGAAAGAAACCAAGTATAAAGGATAAAATAATATACAACCGCCCACAAAAATACCAGCAAAAAGCATTTTAAGACGCGTTCGCGGTTTTTTATAAGAAAATAGCACAGGGGAATCAGGCTGAACCAAGTCAGTAAAAACAATTTATCTGAATACAGCGTAAGAGAAGTCAACGCTCCCGAAATAATTATCCATAAAAGTTCAGAGCGAAAAACCTTGAGTTTAATAAAATTTAAGATTTTTTCCGCCGTATTCACGCATAAAATTATATCATACCCTGATAATAAAAAACATCTTTTTATATCATACCCTGATAATAAAAAACATCTTTTGACAAAAATTTTAATTATTTTAAGATTTTAGAATCGAGATTTCTTTTGTAATAAAAAAGATATTGTTGAGCGTAGCCCGAAAGATCCCCGAATAATCCCAAAAAATACTGTCTTATAGCTTTTCTAGACTCTAATTCACCGCCAAAGTTTTCTTTATAAACCTTATATATCCAAGTATCTACGGGAAAAACGTCGTAGCGGGACAATCCAAACAGCAAAACGCAATCAGCCACCTTTTCCCCCACGCCTTTTAGGCTCGTCAGTTTTTTTTGAGCGGAGTTAGTATCCGAGTTTTTTAAATCTAGATAAAACTGGTCAAATTTGTCCTTTATCGCCGCGATAGTTTCGGCTAAAAAAGGGCTTCTATAGCCGCAGCCTGCTTGCAAAAAAAAGCTCTCGGGCAATTCGGCTAATGCTTCTAAGCTGGGAAAAGCGTAATATTCGCCCATATTTTGACCGCATTCTCTGCATATAAAGTCCAGCGATCTTTTTATCCTGCCTATGTTGTTGTTTGAGGAAATTATAAAGCTGATAAGCATTTCAAGAAAATCGTTTTTTAAAATTCTTATCCCTTCTCCGTAATTTATAGCTTTTTCCATAAAGGGATTGACGCTGACGGCTTTTTTTATAGCGGCGTAATCTTTATTTAGATCAAAAAATTTATAAAAATAACCAGCGTCGTCGCAATGGATTACAATCTTTCCATTATCCGTTACGACGTCAGCGCAATGGTCTTTAGATAATACTCTGGCGTAAGCAGGGGTTATGTCATATCTAAAAATTTGACCGCATTCTAAAATATCTTTTATATTAAAACTATCAGGTTGATAAATAGTTATAACGTTAGAGGCGACCAAAACTTCCATAGGGTAGATTATATGACAAAATAATCTTTATGACAATTTAAATTAGTTTTTATGATAAAATGCTGAAATAAAAAAAAGCTTCTTTAGCGATAAAGAAGCTTTTTATTGCTTGATTTTTTAAAACCAACTTATTGAGCGTATACGGAAACTTTCTTTCTGTTTCTGTCTAAATGCTCAAAACGAACTACGCCGTCAATAAGCGCGAACAATGTGTCGTCTCCGCCCTTTCCTACGTTGTGTCCGGGGTGGATTTTAGTTCCGCGTTGGCGAACTATAATGCTTCCCGCGGTTACAAATTGTCCGTTGTTTGCCTTAATGCCTAAACGTTTTGATTCGCTGTCGCGGCCGTTTTTCGTGCTGCCCGCGCCTTTCTTTTGAGCGAATAATTGAATATTTATCTTAAACATTTTATTTTACCTCCAACTTGATATAATCCGAATAGCTTTCCGCAAGGTCCGCTATTCCCATATACATCGTTGCCAAGATTACGTCCGCGTCATGAGCTTGCTGTTCGGTCATATCGTCCGGCAACTCAAACATCAAATATCCGTCTTCGTCGTCTCTGTCGTAAATTACGTTGATAGCCGCAACTTGCAACAGTCCTAATAACGCGGTTTGTATCACGCTTGAGAGCGCCGCGCAAACTATATCTTCACCCCTAGCCGCGTAACCCGTATGCCCTACAGCTTGCACGCTTTTTATTGACTTGCCGCGTTTTTTTATCTTGACAATCGTCATTTTATTCGATGCCGACTATCTTAATCTTTGTATACTTTTGACGGTGTCCTTGCTTTCTGCGATAATTTTTCTTGGGCTTATATTTGTATACGATAATCTTCTCGCCTTTTACTACGCCCAATACTTCGGCTTTAACTGTCTTTTGAGCAGCTTCTTCGCCAGTCAATACTTTGTCTTCGTCGACAACCAAGACAGGTTTGAATTCTACTACAGAACCTTGTTCGGCTTTGATCTTTTCGATCTCCAAAACGTCGCCGACTTTTACTTTGTACTGGCGGCCGCCGTTGTCTACTACTGCATACATGATTAAAATTAGCCTCCTTTTAATTCAAGTCTCCGCCAAAAAAGGCGTATGTTTTAAAAAAACATAACTTAAAGAGCCTTTTTTGAGCGACTCATACATTACTTTAACATAATATAATCATAATTGTCAATTAAAGCGTGATAAAAAGAAAAAATTATAATAAATCTTTCAGGATTTCTTCCAAGCTTTCTTTGGGATGAAGAGCTTCTTCCAACGAAAAACCTGATTTAGAGTCGTAATATCTTTTTATGCTTTCCAAAGGATTCCAAGGC
>DATCKP010000035.1:0-35923 GCA_036562165.1 Clostridia bacterium
ATTTAATAATCCCTAGCAAATAATAAATAAAGCTTAAAAAAATAAGCTTTATTTTTTTATTTAGGGAAAAGCAATGAAACTGCAAGAATACCAGCAAAAAAGGGATTTTGCCAAAACAAGCGAGCCTGCGGGAGAAACGGCCGAAAAACCCCGAAAGGACAATTTGCTTTTTGTCGTGCAGCATCATATCGCCCGCAGAGACCACTTTGATTTCAGGCTTGAGTGGAACGGGGTTTTGTTAAGCTGGGCGGTTCCCAAAGGCCCGTCGTATAACCCCAAAGACAAACGGCTTGCCATACAAGTGGAAGACCATCCGATAGATTACAAAGATTTTGAAGGCGTTATACCAAAAGGCCAATACGGCGGCGGCACGGTTATGCTTTGGGATGAAGGGTATTGGAAGCCTTTAAACGACGTCGACAAGGGCTTATCCGAAGGCAGCCTAAAGTTTGAGCTGTTTGGCAGCAGGTTAAAAGGCAAGTGGGCGTTGGTAAGGCTCAAAGACCAAGATAACAAAGACGAAAAAAACTGGATTTTGCTCAAAGAAAAAGACGAATACGCTTCCAGCGGCGACAAAATTTCTAATTATTTCACAAGCATAAGAACGGGCAGAACTATGTCCCAGATAGAAAAGGGCATTCAAAAAAGCTCAAAAAACCCTATCAGCCAAGTAAGCGTCCAGCTTGCCAAACTAGCAGACCGTCCGCCCGAAAGCGAAGATTGGCTGTTTGAGATAAAATACGACGGCTACCGTATAGTCGCTTTTGTTGAAGACGGTTCGGCAAGGCTTATTAGCAGGGGCGGGAAGGATTTTACCAAACATTTCGAGCCTATAGCCCAATCGCTTGAAAAATGGGCGGCGGGAAGAGCTATGGTTTTGGACGGCGAAGTAGTCATTATAGATAGCCAAGGCAGGACGGATTTTCAAGCTCTCCAAAACTATATGAAAGACCCCAAAGGCAAAAGCCTGACATATATTATATTCGACCTTTTGGCTTTGGACGGAGCGGACTTAAGAGACTATCCTTTGATACAAAGAAAAGAAATGTTAAGCGACCTGATGAAAGACGCGCCTAAAAATTTGTATTTCAGCAGGCACGTTTTAGGCAACGGCAAGCAAAATCTAGAAGCCGCATGCCGTCTTAATATGGAAGGCATAGTCGGCAAAAAGATTAATTCAAAATACACAGGAACCCGCAACGGCGATTGGGTCAAAATTAAATGCTCCAACAGCCAAGAATTTGTTATCGGCGGATATACAAAGACCGATAAAAAAATTAAAGGCATAAGCTCTATTTTGCTCGGCTATTACGACGGGGATAATTTGATATATTGCGGACGGGCGGGAACGGGCTTTACCGAAAAAACCCAGCAAGAACTAGAGCAAAAGTTTGAAAGCGTAAAACAACCCGGCCCGCCTTTTTCCAACGCCCCCAAGCCCAAAACTAACGAAAATATAACATGGCTAAAACCTATTTATGTCGCTCAAGTGAATTTTGCCGAATGGACTAAGGATAATTTGTTAAGGCAGGCAAGCTTTAAAGGTTTGAGAATGGACAAAGACCCCAAAGAAGTAGTCAAAGAAACGCCTAAAAGCGTCAAGGAAAACGATAACGAAGATAATAAAGAAAATAAAAAGGCGGCGCAAAATCTAGACCTAAAACCCGTAAAAAAAGGAGTTAACGTTATAATTGGCGGCATTAAAATAACCAATCCCGACAAGATCGCGTATCCCGATTTGGATTTAAAAAAGATAGACGTAGTAAATTACTACGCTCAAGTATCAAGCAGGATGCTGCCTTATGTCAAGGACAGAATCTTAAGCGTTATCCGCTGTCCTAAAGGCGTGGAAGGCTCTTGCTTTTTCAAAAAGCATCGAGAGTCCGCCGACAAAGGCATCGCGGTTATTCCAGTAATCAACTCCGAAGGCGAAAGTCAAGATTACTTTTATATCCAAGACGAATACGGGCTGATTTCGGAAGCCCAAATGGGAACTGTGGAATTTCACGTCTGGGGCAGCAGCGTTCCCGACATAGACAAACCCGATCTTATGGTGTTTGATTTAGACCCCGACGAAGAATTGGGCTTGGAGCAGGTAAGGCAAGGCGTCAAGGACTTAAAAAATTTATTAGACCAACTCAATTTAGTTTCGTTTCTAAAGACAAGCGGGGGCAAAGGCTACCACGTAGTCGTGCCTTTCAAGCCTTCGGTCGATTGGGACACTTTTGGCGATTTCGCAAAACGCGTGGCTAACGCCCTAAAAACCAAATGGCCCGAAAAATATACGGACAATATTCGAAAGGCAAACCGCAAAGGACGGATATATATAGATTGGGTAAGAAACGGCAAAGGCGCGACCAGCGTCGCCCCGTATTCTTTAAGGGCAAGAGCGGGGGCAAAAGTTTCTATGCCGCTTGCTTGGGACGAGCTTGACAGCATGGCTCCAGACGGAATTAATATTTTCGAAGCCTTATCCCGCCTAAACAATCCTGATCCTTGGGAAGGCTTTTTCGAAGTCAAACAGGAACTAAAAAGTTAAGGCCGCTTGTTTTAAGCGGCCTTTTATTTTTGGTGAATATTCTGTTTTGTTAAACGGCAGATTTGTTTATTTTTGGTATATATTCTTTTTTGCGTCCGCCGCGAAATTTTCTAATTGATTGGTAAAGCTGTTGGACGCAAACAATAACGCTCCCACCAACAAAGTAACGCCCATTTCTACTAATGCCGTAGTGTTATAAACCAGCGAATACGGCCAAGCTCCCCAGCCTTCCCAAGCGTATGCGCCGAAGAAAACAGCGCCAGAAATTACGTGGCATAGATATCTCAATATTCCATAAGCGGCCGCGCCCGCGAAAAACCCGGGCTTGCCTAAGGGTCTAAAGAATCCAGCTACAAAGACAAAGCTGAACGCGAGGGGATAGTCCAGCAAAAATTGGACAGGGTGATAAAACTGCGGGCTTTGCATAAACTGCAAAATGCTGTAAATAAACCCTACCAAAAGACCCTTTTTCCAGCCGAAATAATAAGAGTAGACCAATATCGGCAGAATGCTTGCAGGCGTTACGCTTCCGCCTTGCGGCATAGAAAATATTTTTATAAAGGAAAGCGCGTAAGACGTCGCTATCGACACCGCGGCGAACGCCGTTTCTTTGGTGGAAAAAGAGAATTTAGAGCCGAAACCAAAAATTACGGCTAAAGCGATGATGATTAAACCTACTGAAAGGGGAATGGTGATTTGGGTAATTTCGACTTTTAAAAACAAACCCATAAAAAAAACCTCCTTTTTTATACCGCTGTTGGAGGTTTTGCCTAAGAAAGTTTCAAAAACATAAAATAACGTTTTTGAAATATCCGTTCGCTTTTCCCTACGTAAGCATTACCTTCGTCAGGTTCTAAGGGTATGATCTCAGCCGAAAACTTCGGCACCCCCAAGCGGTATTATTTTATTAAGCTGCAGGTTTATTATATAGACTAAGGCGTAAAAAGTCAAATACAAACCTTTTAAGAAAAATACTATTTTTTTAAAAAATAATTTTAGGAATATATTTTTCTAAAAATAATTATATGATATAATTCAATCAATACGGGGGCTTATTATGTATAGTTTTTTTGCTTTTTTAAACCGAATGAAATATATCCAGCGCTGGAGTTTGATGCGCAGCACCGAGATTGAAAACATCTCCGAGCACAGCCAGCAGGTGGCGGTAATAGGGCATTGCCTTGGCGTCATTAATAACGCGATTTTTAACGGCGACGTCAATCCTGAAAAAATTTGCGTCTTGGCGGTTTTTCACGAAGCTACCGAAGTCATTACGGGCGACCTGCCCACGCCTATTAAATACTTTAATATGTCTTTAAATACCGCGTATAAAGAGCTGGAACAAATCGCGGCTCAGAAGTTGTTAAGCTATTTGCCCAAAGAATTAAGAGAATATTACCAAGACTTGCTTGAGCCTGATACGTCGTCATATGAATATCAATTAGTAAAAGCCGCGGACAAAATAGCCGCGCTTATCAAATGCATAGACGAAATCAAAGCGGGAAATTCCGAATTTAAAAAAGCCAAAACAAGCATAGAAAAACAAATCGCGAAATTCAACTTGCCCGAAGTCAAGTATTTCTTGGATAATTTTTTGGACGCCTATTATCTTACTTTGGACGAGCTGTCAGAATAAGGGGTATAAGGCATTTTTAATATACGGCATTATTTTATTAGGGTTTTAATAAATTTTTTTATAAGGGGAGTGAAGTATGTTCAAAGAAAGCGACGATAGTTTGATTTTTCTAAAAAAATTTATATCCGTCTTGTCTATTATTGAAGTTATTGGTTGTTTTGTTGGAGCTATAATTTGCTGGGTATTGTCTTCAATTGAATTAGAAATCGTAGAAATCGGCGGGCAAACGCAAGTAATAAAAAACAATTTCAACATTTCTATGGGTTTTATTTTGTTTTTCTGCGGGCCGTTATTAGTCTGGATATTACATAAACTCAAAATGGTGGCAGTATATTCTTTATACGATATTAAGCTGATAAGAAATAAACTTTACGACACCCAGTCGCCTGAGCTTCACTATTTATTGGTTTCTACTGACATAAAAACGCAAAAACAATCTAACAATTCAGAAAAAACTTTGGTTAATGACGATATCTTACCAAATCTTGAAGGCGACAGCCAAATGCCCGAAGAGCCGGAATCGTAAAAGGTTTTTAATCAATAAACAACAGCGGCAACAAAATCATAATAATACTATAAAAAAAACAAAGTCTCTATTTATATTCTAATAGAGACTTTGTTTTTGATTTAGGTTGACCCGAAATAAGCTTTATTCTTTTAAATATATGCAATAATCCAAAATCACGTTGCCTTGATCGTCGGGGTTGGTAAATCTAGGACAGTTGTATCTTTCAAAACAAATCGTGTCAGCGGGAATCCAGTTAAACTCTTTGAGCTTTTTTACGCTCGCTTGATAGACTTCCGAACCAAATATTTCGTCGTTTTGGGCGGAGCCGTAAACCCAATTTACGCCTATATGGCCTTCCGGAATGTCTAAATATTCAAACCCTTGCGGAACGGGCGTATTTATGGGAAAAAACATTCCTATCCAATATCGGTTTTTGGTCTTCAATCCTATATAGTCTTCAAACAAAGGCTCTAATTTCTTTAAAGTCTCAAATCTTCCGCTTTTAAACCATTCGTCCCATTTATTAGAAAATAGACCAAACTCGTTTCGGTCTTTATCGCCGTAAGAAAGCCCGATAAATCTCATCGGAGGCATTTTTTCTTTATATGTTCTTACAATCTTAAACATAAAAAACCCCTTATCATTTTTAACGTTACAATTATACTACATTTATAAACTTTTGTAAATATCGCTTAAAATTGCTGTACAACTAACGCCGTTATAACATTATTTATTTTGATTAAGAAAAAATGTCTTTTTGTCATTTGATTATTAAAACTTCATCTTCAGAATACTTTTAAAAACATATTAAAATCACGCGTTTATTTAAAAGTTGCAATCCGCGATAAAAAAACGCGTCTTATTAGACGCGTTGATAAAATATTTTTCTAAAATTTTTTACAGCTCTAATGCGGGCGTCAAATCCACGTCTCCACCGTTTAGCTCTTTGACAAACAGCGCTCTTATATAGCCTTTTGAAAAATCCGTAGAATGCACGTAAAATTCTCTGCCGTAATAATATTTTGCCAGCTTAAAATATTTAGCGTTTGTATGCAGGGCTATGGCTTTGTAGCCTTTTTGAGTGCATTCGTCTATAACGGCGTTAATAAGCGCGCTGCCCACTCCGTTATTATTAAGCTCTGGATCTACGCCAAATCTATAGATATAAGCTAATTGATCTGATAAAGATTTATACCTGATCGACCCTACAAGTTTAGAATCCATAACAGCTATTAATACGTTATTATGCGTAATATCGTGTTTGACGTCGTCTATGGTTTCCAAAAGGGCGGGAGAAACAAAGTGAGCGTGTTCCCCCAAAGCGTTTTGGTAAACTTTAAAGGCCTTTTTAGTTATGTCATATATAAATTCGCTGTCTTGAAGCTCGGCTCTTCTTATCGTCAACATATATAAGTCCTTTAGTCTTTCATCAAAAGCGTCATTACGGCCTTTTGAACGTGCATTCTGTTTTCCGCCTGCTCAAACACTACCGAAGCGGGCGAGTCTATAACGTCCGCCGTAACTTCTTCTCCGCGGTGCGCCGGCAGGCAGTGCATAAACACCGCTTCCTTTTTAGCCTTTTGCATAATCTTAGAATTGATTTGGTAAGGCATAAGGGCGTTGTATTTTTCTTGGTCGGTTTTTTGACCCATGCTGAAAAATACGTCGGTATAAACCACGTCCGCGTCTGTTACCGCTTCTTCCAAATCCTGCGTTACGATAACCTTTCCGTATTTTTGGGCGTGTTCAACGACTTCGGGTTTGGGTTCGTAGCCTTTGGGAGCGGCGCAAACGATTTCTACGCCGGTTTTTGCGCACGCCAAAATCAGACTGTTGGCTACGTTGTTTCCGTCGCCCGAATATACTACTTTAAGCCCGTTTAGACGACCGTAAATTTCGTAAATAGTCATTATGTCCGCTAAAGCCTGGCAAGGATGAAAGTCGTCGGTAAGCCCGTTGATAACAGCAAAGTCCCCGTATTTAGCCAATTCTTCCACGTCGGACTGCTTAAACGTCCTTATCATAACGCCGTCTATGCCGTAACGGGAGAGAGTCTTAGCGGTGTCGTGAATGGTTTCGCCGCGGCCTAATTGAATTTCGTTGGCAGACAAATACAAAGCGTTGCCGCCAAGCTGGCGTATGCCTTGCTCAAAGCTGATACGCGTCCGCGTGCTGTGCTTTGCGAAAATCATGGCAAGCGTTTTGCCTTTTAAATAAGGCGTGTTTTTGCCCTTTTTGTAAAGATGTTTAAGCTTGATTCCAAGCGAAACTATTTCGTATATTTCTTCTGGAGAATAGTCCATTAAGGTAAGCAAATGCTTTTGATTTATTTTTTCTTTAACCCGATATTGACTTATGTCCATCTTCCACCTCTTTCAAAATTTTTTCAAGGCAATCTATCATGCCGTCGATATGCTCTTTTTGGATAACTAGCGGCGGGCAAAATCTTAGCGTGTTTTTACCGCAGCTAATAACAATATAACAGTTACTTATTAACTTGTCTAGAATCTCTTTAGTATTTGTGACATTACTGTCAAGTTCCATTCCGATCAACAAGCCTTTTCCCCTTACGTCTTTTACCGCGGGGTATTTTTTGAAAGCGGATAGCTTTTCGAATAGATACTCGCCCATATTTTTAGCGTGTTCAATCAAACCGTTTTTTAGGCGTTTTATAATCGTTAGCGCCGCCGCGCAAGCCAAGGGATTGCCCCCGAAAGTGCTTCCGTGGTCGCCCGGTTCAAACGCGTTAGCGCATTCCCCGCGCGCCAAAACCGCTCCGATCGGAACGCCGCCGGCTAAGCCTTTGCCTAAGGTGATAATATCGGGTTTTATGCCGTAATGCTCGTAAGCGAACATCTTGCCCGTGCGGCCCATTCCGGTTTGAACTTCGTCAATGATTAGCAAAATTCCTTTTTGTTTGCAGATCGCGTCTACTTCTCGTATATAATCATAGTCAGCGGGAATAACGCCGCCTTCGCCTTGTATCACTTCAAGCATAACTGCCGCCACATCATCGCTTAACGCGTTTTTCAACGCTTGAATGTCGTTATAAGGCACGTGTATAAATTTTTCGGGCAGGGGATGATAAGGTTTAGAATATTTCTCTTGTCCCGTAGCCGCCAATGTGGCAAGCGTTCTGCCGTGAAAAGAGTTTATCGCCGAAATGATTGCGGGTTTAAAAAGTCCTTTATTGTAAAAATGCTTTCTAGCCAGCTTAATGGCGCCTTCGTTTGCTTCCGCGCCGCTGTTGCAAAAGAATACCTTGTCAAAATCGCTGTCTTTTAACAGTTCTTGAGCGCATTCAGCCTGAACCGGCGAATAAAACAAGTTGCTTATATGTAAAGCTTTTTTAGCTTGCTCGCATACAGCGTTTACCAATTCGGAGTCGTTATGCCCCAAAGCGTTTACGGCTATGCCGGCGCCGAAGTCGATATATTCTTTGCCCTCCAAATCAAACAGCTTGCAGCCTTCGCCGCGCGTAAAACAAACGTTAAAACGGTTAAAAACAGACATATAATATTGACTGTCCAATTTTTTAACTTCGTCTAAACTTTTCATTTTATCACCATCGTTCCTATGCCTTTATCGGTAAAGATTTCTAACAAAATAGGGTGGGGCGTAGTGCCGTTGATAATATGAACCTTGGACACGCCTTTTTCTATGCTCTTAATACAGCTGGTCACTTTAGGAATCATTCCGCCGCTTATTTTGCCGTTTTGGATCATTTCTTTTATTTTATCGACGGTAATAACGCTTATTAACGTCGAAGGGTCGTCGGCGTCTTCTCTTATGCCGTCGATGTCGGTCAAAAATATCAGCTTTTCGGCGTTTATCCTAGCGGCGATTTCAGCGGCTACCGTGTCGGCGTTGATGTTGTAAGACAAGCCCTTTTCGTCCGTTCCTATGCCGGCGATAACGGGTATAAACTCGTCGTTGCACAATTTTTCAAGCAAAGACGTGTTGATATTGACTATTTCGCCTACTAAGCCTAGGTCTACTCCGTCAGGGGATTGGTATTTCCTTACTTCGATCAGGCTTGCGTCCTTTCCGCTAAGACCTATGGCTTTTACGCCTAATTGGTTTATCTTGCTTGTAATCTCTTTGTTTATTTTGCCGCTCATTACCATCTGAACGACTTCCATCGTTTGCTGGTCTGTAATTCTCAAACCGTTATGGAATTTGGACTCGATGTTAAGCTTTTTCAGATACGCGTTAATCTCGGGTCCGCCGCCATGCACTAAGATAGGGTTTACGCCTACTATCTTGAGCATAGCTATGTCTTCCATAATGGTATTTATAACGCTTTCGTCCTGCATTGCGTTGCCGCCGTATTTAATTACCACGGTCTTGCCCGCCAACGCGTTGATATAAGGCAGCGCTTCGCACAAAATATTGGCTTTTTCGATTAATTTAGTCGTTTGTTCGTCGCTTTGATATATTGAATCTTTCATATTTTTTGCGTCTCCTTATCCTATTAAGCCGGTATTCTCGGGCAGGCCGAACATAATATTCATATTTTGAACAGCTTGGCCTGAAGCGCCTTTAATCAAGTTATCCAAAACGCTTATGATAATAAGCGTATTATTTTTTACGTCAATCCTAAATCCTATGAAAATATTGTTAGTGTTCGTAACCCACTTAATCTGGGGAAGCTCGGAAGTAATCTTAACGAAAGGCTCGTCTTGATAGTATCGGGCGTAAACCTGATATATGTCGTCCATCGCGGCCGTTTTATTTAACGGCGCGTAAATCGTGCTCAATATACCCCTAGTGATAGGTAAAAGGTGGGGAGTAAAGCATACTTTGACGTCGCTTTGGGTATTTAAACTCAAAACTTCTTCTATCTCGGACGTATGCCTGTGGGTAGTTACCGCGTACGCCTTAAAGCTTTCATTGACTTCGGAAAATATCAAATCGGTTTCCGCTTTTTTGCCCGCGCCGCTTGTGCCGCTTTTGGAGTCTATAATTATTCCGGCGTTTTTTACGATTCCTTCTTTTATCAAAGGATACAAGGGCAAAATAGCCGAAGTAGTGTAACAGCCCGGATTTCCTATAATATTGGCATTTTTGATTTTATCGCGGTATATTTCAGGCAGCCCGTAAACAGACGAATTTAACAATTCGGGCGCGGGATGTTTTACTTTATACACGCTTTCGTATAAATTCAAATCCTTGTATCTAAAGTCCGCCGACAAATCTATGACTTTTACGCCTTTATAATAAAGCTTCGAGCAAATCTCCGCGCTTGAAGAGTGCGGCAAGCACGAAAAGACAACGTCCGTCTGAGATAATTGGTCTATATCCACGTCGTCAAAAGTTTTATGCTTTAGCTTGGTAAGATTAGGGTAAATGTCGGTTATTTTTTTGCCTTTTTCGCTTCGGCTTGCCATTATTTTTAAGTCCGCTTGGGGATGCGAGCTTAATATCTTCATAAGCTCAAAACCTGTATAGCCGTTTGCTCCGATTATTCCTACCTTAATCATTTTTCGCTCCTCAATAGAATAGCTAGATTATAATATATTATGAATAATTATGCAAGTAAATGTATATATATTTTCCCGCGATTTACAATATTTTTTTGTGCATTTTATCTAAACAATTTAGAAATATTTTGTATAATATTTGATTTTAATTTGCCACCAAATTGTATAAGATGTAATCGTAGCAAAAAATTTAAATCGGAGGGAATAATGGCAAGCGTATCCTTAAGACATATTTACAAGATTTATCCCGGCGGAGTTAAAGCTGTCAACGACTTTAACCTTGAAATTCAGGATAAAGAATTTATAGTATTGGTAGGCCCTTCCGGCTGCGGAAAATCCACTACTTTGAGAATGATCGCCGGTTTGGAAGAAATCACCGAAGGCGAATTGTATATCGACGGCAGATTGGTCAACGACGTAGAGCCTAAAGACCGCGATATAGCGATGGTGTTCCAAAACTACGCGTTGTATCCTCATATGACTGTTTATGACAATATGGCGTTTGGTCTCAGGCTTAGAAAAATGCCTGCCGCCGAAATAGACGCTAGAGTAAAAGAAGCCGCCAAAATTTTGGGCATTACCGAATTGTTAAGCCGCAAACCTAAAGCGTTGTCAGGCGGTCAAAGACAGAGAGTAGCGTTAGGACGCGCTATCGTCCGCGAGCCTAAAGTATTCTTGTTGGACGAGCCGTTGTCTAACTTGGACGCTAAACTCCGCGTTCAGATGAGAACAGAAATAACCAAGCTTCACAACAGGCTTGCTACCACCTTTATATACGTTACCCACGACCAAACCGAAGCTATGACGATGGGTACGCGTATCGTCGTTATGAAAGACGGCGTTATCCAACAAGTCGATACTCCTCAAAACTTGTTTGACAGACCTTGCAACGTATTTGTAGCTACCTTCATAGGCACGCCGCAAATGAACTTGTTTAGAGCTAAACTTGAGAAAAACGGCAAGAATTTAGTAGTCAAATTCGGAAGCAACGCTGTAGAATTGCCCGAATCCAAATCCAAGTTCTTGGTAGACGAATCTTACATAGGCAAGGAAGTAATCTTCGGCGTAAGACCCGAAGACTTGCATAACGAAGAAATCTTCATTAACTCTTCGCCTAAGACCGTTATAACCGCCGAAGTGGACGTTATCGAAAAACTAGGCAACGAAACCATTATGTATACCAAGGTCGACGGCAAAGACGATTACACCGTAGCTAGAGTAGACGCTAGAACTCATGCCGAACCCGGCGATATCATCAAGTTGGCTATAGACGCTAACCACATTCACTTGTTCGACCCCGAGACCGAGCTTGCTATTTTAGGCGTTCCTTATTGGAACTATATTACCGCAAAAGCCGAAGCTCAAGGCGACGCCTTGGTATTAAAGTTCGGCAGCCACGAAATCAACCTTGGCAAAAATTCTATACGTTATTTGGCAGAGCCTTTGCTTTTGGACAAAGAAATCTTGATCGGAATTAAGCCCGAGCATACTTACGTAGTTACCGAAGAACAAGAAGCTTTCGTTTCCGGCGAAGGCGAAGATGCTGAAGCTAAAAAGAACAACGACTACGTAATGGAATGCGAAATTGATTTCGTAGAAGACGCCGACGTATACAAAAACGTATTCCTAAAAGTAGAAAACAAACGCGGATTGTTCGCTACCAAAGCCGCTCCCGAAGCCGTTAATTCGGCAAAAGGCAAGATTAAGGTCGCTCTCAAGACCGAAGAAATCGTATTGTTCGATCCCGCTACCGGCAGCAGAGTATCCAGCAAGTTGTTTGTTCCCGCTTACAACGAATTTGAAGGCGAGCTTAATACGGTAACCAAAGGCGGCAATACGATCAATACCTTGTTGGTAGAAGGCAAGAAAGTCGTTTATCCCGAATACGTCAAAGTCAACGGCAACCCCGGCAAAGTTGTTGTCAAGATCGATCCTAAGAAAGTCGTTTACACTAAGGCCGAAGTCGCCGCCGCTAAAAACGTATTCAAAGGCATTGTTAGGGCAGTTGACAATATCGGCTCGGAAGCTATCGTATTGATAGAGCTTGACGGAAGCCATAAGCCTTTCTATGCAAGACTAACTCCTGAATTTAACGTTCATGAAGGCTCTAAGATTAAGGTCGGCGTAAAATCTGAAGACTTTGAGATCTTTGACGCCGAAGGCAGCAGCTTGTTAGTAAAATAATAAATATTTGAATAAAATAAAAAGACTGCTTTAAAAAAGCAGTCTTTTTTTTGTCCTTAAGTTAGTGATAACGCGATAATGTGTTATAATATAATATACGGAGGTTTTAAATTATGGGTTATCTTCAAGACTTCAATGATTTTGAAACCGCCGACATAACTTGCCCGAAATGCGGCTCTTGCAACATAACTCGTTCTTCTTTCAACGACAACGACGATATGTATTTATGCAATGATTGCGGCAGCCTTTTTGGCAGCAGCATACAAAAAGACGACGACCATAATTATTAAAATGACGCTTTGAGTATAATAAAAAAACCGTCTTTACGACGGCTTAGGGCTTTTATTATCTATTCTGCATATGCAGTTTTTCCATTAAATCTTCGTCAGCGTAAACTCCTTTCTTTTCAGGACGCTTTTTGGTTTTTATGGCAGCGAGATTGTATATTCCCAGCATTATAAAAAACGGCAAAATAATCTGACCTAGTATAACTATAACAGGGTATAGTTTCGCGGAAAATATCTCTACTATTATATAAGTGGGCGCGCCTTCCAAAGGCGTGTTTATAAACATATAGTTTGCATCCAGCGCGACGTTCGCGAAACAAGCGGCGAGCGTAAGCGTCAAAAACAAAATGGAAGAATATAAAATGTCTTTTGCCTTGGGAACGTAATAATTATTCAATAATATTAAAACGCCGCAATAAATCATTATTGCGTGATAGATAAGCGTGTGAGCTCCTAGATATGTATATACCGGATAGTATTTTAAAGCGGGCGCGTAAAATAACCCGAAAAATCCCGCTACAGTTCCAGCCATTAAGCTGGAGTTGCCTATAAGCTTTAGGACAGGATTTTTGCAAAACGCCGCTAAAAAGGAAGAATACAAAAACATACTGCAAAAATACAAAGGCAGTATGGTTTTCCATGTAAACGCCCCTATGGCGTAAGTTATAATAATTTTTATTATTTCAGCTATCCAGCTTACGACGCATAGTATCTTTAATTGAAGCGAAGTTTTGTCAGGGAAAAACTTGACGCTTATAAACAGCATCAAGGGTATCAGCATAAACAGCAATACCAGCGAAACTATGTGCTGAAAAGAAAAATAGCCTATTTTATTAAAATCAATGTGTATATTTGTAAAAAACAATCGCGTTTCTCCCTTTAAGGGTATTTTAAAGGGTGAACAGGATAAAGTCAATAATTTTATGTATAAGTAAATTAAAATTGTATATATTGGTATATTCTAAAGAATGATATATGTTATAATAATGTATAAGTTAATTGTATTAAAATAGTCAAAAACAGGGCAAAAAGATATGGCGGACATTAAATCAATAGCTCAGGAACTAAAAAACAAACTAAGATTTGAAGCTCCGGCAGCCGTAGTGTTAGGCTCGGGTCTTAACGACATAGCGGACAAATTTTTTGAAAAAGACCAAGAAACAGCATATTACGAAATTCCCAATTTTCCCGTTCCTACCGTATCCGACCACAAAGGCAAACTTATGACAGGGTATTTTGACGGCAAGCCTTGTATAATCTTGCAAGGCAGAGTTCATTATTACGAAGGCAATCCTTCCGAAAGATGCGTAATGCCTATCAGACTGCTCCGTTTTTTAGGCGTCAAAAACGTCATTTTGACCAACGCGTCAGGCGGAATAAACTTCGCTCCCGGGCAAATAATGCTCATATCCGACCACATTTTATTCAACGTGCCTTCTCCCTTAATAGGCCCTAACGACCGCGAGCTTGGCGAGCGTTTTCCGGATATGACGTATATATACAGTCCCGATTTGAGAGCCGCGGCAAAAGAAGCCGCCAAAAGACTAAAAATCAAGCTTAAAGAAGGCGTATATCTGCAATGCTCAGGACCCCAATTTGAAACGCCCGCGGAAATTAGAATGTATAAAAAGATGGGCGCGGACGCGGTGGGAATGAGCACAGCAATAGAAGCCATCGCGGCAAGGCACTGCGGAATGAACGTTTTGGGATTATCCTTTATTGCCAATTACGCCGCCGGCATAAATAAAGACATAATAAAATCCGAAGACGTAAACCAAACGGTTGGTAAAATGCTTAACCAAGCGGGCGGATTGATAAAAGAAATAGTTAAGTCAATATAGAGAGTTATTTTATGAATATAAGGCTTTACAACGCTTATATCCTAAATAAAGAGTTTGAAATAGAGTTCGGGGAAGTCCATATCCGCGGCGGCAAGATAGCGTATATCGGCAATAATCCTCCTAAGGAAGCGGGCTGGGACAGAAATATAGATATGAATAACGCGTTAATTATGCCGGGGATTTCTAATTGCCATACGCACTCGCCCATGACGCTTCTTAGAAGTTTTAGCGACGACCTTAGCCTGCACGATTGGCTTAACAAAGCCATTTTCCCCATAGAATCGCGTATGACGCCCGAAGACTGCTATTACGGAACGCTGCTTGCGGTATTAGAATACTTATCCAGCGGCGTAACGGCCATAGGCGATATGTATTTTTATCAAGGCGATATTATCCAAGCGTGCGTCGACGCGGGATTTAAAATCGCGGGGGTAGGCTCCGCTTCCGATCTTGCTGGAGACACCCAAGAACAGCTAGAAGAGCTTGAGCGTAGATACGTAAAATTTAATTCATATTCGCCTTTATGCAAGTATAAGCTTGGCTTTCACGCACAATATACTGCAAGCGATAATTTAGTTCAAGGCGTGGCTAAGCTGGCCCAAAAATACAAGGCGGACGTCTGCGTCCATCTTTCAGAAACTAAAGAAGAAGTCCAAAACTGCCTAAAACAAAAAGGTCTGACCCCGCCGCAATACTTTGCAAGAAAAGGCGTTTTTGACTTTGGCGGAAGCGCGTATCATTGCGTTCACCTAAACGAAAAAGATATAGAAGTTTTGAAAGAAAAAAACGTTACGGTCGTGACCAATCCTTCCAGCAATTTGAAGCTTGCTAGCGGCATAGCCGACATCGAAAATTATTATAAAAAAGGGCTGAAAATCGCCATAGGCACGGACGGGGCGGCAAGCAACAACTCTTTGGATATGCTCAAAGAAATATATTTGACCGCGGTTTTAGCCAAAGTTAAAAACTACAATCCCGCCGCTTTGCCCGCTAAAGAAGTATTAAAGATGGCTATTACAAACGGCGCTCAAGCTTTAGGATTTTCTAAAGGAATTATCGAAGAAGGGGCGGACGCGGACATTACGGCGATAAGCTTTGACAAGCCCAATATGCAGCCAGTAAATAACATTATTAATAATGTTGTATATTCGGCTGCGTCCAAAAACGTAGTCTTGACTATGATAAACGGCAAGATTTTATACGAAAAAGGCGAGTATAATATAGGAATAAGCCCCGAAAAAATTTACGACTATTGCAACAAAGCTATAAAAAGGTTAAAACAACAAGCTCAATAAAAAGCTGTAAAAAGGTTAAATTACAAGCTCAATAAAACGAAAGGCAAGGCTTTTTTAAGCCTTGCCTTTCATCGCCCTTTGTGTTTTTTAGCCGCTATGTTAGTTATTTGGGGCGAAACTTTATTCTTCTTTCAAAGCCAAAATTTCTTTGCTCACAGGATCCATCAACGCCGAAACGATCTTGTTTCCATCCGCGAAAGCCACATACCAGAAATGATCCGAAGTCTTGCCTAGGGGGTCGCATAGAAGTTTGACGTAAACTTCGGCTTTTAGCTTATTTTTGTCATACATAGATTGGGTGGCCTTTTTTAAAGCTTCCGCGCCTATCTTTAATGCTTCTTCCCAATTCATCATTTCGTCCGTCAATATGGACTCAATCACGGCGTTTTCTTCAAATTTCCAATCGTCTTTTTGAGCTGTGATAATCAACTGAACGCTTTTTAAGTCGATTTTTTCGCCGATTTCGGCGGCGTAGCTGTTGCCGAAAGGATGAAGAGTAAACGTTCCGGTATAGTCTTTTTTGCCGGTCTTTAATGTGTATTTGTATGTAATTTCGGAAGAGATATTGTCAGGGTCTTCAGGCGTAAACGTGATTACCGTATATTCCACCATGCCGTTAGCAGTTCCGTCCAATACGTAAGGCTCTTCTCTTTCTCCGGTTATAATATTTACGGACATATTGTCGTTAGAGAATTCGTATATATTAACTCTAATTTCCGAGAGATTTTTCTTAATTTCAGCGGGTATTTTGCTGCCGCAGCCTATATTTACAAAAAATAAAGCGAATACTAAAACAAAGACTGTAATAGCTCTTTTCATATCACAACCCCTATTTTGAAACTCTTTATATTTATATGTCGAAAAAGTTTATATTAGAATACGATATTTATCGACAAACCTTTTTGCTTTACACGATTTATTGGTTATGATAAAATAATAAAAATTTATTAACTTATTAAAAACTATGGACATCGAAGTTCGCCATAAGACGATAATTACCAATAGATTGATTTTAAGACCGTTTGAAAAAGGCGACTTTAACGCTGTCCACGAATACGCAAGCGACGAAGAGGTCTGCAGGTATCTTCCCTGGGGACCTAATTCTTTTAATGATACCAAGCAGTTTATAAAAAGAGCTATACGCACAAGAAAACTCGGCAACGGTTTTATAGGCGATTACGCCGTAGTTTTAAAAGATACTGGAAAATTGATAGGCGCTTGCGGGCTGTATCTAGAAAGCGATATTAACAAAGAATATATGATAGGCTACTGTTTAAGGAAAGACCAGTGGGGGAATGGTTACGCCCAAGAGCTTGCAAGGGCTCTATGTTACGTAGCGTTTACTATTTTAAACGCGCACCGCGTAATAGCTGTTTGCGACGCCCAAAACGCTCGTTCTTTTAATGTCATGGAAAAGATTGGCATGAAAAGGGAGGGCGTTTTTCATAAAAAGCGGTTAATAAAAGGCGAATGGCGAGACGAATTGCTTTACGCCATTCTTAAAGAAGACTGGCAAGTTAATCAACTATATCACAATAAGGTTAATTAAGGAGTAATATACATGAGCAAAATTATCAAAGAAGGCTTGACTTTTGACGACGTATTATTAATTCCCGCCGCTTCTTCGGTATTGCCCAAAGACGTCGATACGTCAGTTCAGCTAGCGCCCAAAATCAAGCTCAACATACCCTTGATGAGCGCGGCAATGGACACCGTTACCGAATATAAGATGGCTATCGCTATAGCTAGAGAAGGCGGCATAGGCATTATTCACAAAAACCTTGACATCGAAACCCAAGCAGAGCATGTAGACAAGGTAAAAAGAAGCGAGCACGGCGTAATAACCGATCCGTTTTATCTGCATCCCGACGACAAACTAAGCGACGCATTAGCTTTGATGGCAAAATATAAGATAAGCGGCGTTCCTATAACAGAAAACGGCAAGCTTGTAGGCATTTTGACCAATAGAGATTTAAGATTTGAAACCGACTTTAACCAACCCATAAAAAACGTAATGACTAAGGAAAATTTAGTCACGGCGCCTGTCGGGACGACTTTGAAAGAAGCCCAAAAAATATTGGGCAAACACCGCATAGAAAAACTGCCCATTGTAGACGAGAACTTTAATCTAAAAGGGCTTATCACCATTAAGGATATCGAAAAGAACATACAATATCCCAACGCTGCAAAAGACGCAAAAGGCAGGCTGCTTGTTGGAGCGGCGGTAGGCGTGGGCGAAGACGCTGTCGACCGCGCTAAAGCTTTGGTAGACGCCAAAGTGGACGTATTGGCTATAGATACTGCTCACGGCCACAGCTTGTCGGTATTAAAAAGAGTAGAGCAGCTTAAGAATATGTTCCCTGACGTAACCATAATAGCCGGCAACGTTGCCACCGCCGAAGCCACCCGCGACCTTATCCAACGCGGCGCGGACATTGTAAAAGTAGGCATAGGGCCCGGTTCTATATGCACCACAAGAGTAGTTACCGGCGTAGGCGTTCCGCAACTTACCGCGATTATGGACTGCGCGGAAGAAGCCGATAAATACGGCGTAAGAATAATCGCCGACGGCGGCATAAAATATTCCGGAGACATAACCAAAGCGTTGGCGGCAGGCGCGAGCGCTATAATGGTAGGAAGCTTGTTTGCCGGAACGGCCGAAAGCCCCGGAGAGACCGAAATTTATCAAGGCAGAAGCTTTAAGACCTACAGGGGCATGGGCTCTTTGGGCGCTATGGCGAAAGGCTCTAAAGACAGATACTTCCAAGAAGACGCCACCAAGTTAGTTCCCGAAGGCGTAGAAGGAAGAGTGCCTTACAGGGGAACATTGTCAGAAATCGTGTTCCAATTGGTAGGCGGCTTGCGTTCAGGTATGGGCTATTGCGGAACAAGAACTATAGACGAATTGAGAAAAAACGCGAAGTTTATAAAGATTACCAACGCTACGTTAATAGAAAACCACCCGCACGACATCTCCATAACCAAAGAAGCGCCTAACTACAGCGTAAAGTTTAACGTATAAAAATAAATAATCCCAAAAACAGAATGCAGCGCCGCTAAAATTATTAGCGGCGTTTTTATGTTATTACCATTATTTTTTCGTATTGTCTAGATTGGTATTTTCTGGTATAATGTTTTTAAATGTTAATATTAAAATTTTTACATTAGGAGAAGGCCATGAGCGACAAAAAGGTTGAGCAAGTAGACACGCAAAAGTTTGACACTTTTAGAGAAGCATTTACTAATGTTATAGGCAAACCTGAAGAGCCTAAAGAAGATAAAATGACTAAAAGCATAGTTGATTCTATCCGCAATTTTGCCGATCAAACAAGAATGGAAAAACAAAAGGCTTCCGCTTTTGAAGCTAAAGCAAAATTATTCGTAAACCAAAACACCAAAAGGCAGCTATACGCGATTGTTAATGCCGATAATAAAACATTATTATATAGACTTAACGACTCCGTAGCGGCAGGAGAAAGACTTATAGAAATCTCTACCAACCAATTTTACGAAATAAAATCTATCAATCCTGACAAAAAGTCGATCAAAGTCCAAGTCGAAGGCAACGAATACGAAATCGTTTGCACAGAAGCCTGCTACGAGCTTACCGACGGCAGACAAGACCATTCTGAAGAAATCAAAAACCTTCTCGACAGCCTAGAAAGAAGCATAAACAACGCAAAAGACGGAATTATTATAAAACGCAAACCCGAAGCTTTGAGACTATTCGGGCTGTTCAAAGAAAAAGTATTAAACAACGAAAAAGACGAGCAGTTATTTAACCAATTTATAGACGCTCTTAATATGTTGTCGCCTTATTTGCCCGCGGCGGCTCAAAAGATTATTTACCTATTAGATCACTAATTTAGTAAAATTAATACATATTAAAGACCCGGTTTAAAAACGCGGGTCTTTTATTTTTTTAGGGCTTTAACTAACGTATTTATTTTAAACCCAGATAATATATTTAAAATAATGAAAAAAACTTATTGGCAAGCTTTTAGGGTGGGAATGCTCATAGTCGCCACTATTGTCGGCGCGGGTTTTGCTTCGGGCAGAGAGCTTATCGCCTTTTTTGGAAAATTCGGATACGCCGCTATTCCTATAGCGGTATTAAGCGCGATATTGCTTTTTTTAACTTTGGCGCTTTTTATGTCCGTAGGAAGCATTATCAAGCCCAATACCATGGAAGAGTTTAACTGCGCGGTTTTTGGCAAATTCGCGCCTGTTATAGATTTTGTCTTGCTGTTTAATTTTCTAATAGTTTTGGCGACTATGTTCGCGGGCGCGGATTCGCTTTGGAAAATTGAATTGTTTGGGAAAAATCTTCCGGTCTTGAGCGTTTTTACCGCCGTTCTTACTTTTATCATAGTTTACAAGGGCTTTGACGCTATGCTGGACGTCAACGCCGTTTTAGTGCCGGTTATATTGTATATGGCGCTTATTATCAGCATTTTCAGCCTTACCCATCCCGTTCCTTACGAAATGAACTATTCTGACAATATAGGCTTGATGTTGTTTTTTACGGCAATATATATAGCTATGAATATTATTCTGTCAGCGGGAGTAATTACAACTATTAAGCTTCCGCTGTCCGACCAGCTGAAAGGGGCGGGCATAGGAAGTTTTGTGATAGGCGTTTTTGTCGCAATATTGACGGCGGCGATAATGGCCGCGGGTATTAACGCTTATAATTCGGATATGCCCGTAATGGATATCGCGTCCAGAATGAATATGTCTTTTGTAGCCGGTATTATCATATGGGCAGGGATATTTACAACTATTTTGACATCGGTCTATACTTTGAATTCTTGGATGCAGAGCTTTATAAAAAACAAGGCGTTATCCTTGATGCTGATTTTGGTCGTGTGTTTGGTAATTTCCAGACTAGGATTTAAGACGATTGTAGACTCTTTTTATCCCATAAGCGGCGTTATAGGGCTTTTGTATATTTTAGGGGTCTTGATTTATTATATAAAAGCCAAAAAACGCCTAAAATCCGAAATCAAAAAATTAGAAACCAAAGCCGCAAAAATAGGAAAAAAAGCGTGGAATATTATCAGCAAAAAATAATCTATGTTGATTTAGTAGTTTATCAGCATTTGTCTTAATTGCTTGTAGGTAAAATTCTTTTATTTTAACCACTCTTTTATTTTATTGTCTTCAGCCTGCGTTTATTTTTTTCTTATCGCTTCTTTAATTATATCTTGCCTTTCTGATAATTATTGAAGCCTTAATTATTTTTTGACGCCTTGGCAGCCGTTTAACACAAAAAAATTTTTAGGAATAGTATGTAAATAGTTTTATACCTGCATAGGAGGTAATAATGAAGAAACTATTTACATTTTTTGTCTGCGCGCTTTTGGCGCTTGTCTTGCCGTTTTCTTTTGCTGCCTGCAAGGAAAAAGGCAAGGTAATCAGGCTCGCTGAAGTAACGCACAGCATATTTTACGCGCCAATGTACGCAGCAATCAACTTGGGTTACTTAAAAGAAGAAGGTCTTGAGGTAGAGCTCATCAATTCGGGCGGCGCGGACAAGGTTATGGTAGCGCTGACTTCGAATTCGGCGGATATAGGATTAATGGGACCCGAAGCGACTATTTACGTCCATATCCAAGGCACTTCAGACTATCCCGTAATCATAGGACAGCTTACTAAAAGAGACGGCTCGTTTTTGGTAGGCAGAGAGCCCGACCCCGATTTTACATGGTCAAAGCTTGAGGGCAAAAGAGTTTTGGCCGGCAGAGCGGGGGGAGTGCCTGCTATGACTTTGGAATACGTATGCAACAAACACGGGTTATACAACGGCGTCAATATCAACCTTGACACTTCGGTAGCTTTTGATATGATGAGACCGGTGTTTGAAGCGGACAAAACGGTGGACTATACTACTTTGTTCGAACCGCTTGCCAGCGAAATTCAAGCCCAAGGCAAAGGCTATATAGTAGCCAGCGTAGGCATGGAAAGCGGCGAAGTTCCCTACACCGCGTTCTCCGTCAAACGAAGCTATCTTGAAAAGAACAGAGATACCGTCAAAAAATTCTTGCGCGCTATAAAACGCGGATATGATTTTATTAAGACAGCGTCTTTGGACGAAGCAGCTAAAGCTTTGGAGCCTTCCTTTACTTCAATTTCTTTTGAGACTCTAAAAAGCGTTATCCAAAACTATCGCGACATAGACGCTTGGGCGGATTCTTTGGTAATGAGCGAAAGCGCGTTTAACAGGCTTCAAGAAATAATGGAAAACGCAAAATCTCTCCAAAAACGCGTAAACTTTGCGGACATAGTAGACAACACTCTTGCCCAAGAAGTTATGGCGGAGTTTGAAAAATAATCTATTTTAGACTCTAAAAAAAACATACCGTCTTTTTGGACGGTATGTTTTTATTTTAATAAACTTTTAGTTATTGACTTTTAAGCTTTTGGATTAGTGGTAAGCCCGTATCCTATGTCAAACAGCAATTCGGGATTAGGAGCTTTTATATCGTTTACGGTCTTATACCAAGGCATAGGCAGTTTTCCGCTGAATCCGACTTCGCCTACCAAAACGCTCGCCACTCCGTCGCCTTCAGAGCCGGGCAGATAGCTCATAACTACCGCGTCCCAATCGTCTATATAATCCGCGATCATTACGTTTCGGCCCGCCACAATGAGCGCGACGACAGGCTTGCCAAGGCTTTTTGCCTTTGTAATCGCTTCTAGGTTGTCCAGCGCTTTGTCGCCGTCTATGGAAGGATTGGCGGTATCGCCCAGATATTCGGCGTAAGGCTTTTCGCCTATAACAAGCAAGACAACGTCAGCCTGATCCGCTTTGTTTTCGTCGGTAATTATGCTTAAGTTATATTTTTGGGCGTAGTTCTTAAGTCCTTGCAAAATAGTCGTTCCTTTGGTCAAAGGATAGCCAGTAAATCCTTCCCAATTTATAGTCCAGCCGCCGCATTGAACACCTAAGTCGTCCGCGGCGGGACCTGTCACGAATATTTTTTGACCGTTTTTAAAAGGCAATATGTCGTTATTGTTTTTGAGCAAAACTTGAGATTTTTGGACTAGTTTTTTAGCTATCGCTCTTCCTTTGGAGTCGCCCAAGTCGTCAATAGTAACTTCGGCTTTTTCAAGATACGGGTCTTCAAACAATCCCAGCTCAAACTTAACTCTTAAGATTCTAGCCACCGCGTCGTCCACTCTTTGTTGCGGGATTCTTCCAGTTTGAACGCCGCGTTTTATCGCTTTTATCGCGTCTTTATAATTGCGGGGTTCCATAAGCATATCTATGCCGGCGTTAATCGCTTCGATTACTTGTTCGTCGTATGAGCCTTTGTTGATTTCCCAAATGCCTTCCCAGTCGCTTATTACAAAACCGTCAAATCCAAATTCGCCCTTTAAAACGTCGGTTATAAGGTATTTATTTTGATGAAGTTTAATCCCATTATAAGAGTTAAAAGACGCCATAACGCAGCGCGCGCCGTTTTCGATTAGTTCTTTATAAGGCTTAAGATGTATTTCTCTAAATTCTTCATCGCTCAAAACGACGTCGCCCCTGTCTATCAAACCGTCTTTGCCTGTGCCGAACTCAGTGCCGCCGTCTCCGGCGTAGTGTTTTATTGAGGTCAGCACGCCTTCTTTATGCTGTCCCTTCATATAGCTTAACGCCAGATTGGTTACGATTTCAGGGTCTGAAGAAAAGCTTTCATACGTTCTTCCCCATCTTGGATCTTGAGCTACCGCAACGCACGGGCTGAAATTAAATATGGTCTTGGTAAGTTTTAATTCTTGAGCTATGTATTCGCCCATTTGTTTGGTTAATTCGGGGTCGTTTGCCGCCCCTATCCCGATGTTGTGGGGGAAGACAACCGCGTTTGTTATCTTGGCATGTCCGTGAACCGCGTCTATACCGTATAAAAAAGGTATTTTGAGCCTTCTAGAAAGCGCGGCTTGTTGATAACTGTTTGCAGTATTTACCCAACTATCTACTGAGTTATCGTTATTGGGGATACTGCCGCCGCCGTTTAAGATTGAGCCTAAGCCCAAATTTTTCATATCGTCAATAGTTACATGCGGCTGTTCTCCTTGAACCATCTGACCGGCTTTTTCGTCCAAAGTCATCTGGCTTAATAAGTTCTCAATCCTTTTTTCTATGCTCAATGAGCTGTCTAAATAATCTTCTGAAACTTTATCTACGGGATCGCAGCCTAAAAGGCACAAAAACAAGACGCACGAAATAAAAAGGCACAAAAATTTCTTCATTAGTAACCCCCTTACAAAATTTTACAATTATTAATATAAAAGTAACACGATAAACACCATAAGTCAATATTAATTTAAACATTTATAAATTTAAATTTGTTATTTTTATTATTAACCAATCTATAAAAAACCAAGCTGGATGTTATAACAAGCTAGACGTTATAATTTCATTAGGAGGCGGTTATAAGTTTTACGCCGTTTAAATGACATTTCTCCATTTTCCTTGCAGCGAATATTTACGCAATCGCGACAGCTATGCGTTAGCTGAGTGCGGTTGGGCGGTTTAATAGATACTGAAGTTGACAAAGACGCAGTCTTGGCAAAAAATTTTATAAGACATAATGATTTTTAGGATAAAACTATAATCATATAAAAGAGCTTTTTTAAAGCGGGCAAGAGTTTTGAAAGGCTTTATTTTTTATCGCTTGTCTTAAAACGGCTTTATATCATAATTTATAATTTTAAAAGATATTAAATTATGCTATAATTACTTTTATGAAACTAATCTTAGCTAGCGCGTCGCCTAGACGGTTGGAACTATTAAAGACAATTATCAGCGGCTTTGAAGTAATTCCCGCTGATATCGACGAACATCCAGAAGTTAATAAGGACGATCCCGATTATCCTGTCAAGCTATGCGTTTCGCTTGCCCTAAAAAAAGCTGAAAGCGTGTTCGAAAAACACGGCAACGCGGTTTTAGGCGCGGACACTTTGGTGTTTTTGGGCAAATCCATTTTAGGCAAGCCCAAAGATAGACAAGACGCTTATAAAACTTTAAAAGATTTAAGCGGCAAGACTCATACGGTAATAACGGGCGTAGCTTTAGTTACCGAGAAAAAAATTATAACCGACTACGACCAATCCTTTGTGACTTTTCCCGAATTGAGCGACCGAGAGATTTGGGACTATATTGACAACTATAAGCCTTTTGACAAAGCGGGAGCTTACGGCATTCAAGAGATAAAGGATTTGTGGGACGTTGAATTTACCGGCAGTTACTCTAATATTATGGGGTTGCCTTTAGATAAAGTGAGAGAAATGCTTAGTTCGGCGGAGGATATATTGTGTCAAAGATAAATTTAGCTTTGGAGATGGGTTCGTCCAATACTTCCATTTATATGGAAGGTCTGGGCGTAGTTTTAAAAGAAGCGTCACAAATAGCGTTTTTGGAAAACGTGTCCGAAAAAAACGTCATCGAAGCCGGCTCTAAAGTAAAAAAGATGCAAGGCAAAACGTCGGATAAGACTATTATCGTTTCGCCCGTTCAGGAAGGCGTAATAGTCGACAAGACCGCGGCAATAGCTATGCTCAAGGTTTTTCTAAGAAGAGTGATAAAGAGCAAGTTTTTATTGAAGATCCGCGCCATAGTATGCGTGCCTTGCGGTTTGACTAAAGAGCAAAGACTAGACTACGAAACCGTATGCCTAAAAGCCGGCATAACCGAAGTAATTTTAGTCGAAAGCGTAATCGCGGCAGGTTTAGGCATAGGGCTTTCGCTGGAGTCTTCTAAAGGCGCAGCCTTAATAGACATAGGCGGGGGGACGACGGACATAGCCGTAATGAGCAATTGCAGCATAATTTCGGCCTGCAGCGTTTTTGCCGGCGGAAATATGATGGACGCCGCCATAATGGATTACATAAAGAAAAAATACGGTCTTATAATAGGACAAGCCACAGCCGAGCGTTTGAAAATAGAAATAGGCTCGCTATACGGCAACGACCTAGCCGAAATCAAAGTTTCCGGAATGGATCAAAGAACTCAAAATCCGTCTTACGCTATTGTTACAGCCCAAGACATAAAAGAAGCTATAGAGCCTATTTATTTAAAGATAGCTTCTTCCGCCGAAGCGATAATCAACGTATGCCCGCCCGAGATTGCGTCGGATATTTATAGAAACGGCATATTCTTAACAGGCGGGGCTTCAAACATTTTAGGAATTGAGCAGTTTTTGGGCACTAGGCTGAAAATATCGGTCAAGGTAGTAACCGACGCGTCATACGCGGTGATTTTGGGAGCGGGCAAGCTTTTGAGCGACGAGCAGCTTTTGCAAAACATTTTCGAACAAAACTAAAATAGTTTATAAAGATTATTAATTGATAATAATAATCTTAAAAATTTATATCTTACAAGGGGGATTATTATCAAATTAGATTTAATTATTTGTAAATATTGGTTGATTATGGTAATATTATTTGGAGCAAAACTATAGCGTCTTGCTGTTTTTTTGTTTTTTAATTTTTACACAGGTTTCTATGGAGGGCAATAGATGAAGGTCTTTAAGCCGATATACTATTCTGCATTGGCGATATTAATAGTTTTATTTTTGACATTTACTGCCGTAGATTTTTACGGCGTTAACGCAAAAGGCTATATAGATTCCGATAAAGCTTACCAACACGTAGCAAATATTATAGAAAAAGCTCCGACAAGAGATATATATCTTGACAACGATTATCACCAAGAAGCCGTTGATTATATAACGGACTTTTTGCGCGGAGAGTTAGGTTTTTCCGAACTTAACACGTATACCGAAACTGCCAACGAAGAAATAGTCAAGACTTCGGGCGTTGTAAACCAACCCGTTTACTCTGTAATGCAGACTAAGGTTACCGCCCAAGACATTAACAAATGGTATGCCGAACGCGGCAAAAAAGAAAATTATATAGTTACGACGGACGTAAAACTGACAAACATTGTAGTTTATATCCCCGCAAAAAATGAAGTTGGCAAAAACTCTTTCGAGCTTAATTCCGACGCGGTTTTGTATATAGTTCATTACGATTCTAAGTCGTATTCGCCCGCGGCTAACAATCTGGCAATAGTAGGCGGAATGCTAGAAGCTATAAGAGCTCTTAAAGATATCGACAACAATACTAACTCTTACGTATTCGTGTTCGCTGACGGGGGAGAATACGGCGCTTTGGGAGCTTACGCGTTTAGAGAAAAATATCAAGGCTTTAACAACGTTTATTCCAGAGTAAAAGCCGCTTTCGCTTTTGACTCTTTAGGATCTAGCGGCGCTCTTACCTTAATAGGCAGCAACGCAAAAGCTTCCAAGCTTGCCGCGAAATGGGCGGGCGTTAACAAAAAAGCGTTCGCTACTTCCATAACGCAATCTATGGATTTGTTTAAGGACAGAATTTTTGATTACGACATCTTTAGAGATATTCCCGCTCTTAACTTTGCTAATATAGACAATCCTACCGCCGAAAATACCGCGGCGGACAATATAGACAATCTAAACCGCAATCTCTTGACTCAAACCGGCGCCGCGATTGTAAGAACGGCCCGACGCTTAGCTGATTATGATTTGGATAATCTCCAAAAAGGCGAAGAAACCGTTACGTTCTCTTACCTTGGCGGCGTTGTAAACTACAGCAATACGGCCGGTTATGTTTTGGCAAGCTTATTGCTGGTATTGGCGGGCGTAGTATTCGTAATAAATCAAACCAAAAAGTCTTTCTCGATATTTGACGCTCTCAAAGGCTCTATCGTTCAAATTTTGGCGATGCTGATTACCTTTGTATTGAGCGTAGGCGTTTACTATTTGGCAGGAAGCCTGCTTGCCGCCATGGGATTCCTAAATATACATTCGCTTTCTAACTACCTGCTTTCCAATCTCGGAATGATAATAGGCTTCTCCTTTATAAGCGTGGCGTTTTCTATGGCGGCTTTCGTGCTGCTTAAGAAGCTGTTTAAGATACGCGCCGCCGACGCCATAAGGGGAAATATTATAATTTGGACGCTGCTTGGCATTATATTGGGTTACGCGGTTCCTAAACTTGCTTACGTGTTCTTGTTCACCGCTATGCTTGAGCTTATAGTAGTCTTGGTAATGATCTTTGTAAGAGACAAGTTCAGACAAAAATACTCTATGGACTTTGAAAGAACGTTATTGTTCTTAGTTCCTATGATTTTGACTATACCTATTACCTTTGGCTCCAGCTTAGTGCTTTACGCGGTATGGGGATTTGCGTTATATCCCGCTATAATGCTGTTTACCGTTTCTGCTCACGGATTTATCGCGCCTTACTTTAACTATCTGGCTCCCGCTCTCGACCGCGCGGCTAAGAAGCTGCCTATGAGAACGGTTAGAGTAGAACGCGTAGTTACCGAAAGGGTAGAAAACAAGGCTAAAAAAGGCAAGTTTGAAGAAAAAACCGTCAAAAAAGTATTCAAAGAAAAACGTCCTAGAGAATACAAAAACGCTTACGGCGTAATGTTTGTAACGTTAATCGGCTTCATTATATTGTTCGCGTCCTCTATGGCGGGACAAACTTTCGGATATAACTATTCCGGTTCTAATAATTACTTTACGAAGAGTTCCTTAGTCTTAGTAAAAGACAATAACACGACCTATTGGATGATAGACGACCTTGATTTTTACAACAAAATGTATTTCGACTTGAGCAATTATCAATGGGACGCTAAACTGCGCGCTTACAAGAAACCCGTAAGCAGCGTGGCCGCGGGTTACGGCGAATCCGATCTTACCAAAGGCAACGAGCTTGCCAAGATCGATAACATCGTAACCGCGACTGACGGCAACTCAAAGACGTTTACCATAAGCTTCCCTAATATCCAAAGCAACAACAAGTTTACCTACGACGTGTCTTTGACAAACGCTAAGAATATACTCAAAATCAAGATTACCACTGTGGACAACAGCGGAGAGCTTGTGGTTCAAGAAATACCTGTCAATACTTCAAAATCCGAATTGGTAATCAAGAACCTAAAAGGCCAGAGCACGATTACCGTTGTGGGCAAAGACTCTTTATATAGCGGCGTAGTTAATATATCCGCTCAAGTAAGCTCTTATCAAAATCCTAACTTAAGCACCGGCGACTTTTACGGCTTTGAAGAATGGGAAAATCTAAAGAGCGTCGCCGAGCAAAGAGATGTAGACGTTAACGTGGCTTTAAAGATTAAACACACCAAAACAATTTAATCAGAAAAACTATCGTCATAATATCAGGGCGCGCTTTAAATTAAGCGCGCCTTTTAATATATCGTTGAAATTTTATTAAAAATCCTGTATAATTATTACCAATGAAAATAGGATACGTCGCTAACTTAAAAAAAGACAACGCTATTGAAGCTTCCCAAAAAGCTCTTTTATGTTTTCAAGAATACGGTCTAGAAACCGTCATAGAAAAAAAACTATATAATTCGGACAAATGGTTTAAGCAATTCGAAGCTTTTGAGTTGCGGGATTTAATAGACTCAAGCGATATTATAGCCGTGGCGGGCGGCGACGGCACGATTCTTAACGTCGTCAAGTTTTGCGCGGTCAAGAATAAACCCGTTTTAGGCATAAATATCGGCAACGTGGGGTTTTTGACCGAAAGCGAAGTCCATGAGCTTGACAAAACCGCCGCGGCTTTAAAAAACGGCGATTATAATATTGAATACCGCTTTATGCTCACTCTCAAAAGCGGCAAAGCGGACGTAATGGCTCTTAACGAAATAGTTCTGCTCAAACAAGCCACCGCCCGTATTATCAATTTTGACGTTTACGCCCAAGACAGCCTTATAGACAGATACAACGCGGACGGCTTTATCGTAAGCACGCCTACCGGCTCTACCGCGTATTCTTTGAGCGCGGGCGGGCCTATTTTGAGCCCGGACATAAAGGGCATAGTTTTGACGCCCATATGTTCGCATTCATTAAGAAACCGACCCATAGTAGTAGGGGAAAACGAAATAATCAATATCAAGGTAAATACAGTCTCAGCTGACGCGGTTTTGATCGCTGACGGAGTGCCTGTAGAAAATTACGATTTAAAAGATATCAAAATATCCAAGCACAAGCTGATGGCTGGTTTTGTGAAAACCAAGCCGTCCGATTTTTATCATAAACTATTTACAAAACTCAACAAATGGAGTTCTAATAAGGAGGAATAATGGGCAGGACTGCTAGGCAGACCAAGATTTTGGAGATTATTTCCCAAAAAGACATCGAAACCCAAGAAGAGTTAGTCGCCGAGCTGAAAAAGGCAAACTTTGACGTAACCCAAGCGACTGTCTCCCGAGATATAAAAGAACTGGGGCTTATTAAGGTTTTGGGAGAATCCCGCAAATATAAATACGCCGTCGAAAAAACTTCAAACATCAACGTAAAACTAACCAATTTGTTTAAAGAATCCGTTATTTCGATAGACAGCGCCAATAACCTTATCGTAGTTAAGACCCTAAGCGGAAGCGCCAACGCGGCCGCTGTGATGGTGGACAAATCGGGCTTTGAAGGCGTTTTGGGATGTATAGCGGGCGACGATACTTTCTTGATTGTTTGCAGAAACGAAGACGTGGTCAAAAATATACTCCAAAAACTAAACGATATTATCAAAAATTAATAATATATGTTATAATTTTTATATGCTGCTTACTTTACGCATAAAAAACATAGCGATAATTAAAGAACTTGAGCTGTCTTTCGATAGCGGGCTGATAGTTCTAAGCGGCGAAACAGGCGCCGGCAAGTCCATTATTGTCGACTCTCTTAATTTTTTGTTGGGTTCTAAAACTGATAAAACGCTCTTAAAAAGCGGCGAAAAAGAAGCTTTAGTCCAAGGCGTATTTTGCGTAAACCCCGATATTCAAGAACAGCTCAAAAGTCTAGGCATTCCGGCGGAAGACGATACCGTCATAATTTCACGGACGCTTAACTCCGAAGGCCGCAGCGAATGCCGCGTAAACGGCGCGCTTGTCACGCTGTCGATGTTAAGAACCATAACTGAGTCTATGGTGGATATTCACGGCCAGCACGAGCATCAATCGCTGTTAAGGCCTAAAACGCATTTGAAGCTTTTGGACGCTTACATAAAAGATTTGGAAGAGCTGAAAAACGAGGTTTCCGCTTTATATAATCAATACAAAAAACTTACATACGAGCTCAGCTCTTTCGGCATATCGGACGCCGAAAGAGAGCGAATGCTTGACCTTTTAAAATTCCAAATCGACGAAATTACCCAAGCAAATCTAAAAGAAGGCGAAGAGCGGCAATTATTAGACGAGCGAGCCAAGATTATAAACTTTGAAAGAATAATGCGGGGCTTAAGCCAGTCTTATGAGTTTTTGGGCGGCTCAAACGGCGCGGCTAACCTTGTGTCCGAAGCCGTAAGCGCTTTGGGCTCTATTACAGCATACGACCCCGCGTATCAATCGTTATACGATAGATTGCAGTCCGTTCAATACGAATTAGAAGATATAGTCGCCACGCTGCAGGACAGCGCAGAAAACTTAAATTACGACGAAAAAACGGCTGACAAAATAGAAAACCGCCTTGAGCTTATAAAAAACCTAAAGAAAAAATACGGCTCTACGTTTGAGGAAATTCAAGAGTTCTTAAAAAACGCTCAAAAGGAATACAACAGGCTTTCTACCAGCGCGGAAACCATAGAAAAGCTAAAGAGCGAAATTCAGATAGCAGGCGAAGAATTATATCAAAAGGCGGCATTATTGTCCCAAAAACGCAGACAGGGCGCCGAGCAATTTTGCAAGGACGTAAACAACGAGCTCAAAGACTTAGGAATGGCGGGAAGCAAGTTTGAGATACAGTTTGACGAAATTCCTTCCAAAGACGCGTTTTATGATTTTATTACTTCGGAAGGCTTTGACAAAGCCGAATTTTACTTTTCGGCAAACGCAGGCGAGCCCCCCAAGCCTTTGGCAAAGATCGCGTCCGGCGGCGAAATGTCACGAATAATGCTCGCTCTTAAGATGATACTATCCAAACACGACCAAATAGACACTATGATATTTGACGAGATAGACGCCGGCATAAGCGGTAAAATTGGACAAGCGGTAGCCAATAAGCTTGCCTGCGTATCCAGAATGCGTCAAGTTATAACTATCACGCACCTAGCCGCCATTTGCGCTATGGCTGACCATAATTATTTGATATACAAACAAGAAGAAGACGGAAAAACTTATACCAAGGTCGAAAGATTGGATTACGATAAAACCATAAAAGAAATAGCGCGTCTTGCCGGCGGGCATGAAACCAGCAGTTTGTCGTTAGAGCACGCCAAAGAGTTAAAACGCTGGAGCGACGAGTTCAAAAAAAGCATTTAATTCGTTTTTTTCAAATTTTTATATGTCCAATATTTAGAAACGCTTACTTTGCATTAAAATTTTGTTCCTGACCAACACTAAAGATACTCTAGTTTTTATTTGCGAGGTAAGTTATGGCGCGAAAAGCAAAGGCAAGCGTTTGTTTAATTTTCGCGGTTATTTTGACCGCTTTAATTATTAATACAGCTAAATTTACATATTTCGATCTTAAAGTGTTCCCCCAATATAACGTAAACGCCCAATCTAAAAAAGCCGAACAAGTCTATCTAGGCGGTATGCCTATCGGCATATCTATCAAATCCCAAGGCGTAATAGTAATAGGCGTGACCAGCATAACCACTACGCAGGGCTCCGCTTCGCCGTCCAAAGAAGCCGGATTGGAGCCTGGCGATATATTGACCGAAATAGCGGGCGAGACTATAGAAAACGTCGTATCGCTTGACCAAATAATCAACAAACCCGAAAACGCCGGTCAAAGATTAGTTCTAAAATTTATACGAAACAACAAGCCCAAAACAGCCTTAATAACGCCGGCTTTGGACGCGTCTACTCAAAGATATAAATTGGGATTATGGATACGCGACAGCGCAGCCGGCATAGGCACGGTTACGTATATGAAAGAGGCAAAATCGGGCTATAAGTTCGGGGCTTTGGGACATCCTATTTGCGATCCAGACACTATGACAATGGTGCCTGTAAAAAGCGGCGACGTGTATAGATGCAGCATTATAGGCGTCAAAAAGAGCCAAAAAGGCTCTCCGGGCGAGATTAAGGGCGTGTTTTTAAAAAGCGGCAAAAAGCTTGGCGTCATAGAGAAAAACAACAGATTCGGCGTGTTCGGCGTTATGGACGAAAAAATCTTTAACCCGCTGTATCCTGAGCCTATCGAAGTGGCAAAAAGACGAGAAATCAAGCCCGGAAAAGCCACAATAGTAACCACGATAGACAACGAGATTAAAGAATACGATATAGAGATTATTAAGACCAATATACAAAAGACCTGCGAAGAAAAGAGCATGGTAATAAGAGTGACCGATCACGAGCTTATTAAAAAAACGGGCGGAATAGTGCAAGGAATGAGCGGAAGCCCTATAATCCAAAACGGCAAACTAGTGGGAGCGGTAACCCACGTGTTTATAAACGACCCCACCAAAGGCTTTGGCGTGTATCTAGACTGGATGCTGGACGAATAAAATTTGATTAATTTTATCTTTTTACTACAAATTGCGGCAATAATCTTAAAAAAATGTATGCCAAAATATTGGTATGAATATGGAACAAATCGTTTACCGTTATTTGTTGTCTTTAAGATTAATGCCCACGCTCAAAGGCTTTCATTATCTCAAAGACGCTATAATGCTGGTGATTAATAACGGGGGATTTTGTTCTCTTAAGCGCTCTATTTATCCTTGGATAGCTAAGACCAGAAACACTACCGTTCAAAACGTAGAAAGAAGCATAAGCAACGCTTTAGACAGCGCTTGGCTGAACGGCAACGTAAACGTTCTAAAAGCCGAATTCGGCGAGACCATAAACGATAACAGGGGAAAGCCCACTAACAAAGAATTTATCTGCCTTGCGGCCGACCGCATAAGACAGCTTTATCCAAAGTTATGAATAAGATAAATTTGCCATATTAATATACTATGGCAAAACTTGATATAGGCGGGTATTTCAGCGACCATTTTTCCCGCCATTTAAAATATTATCTTTTGTTGTCCGTATTTGCTGTTCTAGGAATAGTGCTGGGGATAGTCAGCGCCAACAATTTAAGCGGCTTTTTGACTCAAGATAAGATCAAGCTCATTTTTTTTAAGAGCATTTATATCGACGTAAATTTTTTCGCGGCTTTTTTCGGCAATACGCTTATAATGCTGGTCTTGTACGGCGTCATAGTTTTGGTTAACATAAGCATTTTTTTATTGCCGCTAGGGTTTATTTTAATTGTTTATAGGGGGTATTTAGCGGGTTTTTCGGCTGTCGCTATTATAAAAATTTACGGCGGCGGGGGAGTAGTTAACCTTATATTTATCTTTATGCCTTTTCAGGTTATGCTTATGTTTTTCTTAATAGGGGCTATGGCGATATGCATGAGACGGCTTATTAACAACTTACACGCCGGGGCTTTTTGTTTTTACAACGTAGAATACGGCGCTATGTTTAGAGAGCTTATAACCTTTTTCGCGATATTCGCAGCCGTCAATTTTTTGCTTTCTATAATATGTATGATCATAACTAAGGCGTTTATTGTATCTATTTGATTATTTCCTAAAAATAAAATACATATTTTGACAAATATGGCAAAACCTAATTTTTGAAATACATTAAGAGGTAGGCTTATGAAACGAAAGATTAAGATAATAATTTCGTTAACGGTTTTGTCCATATTAACGGCTTTTTATTTTCTAAAGACAGGCGCTGCTTTCGCTTTGGAAAATGTAGAGCAAAAAAAGCCTTTTGATATCAAAGCCAAAGCCGCGTATTTATGCGATTACGACACCAAAACAGTAATATACGCTTATAACGAAAACGCCCGCCTTCCCATAGCGAGCATGGTAAAAATAATGACTTTGATTCTTTGCTACGAGCATTTGGATTCGGGCGCTATGACAATGGACGACCTTGTAACTGTCAGCGAAAACGCGGCGTCCATGGGCGGCTCTCAAGCGTTTTTGGACGCGGGCAGCCAATATAAAGTAAGCGACTTGCTAAAAAGCATAGTAGTCGCGTCGGCAAACGATTCCTGCGTGGCTATGGCGGAGCATATTTGCGGTTCTGTTGAAGCTTTCGTTCAAAAAATGAACGAAAAAGCCAAAGAGCTCAATTTGCAAAACACTAATTTTGTAAACTGCACGGGTCTTCCCGCCGAAGGCGCGTATTCTTGCGCTAAAGACGTAAGCATGATGCTGTGCGAGCTTATTAAGCATAAAGAGTATTTCATGCATTCTAAAATATGGATGGACAAGATCGTCCACAAAGGCGGCCGAGAAACCGAATTGACTAACACAAACAAGTTGTCGCGTTTTTACGAAGGCTGCGACGGCGGAAAAACTGGATACACTACCGAAGCTCTGCATTGCTTAAGCGCGACGGCAAAGAGAAACAACTTAAGGCTGATAAGCACGGTTATAGGCGCGCCCGACAGCAAAACGCGTTTTGCCGAAGTGTCCAAGCTGTTTAATTACGGCTTTGCTAATTACGAAAACAAAGTAATAGTTTCTTCGCAAAACGCTTTAGATCAGGGCGTGGAAGTAATAAGGGGAAAGAAAAAACTAGTTCAAGCCAAACCCGAGCAAGACATTACGATTTTCAAAGCTCGCGCGGAAGAACTAAAGAGCGTGGAAGTAAAACAGGAAAATTACAAAGTCAGAGCGCCTCTAAAGCAAGGGGACGTCGTAGGCAAAATAACCGTGTATTACGACGGCCAGCCTTATAAAACGGTTAACATAATCGCCTGCGAAGACGTAGCAAGAAAAGGCTATAAAGACAATATCAGGGATATGTTCAAGCATTGGACGGATTAAAAAAAGCGGCGCTTTTTAGCGCCGCTAATTTTTTTAAAATTTTTATTATGATGATTTTACCATATTGCTACTATAACGTAAGACATAGAATAATTTAGAGAAAAATTATATGCGATGGTGCCGTTTGTAATAGGGTAAGGCAAATATGGCAATAAGTAGTAAGGCAAGATTACATATGCCGTAGGAGCTGAATTTTCGGACGCTATTAATGGAGTATCGAAATACATCTATGTAGCATTTAAATGTTAAATGATTATGTATAAAAATCTTCGAAAAAATTGCTAAAATCAATTTCATAGATATATAAC
>DATCKP010000038.1:0-2040 GCA_036562165.1 Clostridia bacterium
ATTTAAGCATATTCAACATATTTTTGCAAGCAAAACGAAAAAATATATAAAAAAATCTCATAACCTTTTTGGCTATGAGATTTTTTAATTATGTATTAAATTTTAATTATCAATTTCCGAAAAACGCAAGGAACATACCAGCCATTACGGCCGAGCCTATAACGCCGGCTACGTTAGGACCCATAGCGTGCATAAGCAAGTAGTTATTAGGATTTTCTCTTTGTCCTTCTTTTTGCGAAACTCTAGCCGCCATAGGCACCGCCGAAACGCCCGCCGAACCGATTAAGGGATTGACTTTGCCCTTGGATAAGACATACAAAAGCTTGCCAAACAGCAATCCGCCCACGGTGCTAAACGAGAAAGCTACTAAGCCAAGGATTATTATTTTAATGGTATTCCATGTTAGGAATGTTTCGGCTTTAGCTGTCGCGCCTACGGTGAGCCCTAGGAAAATAGTTACTATATTAATAAGAGCGTTTTGAGCCGTATCTGACAATCTGTCAACCACTCCGCATTCTCTAAATAGGTTGCCTAACATAAACATACCGATAAGCGGCGCAACCGAAGGCAAGAGCAATATGCAAACTATGGTAACTAAGATAGGGAAGCAGATTTTTTCGGCTTTGGAGACCTGTCTAGGCTGATCCATTACCACCATACGCTCTTTTTTGGTAGTCAAAAGTCTCATAATAGGCGGTTGAATAAAGGGTATTAACGCCATATAAGAATACGCCGCAATAGCGATAGGCGGCAGCAATTCGGGCGCGAGTCTTGTCGTGGTATAAATCGCCGTAGGACCGTCCGCTCCTCCTATAATGGCTATTGAAGCGGCTTCGCCTACATTAAACCCTAATAAGCAGGCGATAACAAACGCTACGCAGATTCCTAATTGAGCTCCGGCGCCCAGCAAAAAGCTTGAGGGGCGCGCAAGCAGCGGGCCGAAGTCCGTCATAGCGCCTATGCCTAAGAAGATCAAACAAGGATAAATGCCTAATTTTACGCCTTGATATAAGTAATATAATAAACCGCCGTTTTCATCGCCGACAGCTTCGGCCATAAGTCCGGTTTTAGGAAGGTTAGCAAGCAGCATGCCGAAAGCGATGGTAACGAGCAGCAAAGGTTCATATTCTTTTACGATCGCCAAAAACAACAAAAAGCAAGCAATGGCTATCATTATGGCTTGCTGCCACGTCATACCAGCAAAACCCGATTCCTGCCACAAGTTTTTTAAAGAGTCGATTATCATTAGTCGTTCTCCTTTATTTTCTTGATAGAAGCAAGTTTAAATTCTTTTTGAATGCCTTTTTCATCGGTTACGGTCGCGTATATAGGCCCTTCAATCTCTATTTCTTCTTGGTTTTTAGATTTCTTTTTGAAGATCTTTTTAAAATCGTTTTTTACGATTTTGTCCATAACAAAGGAAAATAACTTAAATAACAAGCTGAGAACAAAAAGCGTTATGACGGCCAATAAAAATATAGAAATCGCATACAAAAGGCTTTCTAAAAAAGAGAGTTTTGTCATTATTTTATCCTCCTAGGTAAAAATAAAGGGCAGAAAAGCTTTCCACCCGAGCCCATAATTTTACTATTTAATTTCTTAAATACAAGCATGCTGCATACATTTTTACACTATTACTCCAAACTAATGATATACTATAAATAAAAATTTTGTCAATTAATTCTCAAAGTTTTGCATTTATTTATTTTTTATATTAAAATATAATTGTTAATCTTGACAGCGGACGCTTTATTTTATATTTTCTTTAATAATTATCAAGATTATTTACCATTTCTTAGGATGCTTGACTAAGCAGAATAGCTTGTCATATAATTAATTATTATGATTAGCATACCCAAGGGCACCAAGGACATTTTGCCCGATTCAAGTTACAAATGGCAATATATTGAAAGCGTCGCTCGTAAAATCACCCGTCTTTATAACTTAAAAGAAATAAGGACGCCGATTTTTGAGCATACGGAGCTGTTTGAACGCAGCGTAGGCGAGACCACCGACATTGTCAACAAAGAAATGTATACT
>DATCKP010000043.1:0-2274 GCA_036562165.1 Clostridia bacterium
AATTAATAGCCTTCGGTCAAAACGCGACTCCGGGAATAATCTTACGCGCGGCATTATCGGCAAAAGGCGTTCAAAATTGCGACGTTTCTTACCAAAACAGCGTTAACGAAGTAGTGGGATTATTTACCGTTAACAATGAATACGATTACGCTTTGGTAGCCGAGCCCGTTTTGTCGCAATTACAAATTAAAAAAGGCCTAAAGCTTAACATAGTCGACCTTCAAGAAGTCTTGCAAAGCGAAATGGATTCTATACCCCAAGCCGGCGTATTTGTTAACCCCGAGTCCAAAAATATCAATAAGGTTAACAAAGTATTAAAGGCGTTAAAGAGCAATATCGAAAGCCTTAACGAAAAGCCCGAAGAATACGCTGAAAAAATAGTAAACTATAACGAATTTTTTGAAAATATATCCAAAGAAGTTATAGCTTCCGCTGTTCAAAACGGCAAAGTCATAGATTATAAAAAGGCAAAAGACAATAAAGCTGTTTTGAAAGCGTATTTTGAACTGTTGATTAACCAAAACAAAAATCTATTAGATAAGCTGCCCGACGACAGCTTTTATTACTAATAATGAGCGGCGTAAAAAAGCATTACGGCTTTGTATATACGATATTGGGATTGATGTTTTTGATTGTTCTTTGGTCAATAACCCAAAGAGCAATCAAAAACGACCTAGTAATACCCGATATTTCGAGCGTATTTTTGTCGCTAATCAGCTTGTTAAAACAAGCCGAGACCTATTTGGTAATTTTAAAAACAATAGGCAGGCTTGTTTTGACTTTGGTTGTTTGCGCCGCTTTAACTTTGATATTGTCTTATTTGTCGTATAAGTTTGAATGGTTTGAAAATTTCTTAAAACCGTTTTTCGTCATAATGCGGACGGTTCCAGTAGTGTCTCTTATAATAATTTTGTTGTTTTTGACAGGCAACGACTTAAGCCCGTATTTTATTACGGGTTTTGTGGTTTTGCCTGTTATGTATGAAGGGGTTTTAAGCGGCTTTTTCGCTATAGACGACGCGTTAAAAGACGAAATTAAGCTTTTGAGCGATGTAAACATAAGAATTGTGGCTTCGGTTTTCTTGCCCGTAACTTTGCCTTATATAATAGCCTCTTTTGTGCAATCTTTCGGGCTTGGGCTAAAGGTTATGGTAATGGCGGAATTTATAGCCCAGCCTAAAGGCACGATAGGCTATGTAATGCTTCAAGAGCGTAATTTTCTTAACTCCGATAAAATATTCGCTTGGACCATTATTATGGTCTTGATAGTCTTTTTAGTGGAGATTGCGGTAAAAACAATTAGAAAAAAATATATTTAAAAAAACCTTGAAGCAAAAACTTCAAGGTTTTTTCTTTTAGACTCTTGCGTTATTTCCGTTGTTGTTTTGTTTAAATAACATTTTAATTACGCCTATAGACGCTTTTTGGGGTAAGATTTTGCTTAACGCGTATTGCATCTTATTTTTAAAGCCGACTACGCATATTACGTCGGGGCGTTTTTTATTGGCTTGGTTAAATATGGCTTCAGCGACTTTTTGAGGATTTAGTCCATTTTGTTCTATTTCAGCCATAGTTTTTGTCGCGTTTTTTAAATTTTGAGTCTGCGTTCCGTTGGAATATATCTTTCTTTTTTGGGTAAATTCCGTTCTTACTCCGCCGGGGACTATGGCAGTGGAAAAAATATTGAATTGATTAAGCTCTATATTAAGCTCTGCGGCATACGCGTTTAACGCGGCTTTAGACGAGCTGTAAAAAGCTTCAAAAGGAGCGGGCAGTTCCCCGGCAAGAGAGCTTACAAAGATTAAACGGCCTTTTTTGTGGGCTTTCATTACGGGAACTACGCTTTTTACAAACTCAGCCGCCCCGAACATATTTACGTCAAAAAGGTAACTGTAATCGCCGCGCGCGGTTTTGTCCGCCGGCGACGCTATCGAGACGCCCGCGCAATATATTCCTATATCAATTTTGCCGTGTTCTGATAATATTTTTTCTACGGCTTGCGCTAAAGTAGGCGGATTTGAAATATCTACCGTATAATTAGTTACGCCTTCCAAAGAACAAGGCGTTCTTGAGCCGTTGTAAACTAAATACCCATTATCTAAAAAAATCCTTGCTGTTTCTAATCCGATTCCCGAAGAGCCCCCAAGCACAAAAACCACTTCTTTCATATAAAACCCCTATGCCTTTTTATAATATTATTGATAATCGTTTAAAGAATTATTTAACGCTTGCTTAATAAGTTAAAAAATGTTATTTTTATCTTATAGTGTATATT
>DATCKP010000056.1:0-9859 GCA_036562165.1 Clostridia bacterium
CTGCATAGCCGCTCACCACAACGATATCGAACCCGAAACTCCTGAAGCGGTTATCGTTCAAGCGGCTGACGCGATATCAGGGGCTAGACCCGGAGCAAGACGAGAATCTTTGGAAAACTACGTAAAACGGCTTGAAAAACTTGAAGAAATTGCGAATTCTTTTGCTGGCGTTGAAAAATCTTATGCAATTCAGGCGGGAAGAGAAATTAGAATTATGGTTAAACCCGAAGAAGTTGACGATAATTCTACGATCTTTATCGCTAAAGAGATAGCTAAGAAAATTGAAAACGAACTTGACTATCCCGGTCAAATCAAAGTTAACGTTATAAGAGAATTAAGAAGCACTGAATACGCAAAATAAAAATCGCAAACCGCGGTATTTAAAATACCGCGGTTTTTTTGTTTATATAAATAATCTTATATTGACTTTAACTGAATGTATGAATTAAAATAAATATATAAATCTATATTTGTAGGTTTAAACTTATGGAAGCAAAAAAGATTTTGAAGAAATTAACACTTAAAGAGAAAATTTTATTGCTTTTTGCTGCGGATTGGTGGAGCACTAATAAGATAGACCGTTTGGGAATTCAAAGCGTAAGAACGTCCGACGGCCCGCACGGCTTGCGTAAAGAAGTCTTTGAAAACGGCAAAAAACACAACCAAACAGCCGTGTGTTTTCCGCCGGCAGTTCTCAGCGCGTGCAGCTTTGATCCAGATTTAATTCAAAAAATGGGTCAAGCGATAGCCTGCGAAGCGATAGAGCAAGGCGTGGATATTATCTTAGGCCCGGGCGTAAACATCAAACGCTCTCCGCTTTGCGGCAGAAATTTTGAGTATTTTTCGGAAGACCCTTTTCTCGCGGGTATTATAGCAGCGGCGTTCATAAAAGGCGTCCAAAACCAAGGCGTTGGAACATCTATTAAGCATTTTGCGGCAAATAATCAAGAAAGCTATAGGGCTATTATAAGCGCTGAAATTGACGAGCGTACGCTGCATGAAATTTATTTTAAGCCTTTTGAAATCGCGATAAAGCAAAGCAAACCTTGGACTGTAATGTGTTCTTATAATAAGATCAACGGCGTTTATTCTAGCCAAAATAAATATCTATTGACTGATATTTTAAGAGATTTTTGGGGCTATGAAGGCGTTGTAATAAGCGATTGGGGCGCGGTAGACGACAGAGTTCAAGGAATAAAAGCCGGGCTTGATATTGAATTTCCTTATTCTGGAAAATATAACTTTAACAGCGTTCTAGAGGCGGTCATAAGCGGCGAAATAACTCCTTACGAAATAGATTGCTGCGTTTTAAGAATATTAAAGTTAATAGAAAAGGTTAAGTCAGCTAATAAATCAATACTATACGACGCTGAACAAAGACGCAATATAGCAAAAGAAGTCGCTCAAAATTCAATAGTATTGCTGAAAAACGACGATAATATATTGCCTTTTGATAAAAACCATAAATTATTAGTTATAGGAGCTTTAGCTAAATATCCTAGATACCAAGGCAGCGGCAGTTCTAAGATCAATCCTTATAGATTAGAAAGTTTTTTGGACGGGCTGAATAATCAAAAGATTGATTACGAATATTTGGACGGTTATGATATTAAATCAGACGAAATTAATTACGATTTGATTGCAAAAGCTGTTGCCGCTTGCAAAGATTATAAAAATATTGTGGTCTTTGCCGGTCTGCCTGAAGAATATGAGAGCGAAGGTTACGATAGAAAACATATGAGATTGCCGCGCTCGCAATATTTGTTAATTGACGAGTTGCTTAAGGTTACGGCTGATTTTGCCGTAGTATTAAGCTGCGGCTCTCCTGTAGAGCTTGATAACATTATTAACGCTAAAGCTATTCTATTACAATATCTTACTGGCGAAGCCGCTGACGCGTCGATTGATATCATATACGGCAAGGTCAATCCGTCAGGAAAACTTGCGGAGACTTGGCCTATTAAATTAGAAGATAACCCGTCTTATCAAAATTTTACCCGCGACAATAACGCGGCGCATTATAAAGAAACGCTTTTTGTAGGACACAGGTTTTACGATACCTTTGGAAAGCCTGTGGCCTTTCCTTTTGGATACGGATTGAGTTATACGACTTTCGAATTAGATAATTTTAAGATAAAAACGGATAATGAAAATATCTATATCCATTTAACCGTCAAAAATACGGGCGAATTTGACGGAGCGGAAGTTGTTCAAGTTTACGTAGGCAAACCTGACAGCGCGGTGGTAAGGCCTAAAAAAGAGCTTAAAGCGTTTAAAAAGGCATTTTTAAGAATAGGCGAATCTAAAGAAATTAAGTTTGAAATTCCAAAACAATCTTTGTCTTTTTATAATACTATGACTAAAAACTGGACGCTTGAAGGCGGGGAATACGTAATTTACGTCGGAACATCTTCGACAGACATAGTATTTGAACATTCAATAAAAATCGACGGCGATAAATTCCCTTTGCCTGATTACATTCCGCCCAAAAAACCTATATTAAACGACGACGAGTTCGCTCGTTTGTTGGGAAGATCACTTACGCCTAGAAGCGTCCAAAGAAAAAGACCGTATGATTTAAATTCTTCGTTAAAAGATATAAGCAAGACTTTGATCGGGCGGATTTTAAAAAAGGCTTTAGCTAAAGAGCTTAAATCGCAGCATCATAATATGCCTGCAGCTCAGGAAACTTATGAAGCTGTCTTTGAATTGCCACTTAGAATGCTTGCGATGCTGAGCGACGGATTAGTTTCCAAAGAAATGATGCAGGGAATAATTGATATTGCAAACAGAAAGTATTTTACCGGGCTTAAAAAAATAATGAAGTCTCGAAAAATAAATAAAAAATAGGGAATTTTTTGATTAATTGCATAGTATTATATCTGACATAATACTACAAAAAACGGCAAAAGATATTAAAAAGTTACATCTTTTGCCGTTTTTATTATTAAAACCATAAGTAACACTGTCACTGTATTATTATTGACAATATTAAGTTTTGGGTTTAAAACTAAGAAAAAAGATTTAAGGAGTGTGGCGTTATGAGTAACTTTATGGAAGCAGTAATAAACAGACGCTCAATATATGCTATAGGAAAAAATATATCGGTTTCAGAAGATGAGATAATCGACGTTATTAAAAAAGCGTTAATGCACTCGCCGACGCCTTTTAATTCGCAAGCAAATAGAGCCGTTTTGCTCATCGGCGAAGATCATGATGTTTTGTGGGATATAGTCGAAGAGACTCTAAAAAAGGTCGTTCCTGAAAAAAACTTCTCAAAAACTCAAGAAAAACTCCAAACGTTTAAAAACGGATACGGAACGATACTTTTCTTTGAAGACGAAAGCGTTACAAAAGGTTTAACGCAGCAGTATCCTTTATATAAAGACTCTTTTCCTGTATGGGCTATGCAGGCTTCTGGAATGTTCCAATACATAGTTTGGACCGCATTATCCGATATGGGTTTAGGGGTCAATTTGCAGCATTATAATCCCTTAATAGACGAAGCGGTTAAAGTGCACTGGAATTTGCCTAACGAATGGAAATTGGTAGCTCAAATGCCGTTTGGGGAGCTATTGAGTCCCGCGGGCGAAAAAGAAATAATGCCGACCGAAAAAACATTAAGAGTATTTAGATAATTTAAAAAAGCCTTCTTTACGATTTAAAAGTCTAAAGAAGGCTTTTGATTTTAGTGACAAAAGTTACAGAAAATAATTTAAAACTAAAATATAATGCTTATAAATTTGCCAACGCTTTTTCGTTTAATATTTTATAACCGCCGCGGAACAACTCTATATAACCTTCGTGCTCAAAATAATTCATCATTCTTGTAACGACTTCTCTGGCGGTTCCTAGATGGTTGGCAATAGCGTCTTGAGTAATCTTTACTACGTTAGAACCGTCGATGCTTGCTTGTTCCAAAATAAAATCCGCAAGACGCTTATCGAACTTTGAAAACAAAGTTTGCTCTATCAAAAACAACGCGTCTGACAAGCGCTGCGACATTATGGCTAAGACGTAATCTTTAAAGAAAGTATTGTTTTTGACATATTGGTCAAAGTGTTCGGACGGCAGAACAAGTATGTCGCTGTCTTTTTCGGTTTCGATGGTAACGTCAAAGGTGAGATTCTTCATTACGCACGAAGCTGAAAGAACGCAAACGTCGCCTTCTAAAAGACGATATATGGTAATCTGCTTGCCGTGTTTTGAGCCGATATAAGCGCGAACTTGCCCTTGATAGACTACGATCATTCCGCTGCAGGTTTCGTTGTTAGATATTATTTCGCCGGCGGAATAATGCCTTAAAACGATCTTTTGGAAAAACGCTTGTCTTTCGTCAGACGACATCCTTTTTAAAAAGGGGAGATACGAATTCAAAAAATCGACATATTCTTGTTTGACCATATAATAACCTCTAAAATATGTATACTATATTATACCTGAATAAAACGTAATTTTCAAGGATACAGTATTATAGATTTTGTTACAAAAGATTAAGTTAAGGCGGTAAAAAACAATGTCAATGTATTACAAAAGATACGACATAATGAAAGTCGATATAAACGATATCAATAAATTGATTACCAATAACGATTATTTAATAGACTTAAGAAGCGTCGGCGAATATAAAGACGGGCATCTGCCTAACAGCATAAACGTGCCGTTTTTGCAAATAGGAGACTGGATTAACAAAATATAAAAGACCGCAATGCAAAAATTTATTTATACTGCCAAAACGGCGCAAGAAGCATACACGCCGCGGCTATTTTAAGGAAAATGGGTTACTTAAATATTTATGATTTAGGCGGACTAAACGCTTATAAAGGAGATTTAGTTAAATAAAAGGCGGGAAAGATATGACTAAAACAACGATTATTATAGGCGGATCCGCGGGCGGCGCGACAGCTGCCGCGAGATTAAGAAGATTAAACGAAGATATGCGGATAATAATGCTTGAAAAAGGCGAATATATCTCTTACGCTAATTGCGGTTTGCCTTATTATATCGGCGGGATCATTAAAAATAAAGACGATTTGACTATTATGACGCCCGCGGGTTTTTCCGCTTGGTATAACATCGACGTCAGAACAAGGCACGAAGCGACAGCTATTGACGCCGATAAAAAAGAATTAACGATTGTCGATCTCAATAATAATAAGCAATATAAAGAAATTTACGATTATTTGATTTTGGCGACTGGTGCCGAGCCTGTTTTGCCCGAAGAAATACGCAGTCTGTCAGGAGTCTTTGTTTTAAGAGATATACATGACACGTTAAAAATAAAGTCGTTTATCGAAAATAAAAAGCCAAAAACCGCCGTAATAGTAGGCGGGGGCGCTATCGGGCTTGAGATGGCTGAAAATTTGGTTTCAGCGTCTATTGACGTAACAATTTTGGAGCTTAACGATTATGTGGGCTCGCCTTTGGACTTTGATATGGCGAGCATATTGCACAAAACTTTAAGAAAAAACGGCGTCAAAATTATAACAAACAACAGCTTAAAGAATATTATTCCCGGCTCGGATAATCTTATTCTACAGCTTAGCGACGATACAAGCGTTGCCGCCGATATGGCGATTATCTCTATAGGAGTCAGACCCAATTCTGCCTTGGCAAGACAAGCCGGGCTAAAAGTAAACGAAAGGGGCGCGGTCATTGTTGATTCTAAAATGCAAACTTCAAATCCTTATATTTACGCCGTAGGAGATTTGGTAGAAACCGTAGATTATATTACCAAAGACAAAAATTATATTCCTTTAGCCGGGCCGGCTCAAAAACAAGCGCGCGTAGCCGCCGATAATATTTCCGGCAGACAAACTAAATATAACGGGGCGATTTTACGCGGAATAATAAAAGCGTTTGACAAAACAATTGCCTTTTGCGGTTTAAACGAGAAAACTTTAAAGGCGAAAAATATAGATTACGAAAAAATTTATATAACCGCTTATTCTCATCCGTCTTATTATCCGGACGCGGGCGCTATAGATATAAAATTGATATTTGATAAAACTAACGGAAGAATTTTAGGAGCTCAGCTGATTGGAGAAAAAGGCGTAGATAAACGAGCCGACGTTATTGCAGCGGTTATGCGTTTGGACGGCACAATAGACGATTTGGCTGAATTAGAGCTTCCTTATTCGCCGCCATATTCTACAGCCAAAGACCCTGTAAATATTGCGGGTTTGGTAGCTCAAAACGTTAAGAATAAAATAAGCGAAATTATACATTTTGAAGATTTAGACAAAATTAATATAAAAGAATCCATACTTTTAGATGTTAGAACCAAACAAGAATTTGAAAAAGGACATTTGGACGGTTTTATTAATATTCCTTTGCACGAGCTAAGAAATAGATTAAACGAGCTTGATAAAGCGAAAACTATTTATGTTATGTGTTTAGCGGGTCAAAGAGCATATATAGCCGAACGGATACTTAAGAATTCAGGCTTTAAGGCGTTTAGTTTTTCGGGCGGCTATAGGATATATAAACATATGAACGACGAAAAATTATTAAAAAACTTTAAGGAGAATAATAAAAATGGCTGAAATACTCCATTTGACCAAAGATAATTTTTATCAAACGCTTTCTCAAACGGATAAACCTATTTTAGTGGATTTTTGGGCTAGCTGGTGCGGACCTTGCAGAATGCTTGCTCCTGTTTTGGACGAAGTCGCAAAAAGTCTTGACGGACAGGCGGTAATAGCCAAAGTAAACGTTGATGAAGAAGAAGAATTGGCTCAAACATTTAGAATAATGTCTATTCCTACGATGTATATCTTCAAAGGTAACAAAGTAGTAGACCAAATGGTAGGCTACACCAACAAAGAGAACATAATCAATACGCTGAAAAAACATATTTAAAAGATTATCCCTAAAAGGATAATCTTTTTTTTTATCGCATTTCGCCGATACATAGCATAATATAATTTAATATGAAAATTTGCGATCTACATAACGACATAATTACAGCGCAATCTTTTAGTAATGCAATAAAATATCTACAAAAAAAATCAAAAAATATAGAAAAAATCGTCTTAGCGGTTTGGACGACGCATAGCAAGATTAATAATTATTTTGACATACAATCTATCATAAATAGGTTTGAAACCGCTAATTTAAACTCGCGAATTTTATTCGGCATAGAAGATATATCAGCTATAGACGAAAAAGATTATGAAAATATATCTAAATTAAATCTATTTTACGCTTCGCTCACTTGGAATTATGACAATGTTTTAGGGGGCGGGGCGTATGGAGAAAAGGGGCTTACAAATCAAGGCAAGACAGTATTAAAAATTTTTGAACAAAATAATATCGTATTGGATACCGCTCATTTAAACAAAAGAACATTTTGGGATTGCTATGATAATTTTAACGGGCATATTATTTGTTCTCACGCTTGCTTTGACGCGGTACGCAAACATGTAAGAAATTTAGACGATGACCAAATCAACGCTATAATATCTAAAAACGGAGTTATTGGGTTGGCGCTGGTAGGGGAATTTTTGACAGAAAACTATAAAGCTAAGATCCAAGACGCAGCTAGGCATATAGATTATTTTGTTCAAAAGTTTGGCGACAGTAATCTTTGCTTGGGAACGGATTTCTTTGGAACGGAAAACTTGCCCGAAAATATAAATGATTATACCGATTTATATTTATTAGTAGAATATTTGGAAAAAATAGGCTATAATAAAAACGCTATTGAAAAAATTTTCTACAAAAATTTTGTGAATTTTTTGGAGTTTATTAATGGAAACGTATGATATTTATCAAAATCCTTTGATAACAAGATACGCAAGCCGCGAGATGGCTGAGATTTTCTCAGACGAAAATAAAATCAGGCTTTGGCGAAAATTGTGGGTCGTTTTGGCCGAAAGCGAAAAAGAATTGGGCATTAATATAACGGACGAGCAGATAGCCGAGCTTAAAAAATATCAAAACGACATTAATTGGAAAACTGCCCAAGAGCGCGAAAAAATAGTAAGGCACGACGTTATGGCGCACGTTTACGCTTACGGCGAGCAGGCTAAAACAGCTAAGCCTATTATTCATCTGGGCGCTACAAGCTGTTACGTAACAGATAACGCCGAAATTATAATGATTTATAACGCTCTTGAGACGGTTAAGAAAAAATTAGTTACTCTTATAGACAAGCTGTCTAAGTTTGCGCTTAAATATAAAGATTTAGTAACATTAGGCTTTACTCATTTTCAGGCGGCTCAACCTACAACGGTAGGCAAAAGGGCGTGTTTGTGGATACAAGATTTGATAACTGATTTTGAGTATTTGGATTTCTTAACTCAAAACATAAAACTGCGCGGAGTAAAGGGAACTACCGGCACGCAAGCAAGCTTTTTGAAATTATTTAACGGGGACAGCGAAAAGGTAAAGGAGCTGGAAAAATTAGTCTTAAAAAAACTGGGTTTCAAATCCGCTTATGGAGTTACCGGACAAACATATCCTAGAAAATTTGATTACGCCGTTTTAAGCGGACTAAGCATGGTTGCCCAAAGCGCTTATAAATTTGCCAACGATTTAAGGCTTTTGCAGCACCTAAAAGAAGTCGAAGAGCCTTTTGAAAAAGAGCAAATAGGCAGTTCTGCTATGGCGTATAAACGCAATCCCATGAGAAGCGAGAGAATATGCGCGCTTGCTAGATATGTCATAAGTTTGCCTATTAATGCTTCTATAACGGCTTCAACTCAATGGTTTGAAAGAACTCTGGATGATTCTGCCAATAAGAGAATAGTGATTCCGCAAGCGTTTTTGGCGGTAGACGGAATTTTAAATCTTTATTTAAATATTTCTGAAAATATGGTAGTTTATGAAAATATGATCAAAAAGCATTTAGACGAAGAGCTGCCGTTTATGGCCACGGAAGAGATTTTGATGGAATGCGTAGCAGCGGGTGGAGACCGTCAAGAGTTGCATGAAAAGATAAGACAGCATTCCGTTATGAGCGCGGCCGAAGTAAAACAAAAGGGCAAGCAAAACGATTTGTTAAAACGTATAGCCGAAGATCCTGCTTTTGCGGCTGTAAAAGATAAATTAGATTTATTGACTGACGCAAAAAGATTTGCCGGCAGAGCCGCCGAACAAGTCGACGAATTTTATAATAATGAAATCAAGCCTATTATAGAAAATAATAAAAATTACTTAGGCGCTGAATATGAAGTTAAAGTATAAACGAATAAAGCGGGCGGCAAGCCCGCTTTATTATAATAGACATAGTATTATATGTTCTTTTATAATAGACATAGTATTATATGTTCTTTAAATTAGCTTATAGATCAAATAAATATCTTCATTTTATATATGGTTTTATGTATATAAAAATTATATATATAAATTAATTAAAAAATGATAACTAAAATTTATTCTATAAAATAGTATTGGTCATAAATAAAAGTGAGTTAAAATTAATTCATAATAAATGTCTATTAATAGCATTGAGAAAGAATGCATATAATATTTAAAAAGCATTTGATAATTAAAGTATTATATTAAATAGAATATTTTGCAAAAGATACTTAGAGGCAAATATGTTCATAATATTAATATGTTAAGCCGTAATATATCGCATTTTTTAGTAAAATTACCCTAACGCTTCGTAAAAGTTATGTTTTACGCATAGTTGTTCATATGTCCCCTGCCGTATTTTTATAAAAATGGAATTAAATTACGCGATATATTTTATTATATTAAATGCATATTAAGCTGAAAAGCTCGTTAAATCAACTATTGAATAAGTTAATTATTTTAGTTCAAATTTTAAAATTTTATTATAACTAATAGCTGATTGAATCCAATAAATGTAATTCTTTAATTATATCCCCTTTAATAATTGTTTTTTATT
>DATCKP010000067.1:0-3535 GCA_036562165.1 Clostridia bacterium
TTATTTGGCATATTGATTTATAAATCAACCAAGATTTGAATTTTTCAAATACTTGCTAGGGCAGGAAAGTCAGGTCTATAAATAATAGTCTTTTTTAAAAATATTAAGATGTTTAAAGAATTCAATAAATAAAAAAACGCCCCTATTAACAGGGGCGTTATATTTTTTTATTTTACTTTTTATATTCTTCAGGATAGTCTTCTTTGTCCAGCCAGCCCATATCCCATTCGGTTTTGGACGCGGAATTTAGATTTTGCAATCTTATATAATAATCGGTTTTGGCCAAAATGGTAACTTCTTTGTCGCCTGATTTAATAGTTTGGGCGATTTCGTTTATGGTAGATACATAGAACAAATATCCGCCCGCTATATCAATATTTAGAAAATCAAGCTTTATAGTATTTTGGGGAAGTTTTTCGTATCGCTCGTTAAAATAATTTATTTTATATAAGTTTACAAGCGAAAAATCGTCTCCGCCGCTGTCGTTTACGGCAAAGTAAGCGTCGTTATTGTCTACGTATAATATTTTAGCTTTGTTTTCTTTATACACCGTTTTTCCAGCTTCCTGTCCGGCTATATATAACACGACGCTGGAGTTTTTCAAAGCAAGCGCTAACAAATCGTTAGGACCGTAAACTACGCCGAAAACGCTTTCAGGGAAGCTGTCGGACAGCTCGTAAAAGATTTCTACGGGCTGTCTTTGGTCAAAATCAGTAAGATCTACCGCGAAATAGTATCTGTTAGCAGTGTATTGATAACCGTCAATAAAGTAGAACAAACGGCCGTTAGAAACCTTGTCCAAAATTATATTAGCGCCCGTAACTACCGATTTTCTTTCGCTGCCGTCAGGTCTTACTCTTTCTAATACATTGCCTTCGGTTAAGTTTTCGTCCTTTTCAATATCAATTTCTCTGGTGTAATAAATATAATCTTCGGGCATATCTTGAGAGATGCCGTCAAAGTATACGTCTTTTTGGGGCAAAACAGCTCCTGTTACTTCGTCGGCTAAAACTTGGGGTTTTTGAACGGTTTTGTTGTCCTTTATTTTGACGCTGTAAATCTTTTGCTCGCTGGGCTCGTAAAAGACGGCGTAAACGTCGTTGTTATATTTGTAATAACCGTAAACAGGCTTTTGTTCGGAACTCTTAGAAGTATATAAATATTGAGTGCCGGTTCCGTCTAGGCGGGTTCTGAAAAAGTCTACAAGCTCGTATTGAACGTTGCCTTTTTTGTCTCTTTTAGTGGTAGGCGAAGCGTAATAGATATAATCGTCTATTATAAAAATTCCGCCTTCAGCATAGCCGCCGTTTGTCACAAGCTTAGATACGACAGGGTAAACAGCGATTTGTTGTCTTGTTTGCTCTTTGTCGTTTTCGTCCGTATAAGTTTTTGCTTCTGTGTAAAAACCGCTGAATTCTTCGTCAAAGTTGTTATCGCTGTTATCGTAAGTCAAATATTTTCCGTAATAATCGACGACTTCTTTTTCTTTGCCGCCTACAAGTTTTGCGTAATAAATTCCGCCTTTTTCAACTTTTCCCCACACGTTGTTTTTGCCGTCTGTGTCTTCAATAGGCTTGTAACCGTTGACAAAGTATATAAAGTCTCCCTTTTGAACGACCATTCCGCCGTTGCTGGTTACTGCGTATTTAGCGTCGGGCGTCTCTTGAACGTCCAATTCGGGATACTTTTGCGCGCAACCAAAAACCGCGCCGATCGTCATTATTACGGTTACCAGTATAATAAAAATTCTTTTTTTCATTTTTTCCACCAGTTTTCTTTATAAATGTAACATTTTATTATGTGCAATAAAACGCGGTATTTTAAATTATACATAAGCGTTGAGCAATAGTCAAACAAAATATTTCGTTAACAATCTATGCCGCTTACGTCATATACATAATATTATGGACAATTCTAAAAAAAAGTTTGATTATATCCTTAAAGAAATGCTTATCAAAGACCCTTATTATAACGGGTTTACTTTTTACAATGACATAATATCAAGACATATTAGACTGTCCCGACATATAAAAATTACACATTCCAAAAGCAACAAGCCCAAGCCTTAAAGAATAATTATATATATTTTTTTATATAGCAGTAGTATTAGGTCGGGATGTATATGTGGATAACTTATCAAAAAACACAACATATGTATTTGCTTAATTTTTTCAATACCCGATGTTGTGTTTTTTATTCGCTTTAGATGTGTATAAATTCTCCCCAAAAATTAAACGCTGCGATAATTTTATCAACATTTAAAAATAAAAATGTGTGCAAAACTTAAGTTTTTTAGGCGTTTTGACAATATTTTTTTATAATTTTTCTAAATTTTATCCCCATTTATCCACATTTCCATACACATAGAAATTTTTCAATGTGAAGCGTTTTGTTGATAAGTTTATTATTTTTACGCATATTTTATGCCGTTTTGCCGTATCTATGAGTTAATTGATATATATCATTTTTTATGTTAAAATAATAAAAAAATTTTTTGGAGTATAAAGATGTCTGTAAGAAAAGGATTAGGACGCGGGCTTGACGCTCTTTTCAGCGACAACGATTATGGCGACAGAGTAATAGACGCTTCCAAAGATACCGAAACCGAAATTGAGATACATAAAATTTTCCCCAATCCTAATCAACCCCGCCGAACTTTTGACGAGCAAAGCTTAAACGAACTGGCGGATTCCATAAAAATTCACGGGGTTATCCAACCTTTGATAGTAACCAAACGCGACGAAAAATATATGATTATCGCGGGCGAAAGAAGATGGCGCGCCGCTATAAAAGCAGGACTTCAAAAAGTGCCCGTTATCGTAAAAGATTATTCCGAGCAAAAAATAAGCGAAATATCTTTAATCGAAAACCTTCAAAGAGAAGACTTAAATCCCATAGAAGCGGCCAGAGCTATCAAAAGGCTTATGATAGAATATAACTATACCCAAGATCAAGTGGCCGAAAGATTAGGCAAAAGCCGTCCCGCTATAGCCAATACATTGAGACTGCTTACTTTAGATCAGCAAATTATAGATATGATTTTGGACGGCAGATTAACCGCCGGACACGCTAGAGCGCTTTTGAGCTTAGAAGACAAAGACCAGCAAATTAAATTAGCCAACGCCGCGGTAGAAAAACAGATGTCCGTCCGCGAGCTTGAAAACGCGGTAAAAAAATCGCTTTCTCCTAAAACCGAGACCAAAACCGCTCCTATACAACAAAGCCTGGAATTAAGAGAATTAATCAACGATATGCAAAGAGTTTTCGCTACCAAAGTTTCCGCTTACGGCAACGAAAACAAAGGACGTATTTATATAGATTATTTTTCTAGAGACGACCTTGACAGAATTTGCGAATTAATAGAATATCTTAAGAAAAGATAAAAAATGTTTCACGTGAAACATTTTTAATCATTTTTTAATCTTAATTTAATAATCGATTAATTATCGCTTAATTAGACGCTGATATAATGTTATTAGTTGAAAGATAAAACTTTTGGAGACTGATGTGAACGCGCAAGCTTTTGTCTATGGCT
>DATCKP010000069.1:0-12044 GCA_036562165.1 Clostridia bacterium
GGCTTATTGTTAACGCTTGCGGGTTTGATTTTTACTATAATCCAATGAAAAATTTCTAAAGGGTTAAGATTCTTATGGAAAACTACGAGCTTGAGAAGACATACGATCCGTCAAAAATCGAGCAGAAATGGTATGACGAATGGATAAGACGCGGGTGTTTTAAGGCGAAAGCGGACAAGTCCAAAAAGCCTTTTACCATAGTGATGCCGCCGCCTAACATTACCGGCATTTTGCATATGGGCCACGCGCTCAACCTTACATTGCAAGACGTGTTAATAAGATACAAGAGAATGCAAGGCTACAACGCGCTTTGGCTGCCCGGCACAGACCACGCGTCTATAGCTACCGAAGTAAAGATAGTAGAGCAAATGGCCAAAGAAGGCCTTACCAAGCAGGACATAGGACGCGAAAAGTTTTTGGAACGCGCGTGGGATTGGTATAGACAATACGGCGGAACGATTATAGAGCAGTTCAAAAGGCTAGGTCTTTCTTGCGATTGGGACAGGCTGGCGTTTACAATGGACGAAAAACGCTCTAAAGCCGTAATAGAAGTTTTTGTCCGCCTTTACGAAAAAGGTTATATCTACAAAGGCAACCGTATAATCAACTGGTGCCCTAACTGCAAAACCGCGCTTTCCGATGCCGAAGTAGAATATAATCCTGCTAACTCGCATTTGTGGTATATTAAGTATCCTATCGAAAACTCGGACGAATATATCGTGGTAGCCACGACAAGACCCGAAACCATGCTGGGCGATACCGCCGTAGCGGTAAACCCCTCGGACTCCAGATACAAACATCTTGTAGGAAAATACGTCATCTTGCCGCTTGTAAACAGACGCATACCTATTATAGCGGACGCGTATGTAGACAAGACGTTTGGAACGGGCGCGGTTAAGATTACGCCTGCTCACGACCCTAACGACTTCGAAGTAGGCTTAAGGCACAAGCTTGAAGTCATAAGGGTAATGAACTATGACGGAACGATGAACGAGCTTGCGGGCAAGTATCAGGGAATGGACAGATACGCCGCAAGAGAAGCAATTGTGGCGGACTTAAAAGCGTCGGGATTGCTGCAAAAGATCGAGCCGCACAAGCACAACGTAGGTCAATGCTACCGCTGCGACACCGTAATAGAGCCTATCGTTTCGGAGCAATGGTTTGTCAAGATGGAAGAGCTTGCCAAACCCGCTTTGGAAGTTCTAAACAAACGCGAATTAAGATTTACGCCCAAGCGTTTTGAAAAAATCTACAGGCATTGGCTTGAGAACATAAAAGACTGGTGCATTTCCCGCCAGCTTTGGTGGGGTCATAGAATACCCGCTTACTATTGCGACGCCTGCGGAAAAATGACCGTTTCCAGAGAACGTCTTACTGCCTGCCCGGATTGCGGCGGATCGGTAACCCAAGACCCCGACGTTTTGGACACTTGGTTTTCCAGCGCTCTATGGCCGTTTACCACTTTGGGCTGGCCTGAGCAAAACGAAGACTTAGAATATTTCTATCCTACCGACGTTTTGGTGACCGCCCATGAGATAATCTTCTTCTGGGTAGTAAGAATGGTGTTCTCCGGCATTGAGTTTATGGGCAAGCCGCCTTTTTCGGACGTTATAATCAACGGCATAGTCCGCGATAAGATAGGCCGCAAAATGTCCAAATCTTTGGGCAACGGCGTCGATCCCATAGAAATGATAGACAAATACGGCACGGATTCCATTAGATTCTCTTTGCTTTGGGGAACGACTTTGGGAAGCGACATTAAGTTCTCCGAAGACAAGATCGCTACGGACAGAGTGTTTATCAACAAACTATGGAACGCCGCGAGATTTGTTTTGCTCAACGCCGAGAAGATAGAGTTTAAGAAAATAGACCAAATCAAGCTCACAAGCGCGGATCAATGGATCTTGTATAAATGGAACGAGCTTGTCAAAAACGTAATCAAGAATATGGACAAGTTCAACATCAACCGCGCTTTGAAATATATGTATGAGTTTATTTGGAACGATTTTTGCGACTGGTATATAGAATTGGCAAAACCCAAGCTGTACGGCGCGGACGAAGCCGAAAAGACAGGGGCAATGTCCGTATTGATGTATCTTTTGGGCGAAATCCTGAAATTGATACATCCTATATTGCCTTTTGTAACCGAAGAAATATATTCTCATATGCCTGATGCCGACGGCTTGATTATCAGGGCTGAATACCCTGAATTTAATAAGAAATATCACAACGCCAGAGCGTATAAAGCTTTTGAAGAAGTTATTGCCGTTATCAAAAAGATAAGAGAATTAAGAGCCGAAATGAAAGTGCCGCAAAACAAACGCACTTCCATATTCGTGCTGCCGCTCAAAAACCAAAAGCTCATCAACCAATCGCTCGTATATATCGAAAAGCTTGGCATGGGCAAATCCATAGAAATAGTGGAAACCAAGCTCGAAAAGTGCGCTCAAATAATCACGCCTTTGTGCGAAATTTATATACCTTTGTTAGAGCTTGTGGATAAGACGGTAGAGCTTGCCCGGCTTAACAAAGAGCTCAAAGAAGCCCAAAGCGAATTAGAGCGCGCCCAAGGCAAACTCAACAATCAAGGCTTTGTTGCTAAAGCTCCTAAGCAATTGGTCGAGCTTGAAAAAGAAAAGGTAGAAAAATATCAAAAGCTTATCGAAAAAATCCAAAACTCCATTAAAGAATTAGAAGAATAAAAAAAAGCGTCAGGGTTTTTAGCCTTGACGCTTTTTTTATTCGTCCAATAATTCGTATAGACTTGCGTATATCTGGGACGCCTTTTCGTCCCATTTGTTGCATATGGACTTTGCGGTGGCTCTAGAGTCCACATTGAGTTTGATCTCCAATATCTGCTTGGTAGGGTCTTTTATGCCCAAAACCACTGTGTGCGTTCCGTCTTCGTTCATATAATAGTCGCGGGTGTATTCTTGCCTGCGTCTATAATGCATACGGTTTTCGGTTACGTAATCCACGATTTCCGCTCTAAGCGACGCAGGGATATAATAGAACAAATGCGACAGGCACATTCTGCCGTCCACGGTGAGCGCGTAAGCCGTCTCGATGGTAGGCACGCCGGAAGCGTTTACAGGTCCTTTGGAAGACGAAACCATGGTTATAAAGTTGTTTTTGAGCAGGATATTAAACGCCTGCTTGCATTCCATATAGTTGATCCAATTGTTCCTGCTGCAGCACATCTCAAGGATCGTGCTCTCCGTCAAAGGCACGTCCATCTTGTCAAACACAAACAACAAAATTAACGAATTTAATTTGCTGTTATCCGTTTCCATATCTTTGCGATCGTCCAACATTTTAACTTATTATATCACAATAACTCGAAATATTAAAGATTTTGTTTTTTTATTTTTTACGCCGTTGTATTGTAAACTAAATACTCAATTTAGTTTACAATACAAATATATTATGTTAAAATATAAGCGAGAAATATCTTAAAAACGATTATATATTATGTCTTGCAGAAGTCAAATAAATACCGAACAAAAAACCGCGTCTTTTAAAACAGCTTTGACGGCTTTAGTTACCGCTTTGACTTGCTCGGGCGGGTTTATAAAAATTCCCCTTCCTATGCTGGATATTACTTTGCAGTCGTTTTTCGCGTGTATGGCGGGATTATTATTAGGCAAAAAACTGGGGCCTGTAAGCCAAGCTCTATATATGTTAATGGGGCTTATAGGAATACCCGTGTTCGCGCGCGGCGGGGGAATAACGTACGTGTTTCAGCCGTCTTTTGGGTTTATATTGGGTTTTGTTTTATGCTCGTTTATATGCGGGGTTTTGAGAGACAAATTTTTTGGAAGTTTTGGTCAAGCAAAGATAAAATTTGGGGATTATGTCAAAGTCTTTATTATTTGCGTTGCGGGGATAATAGGCTTATATCTAATCGGCGCGCCTTATATGCTGATGATTTTACGTTTCCATCTCAACCAAAACGCTTTGTTATCCGCCGCGGCGTCGCTGCCTATGTATCTAGCGGGAGATTTTATAAGCTTGATAGTTCTGATACTGGCTGTTCCGATTTTTTATAAAAGAGTTCCTAGCCTGTTATATCTTAAATAATGTTTTTATTTGTCTTGAATCGCTTTGTTTACGTTTTTTCTCCAATCCATTTCGCCCCTTGAGAGCGCCATCATCATAATTTCGCCCGTGGCAAGATTGGTCGCCAAGGGTATATTGTGAACGTCGCACAATCTCAAAAGCGCGTTTACGTCGGGTTCGTGGGGTTGAGCGGTCAGGGGGTCTCTAAAGAATATGACCAAATCTATTTCATTGTTGGCCACCATCGCGCCTATCTGTTGGTCGCCGCCTAAAGGCCCGGATTTGAATCTTATTATGTCAAGCCCGGTGGCTTCTGAGATAAGCTTACCCGTAGTGCCGGTCGCGTATATCTTGTGATTTTTCAGCACGTCGGCGTATGCGATGGCGAGCATCACTATCTCGTCTTTCTTTTTGTCGTGGGCTATCATTGCTATATTCATATGCGAATAAACCTTATCCTTTGTAGTTTTTGGATTGTTCAATATTGGCGAAGTTAGACATTATTTGTTTATATTGTTCATTTTTATAATATCACAATATTCAGCCATAAGCAAAGAATTTATTATTTTTTGTCGAAAACTCGTCACGATTAGTTGTAATGCCGCGTTTTCAGCCCGCATATAATTAACAAAAAAGATTTAAGGAACGCTTTTATGAAATACGATTCGCTGAAAAAAGCTCATGCCAAATTATCTTATAATAGATACGTTTTTTACGAACCTAAATTTGAGCGGCCTAAAGCAGAAGACGGCGGCGGGTTGTTGTACAGCCTTGCGATAAGGTTTTTTGTTTGCGGGTTTATATTTTTATTGCTTTTAACGTTTTCCAAAATTCCCGCTCTTGACAATGTTGTCCGCGCGGTAAAATCTTACGCAAGCTATAATATGAAAATATTCAAAATAGAAGAAGCCGGAACCATTTCTATAATAGAAAAAATCAATTCGCTTATTCCGGACAACTCGCCTTTAAAGCTGGAAGCGCCGTTAAAAACTCCTAATATAATAATGGAAGGCGACAAAGCCCGTCTTAAGCTGGATCAAAACCCTTTGGTGTATAGCTCCGAAAAAGGCGTTGTAACAAACATCTCTCGGACGGGCGAAATCGCGACGATAGAGATTAAGCATAGAAACAATACCGTAACAAAATACGCCGGTTTAGGATTTTGCGGCGTGCAAGCAGGGCAGACAGTAGAAAAGGGCTTTCCTATAGGCGTATTGGCGGGCGACGAATTGGTTTTCGTCGTATACGAAAACGGAAAACAAACGAGCATACAAGACAAGACGCAATGGGACTAAAATTTCGCATTCATCCGCTTTTTATTTTGCTGGGTCTATTGATGGCCGTCTTAGGCCGCGGCTATGATTTTTTGGCGTACACCGTGGCGGTGGTGATACACGAAATGGGGCATTCCGCCGCAGCGGAAAAATTTGGATACGCCTTGAACGAAATCAGGCTTATGCCATACGGGGCGGAATTAAAAGGCGGTTTGGAAGGGATAAAGCCTTCGGACGAAATCAAAATAGCCGTGATGGGCCCTATAACTAATATCATAGTCGCGATAATCTTTACAGCGATATGGTGGCTTATCCCTTCATCTTATTTTTTTACCGAGACCTTTGTTTATGCCAACATAGTCAACGCGTTGTTTAATATTATGCCCGTTTTCCCGCTGGACGGCGGAAGGATTATGCTTTGTTTATTGTCCAAAAGAATGCCGCATTATAAAGCGGCAAAAGTCATTAAATATACCGGCATTGTTTTGGGCTGCGTTTTAATAGTTTTATTCATAATTTCGGCGTTTTTTAAGATTAATTTAAGTTTTTGCATTTTAGGCGTGTTCGTGTTTTTTTGCGCGCTTGTGGGCGAGAAAAAAGAAAGCTACGTGCGGGTATATAACCGCACTTATAGAACGCAGAACATAAAAAAAGGAATGGAAGTGAGAGAAATAGCCGTAAGCGCTGATATGCCCATAGGCAAAATCGTCAGGTTATTTTCGCCTTCATTTTATTATTATGTCCGAGTTCTTGACAGCAGATTGAATAATATAATAACCTTGAGCGAAACCCAAATCGAAGATTTGTTGACTTGCAATCAATATATGACGCCTATAAAAGACGCTTTAAGGGATAAGGGCTGTAACGTAAATTAAACCGCCGCTTTATAAGCGGCTTTTTTTATATTATTTTTAAGTATAAACCATTATTTAGTTGTATTTTTTTTGGGCTGATTATATTATGCCTTGGTAAAATTCTATAAAATGTATAACAATATGTATAAAAAGAATGATTATTTTCAATAAAACATTGTAAAAATGTTTGATATTGCGGGGCAAACGTGTTATTATATAATGCACATTGTATTGATTAAGAACTTAAGCAAGACCGACCTATCAGGTATTTTTTTGCCCTGACAAACGGCCATGCGGACAGCCAAGGTCAAAGCCGAAAAAATCGGCAACTTTTTGTTGCCTTATTAATTTTGAAAAAAGCAAAATTTAAAACAAAGGATTGAAATTAATAAGAGTATAAAAAGTGCAAAACTGGCTGGGTAAAACGAAAAACAAAATAAATATATATTTTAAATTCTCAGGTTATTAATATCTGGGAATTTTTGTTATGGGGAAAAAATGATCCAAAGAAGACAAAAACGCGCGCCTATAGTAGAAGCGCTTGAAGAGTTCAGAAAAGCAAGGATAATGCCGTTTGACGTTCCCGGGCACAAAAGGGGGAAGGGCAACAGCGAGTTGACCGAGTTTTTGGGCGAAAAGTGCGTAAGCATTGACGCTAACTCTCAAAAGTGGCTGGACAACCTAGGGCACCCTGTATCCGTAATCAAGGAAGCCGAAGAAATCGCCGCGGAAGCTTTTGGCGCCGAGCACGCTTTTTTAATGGTAAACGGCACGTCGAGCGCCGTTCAAGCTATGATCTGGTCCTGCTGCAAGCAAGGCGACAAAATAATTTTGCCAAGAAACGTTCATAGAAGCGCGATCAACAGCTTGATTTTGTGCGGCGCGGTTCCCATTTACGTCAACCCCCAGCTTAACCAACAGCTTGGCATATCTTTGGGAATGAGCATGGCGGATTTTGAAAGGACTGTAAAAGAAAATCCCGACGCCAAGGCTGTTTTCGTAAACAACCCCACTTATTACGGAATTTGCTCTAACCTAAAAGCCATAACCGAGCTTGCTCATCAATACGGAATGAAAGTGCTGGTGGACGAAGCCCACGGAACGCATTTTTATTTCCACAGCAGCCTGCCTTTGTCGGCTATGGAAGTAGGCGCCGATATGGCCGCGGTAAGCATGCACAAATCGGGCGGTTCTTTAACCCAAAGCTCTTTGCTTTTGACCGGCAAAAACATAAACCATGACTACGTAAGGCAGATTATCAACCTTACCCAGACTACCAGCGCGTCTTATCTTCTTATGAGCAGTCTGGATTTGTCTAGAAGAAATCTAGCTTTGCACGGCGAAAGCATTTTTACGCGGGTTATCGAGCAAGCCGAATACGCAAGGGAAGAAATCAATCACATAGGCGACTATTACGCTTATTCTAAAGAATTAATAAACGGCGACACGATATACGATTTTGATATAACCAAACTGTCGGTATATACCCTTAATATTGGACTAGCCGGAATAGAAGTTTACGATATATTGCGAGACGAATACGATATCCAAGTCGAGTTCGGCGATTTGGGCAACTTTTTAGCTTATATTTCTGTAGGCGACAGAGACAGAGACATCGAAAGGCTTGTTGGAGCTTTAGCCGAGATAAGAAGATTATATAAAAAGAGCAAACTGGGCATGATGGAACAAGAATACATCAACCCGCACGTTTTGATGACTCCCCAAGCCGCGTTTTATTCCGAAAAGGTAAGCTTGCCGCTTGACGAGTGCGACGGCAAGATTTGCGGAGAGTTTGTAATGAGCTATCCGCCCGGAATACCTATCGTTTCTCCCGGAGAATTGATTACCAAACAGATTATAGAATATATCAAATATTCCAAAGCAAAAGGTTGTTTCTTGACCGGCACGATGGATATTAACGTAAACAACATAAACGTTATAAAGGAGTAAGGAATGGAATTATGGTTTAGCGAAAAGCACACAAAAAACGTGCAATTATCTATTAAGATAGACAAACAGCTATTCAGCGAAAAAACCGAGTACCAAAGAATAGACGTTTTCGAGAGCATAGACTTTGGCAGATGCTTGGTTTTGGACGGGTCTATAATGTTTACTGAAAAAGACGAGTTTGTCTATCACGAGATGATTGTGCATCCCGCTTTGGCCGTGCATCCTAATATCAAATCCGTTTTGGTAATAGGCGCGGGCGACGGCGGAGTTGTGCGAGAGCTATGCCAGTATTCCACCATCGAGCAAATAGACTTGGTCGAAATCGACCAGATGCTGATATACGCGGCTAAAAAGTTTTTGCCGCATTCAAGCTACAAATTAAGCGACAAACGCGTCAACATTATAATATCCGACGGCTTAAAGTTTGTCCGCAAGTGCGAAGACAAATACGACCTTATCATAGTAGACTCTCCCGACCCTTATGGGCCCGCGGAGCCGTTGTTTACCAAAGAGTTTTACGGCAACTGCTATAAGGCGCTAAAAGACGACGGCATAATGGTCAACCAGCACGAAAGCCCTTTTTACGAACCCGACGCTCAAGCGATGCAAAAGGTTCATAAAAACATATATAAAACGTTTGAAATCTGCAGAGTTTATCAAGCTCATATACCCAGCTATCCTTCGGGTCATTGGCTGTTTGGATTCGCTTCCAAAAAGTATCATCCTTTAAAAGACTTAAAAGAAGACCAATGGAACGCGCTGGGAATCAAGACAAAATATTATAATACCAATCTTCACAAAGGCGCTTTTTATTTGCCCAACTATGTCACGGAGCTTTTGAAAAATGTTGAATAAAAAACTGTGTTTTTTGGGTTGCGAAAGCGGCTATGAGCCGGCGCGGTTTGTTTTGTTTGGAGCCCCCTTTGACGGAACGACTACTTACAGACCCGGAGCTAGATTCGCTTCTAGAAGAATGCGGGAAGAAAGCTACGGCATAGAGACATATAGTCCGTATTTGGACAAGGACTTGGAAGATATAAAAGTGTTTGACGCAGGGGACTTGGATTTGCCCTTTGGCAGCGCGGAAAAAGTTTTGAATATTATAGAAGACTTTGTCCGCAAGATTTTATCCGACGACAAAATCCCGGTAATGATAGGCGGAGAGCACTTAGTAACCCTGCCCGCTGTCAAGGCGGCAAGCCAAAAATATAACGGCTTATACGTGATACACTTTGACGCCCACGCGGACTTAAGAGACGAGTATATAGGCGAAAAATTGTCTCACAGCACTGTAATGCGCAGAGTCTGCGAAATTTTGGGCCCCAAAAAAATTTTTCAATACGGCATTCGTTCGGGCGAAAAGTCCGAATTTGAATACGCAAAACAAAACACATATATGACCAAGTTTGTCATAAAAGATTTGGATCAAGCGGCAAAAATTATAGGCGACAAGCCAGTATATATTACAGTCGACCTAGATTGCATAGACCCGTCCGAGTTTTCCGCGACGGGCACGCCCGAAGCTGGCGGAGTCAGCTTTGAAGAACTTAGGCAAGCAATTCAAAAACTGGGCGAATTAAATGTTGTAGGCTGCGATATAACCGAGTTATGTCCGCCTTATGACACAACAGGAGTTTCCACCGCGCTTGCTTGTAAGTTTTTAAGAGAATTGCTATTATCAATATAACAAGGAGGTACTATTAGAAAATGAAAGCGATGATTATTGGTTGTGGCGGCGTGGCTTCTGTTGCCGTTCATAAATGCTGCCAAAACAGCGAAGTGTTCAGCGAGCTGGTAATAGCAAGCAGAACAAAATCAAAATGCGACGCTTTGGCTGAAAAACTAAAGGACAGCAAGACCAAGATTTATACCGAACAAGTTAACGCCGATAACGTAGACGAGCTTGTCGCATTGATAAATAAGCACAAACCTCAAATAGTAATGCATTTGGCGCTGCCTTATCAAAACCTTACTATAATGGAAGCTTGCTTAAAAACCAAGACTCATTATCTTGACACAGCTAACTATGAGTCTCCCGATAATCCGCATTTCCAATATAATGAGCAATGGGCTTATCACGATAGATTTAAAGAAGCCGGCATAATGGCTTTGCTTGGAAGCGGTTTCGACCCCGGCGTAACAAGCGTGTTTGCCGCGTACGCTCAAAAGCATTATTTTGACGAAATCCACGAAATAGATATACTTGACTGCAACGGCGGAGATCACGGCTATCCCTTTGCCACCAACTTCAACCCCGAAATCAACATAAGAGAAGTTACCGCTAACGGTCGTTATTGGGAAAACGGCGAATGGATCGAAACCAAGCCTTTGGAAATCAAAAGACAGTATGATTTTGAAGGCGTAGGCAAAAGGGATATGTATCTGTTATACCATGAAGAGCTGGAAAGCTTGGCAAAATATATCAAGGGCGTAAAGAGAATAAGATTTTTTATGACGTTCAGCGAAAGCTATTTGACCCACTTAAGATGCTTGCAAAACGTGGGAATGACTTCTATTACGCCTATTAACTTCCAAGGCCAACAAATCGTCCCGCTTCAATTCTTAAAGGCTGTTTTGCCCGACCCCGCTACTTTAGGCCCGCGCACAAAAGGCAAAACTAATATCGGCTGCATTTTCAAGGGCGTAAAAGACGGTAAGCCTAGAACGTATTACGTTTATAACATTTGCGACCATCAAGAATGCTACCGCGAAGTAGGAGCTCAAGCGGTATCTTACACCACAGGCGTGCCCGCGATGATAGGCGCTATGCTTATACTCAAAGGCATTTGGAAAGGCGAAGGCGTATTTAATATGGAACAATTCGATCCCGATCCCTTCATGGACGCTCTAAATAAATGGGGCTTGCCTTGGAAAGAAAACTTCAATCCGGTATTGGTAGACTAATGAGCTATATAACGGACAAAATCAAAACTCCTTATTATATAATAGACGAAAAGTTGTTGTTGAAAAATCTTGAGATTTTGCAGTCTGTCAAGCAGAGAACAGGCTGCAAAATTTTGCTTGCCCAAAAAGCCTTTTCTTCGTTTTATTTCTATCCGCTAATCGCACAATATCTTGACGGCGTTACGGCTAGCGGTCTTTACGAAGCCAAGCTGGGCTATGAAAAAATGGGAAAGGAAAACCATATTTTTTCGCCGGCGTATACAGAAGACGAGTTTGACGAGATAGTCAAGATTTGCGGGCATATAGTTTTTAACTCCATAGGACAGCTTGTTAAGTTTAAAGACAAGGCTATAAGCAATAACGTCGAAGTAGGATTAAGGGTTAACCCCGAAATTTCTACCCAAGACAAAGCCATATACGACCCTTGCGCCCCTTTCTCTAGGCTGGGGGTTACAAGCGGCGAGTTTTTCGCCAATCTGGACAAAATCGAAGGCATATCCGGGCTTCATTTTCACACGCTTTGCGAGCAAAACTCTGACGCTCTAGAAATCACGCTCGCCGAAGTCGAAAGACGGTTTGGCGGATATTTTAACAAAATCAAATGGATAAACTTTGGCGGCGGACATCATATTACCCGCCAAGATTACGATATCGACAGGCTTGTAAGGCTTATAAATTACATAAAAGACAAATACAACCTTGAAGTTTATTTAGAGCCCGGAGAAGCGGTCGTTTTGGACGCCGGATTTTTGGTGTCTTCGGTTATTGACATAATAGACAGGGGCAAAAAAATCGCTATCTTAGACGCGAGCGCAGCCTGCCATATGCCCGACGTTTTGGAAATGCCCTATAGACCCAGAATAACCGGGGAAGGCGGGGATTACGAATACCGTCTGGGCGGTCCCACGTGTTTAGCCGGCGACGTCATAGGCGATTATAAATTCAAAGAACCCCTTAAAATCGGCGATAAAATAATATTTGAAGATATGGCTTTATACACAAT
>DATCKP010000080.1:0-35900 GCA_036562165.1 Clostridia bacterium
CATTTTATGTGTTGAAATAATTATTTCAAGTTGATATAATTAACTTGTTGTTTTTTTTAGAAAAACTCAAAAAAATAAGACTCGAGGTTTTTGACTTTGGAACTTTCGCTAAAGGATTATTTTTTTATAATCATTAAAAAGTGGAAAATACTTGCCGCTTTTGTTTTAGCCGGAATTTTGTTAATGTTTTGCTATTCTTATTTTTTAGTTTCCGATAAATACGAAATAAGCACAACCGCGGATCTAGACAGGATAATAGAAGGCAGCGATTCTGGCATAAGCGTATCCAATAAAGAAGACGACGCGTTTAAAAAGTTGGTTTATAGATTCAAAACGCACATAATGCAGGCGGATTATTTGTTTGACGATATTTGGAACCAAGACTTAAAAGAGCTTTATTCTTCTTACGGCTCTATAAAATCCAAAAAACAAGCCGATATCGCTTTTGACCGTAATTTTGAAACAATAGGTCAATGGGCGGAGAGTTTAGGTTATTCTAAAAAGAGTCTGAAAAAAGAGATAAACTTCTCTTTTTCTACCGAATCCCAAGGCTTTTTCACGATTTCTATAATAGTAAAAGATCCGCAATTCGGCGTCAGCTTGCTGGCCGCGTATAATTACGTTTCAATGCAAGAAGTCAAGACAATGAGCGAGCCTGCGTCTACAGATATCGTCGTAAAGGCAGATTATGTGATATTAGACCATCCCGCCATACCCGACGATAAAGACGTAATACGCCCTAATATTCTTTTAAATATGTTTTTGGGAGCTTTGGTTGGCTTGATTTTGGCGGTAAGCGTTATATTAATTATTAATTATTATGACGTTAAGATAAAAGGCGAGGACGACATAAAAGAAAAATTTGACGTTCCTGTAATTGCGTCGATACCCGACGTGACCGAACTAAAAAAAGGTAATTAGGTTATGTTAGAAAATAAGAAAAAGAAAGTCGTAAAAAAACGCGATTATCCTTTGATTACAGATCAAGACGTAAATTTTTCGTTTGCGGAGGCTTTCAGGGTTTTCGCGGTAAACTTAAGATTCACGTTTGCCCAAAAATCGTCTAGAAAAGTGTTGATTACCGGCGTAGACGAGAATATGGGCAAAACGATGATAAGCTCTAATTTAGCTATAGCTATGGCTCAAAGCGGTTTTAAAGTGCTTTTGGTCGATTGCGACATCAGAAAGCCTTGCGTGCACAAAGTGTTTAAGGACGAAAATAACGTAGGTCTTACCCATGTTCTTTGCGACGACGTCAAGATTGAAGACGCCGTAAAAAAATCCAAAGTGGATAATTTATGGTATTTGACCGCGGGATTGCAGTCACCCAATCCTTTGAAGCTTTTGTTAAGCCCCGAAATGAGCGAGCTTCTTAATAACTTAAGTAGAGAATACGATTGGATTATAATAGACTCTCCGCCTATAGGCGTGGTAAGCGACGCGTTGATATTGTCCAACAATTGCGACGGCGTGGTATTGGTAGTGGAAGAAGGCGCGTCCAATTACAGACAAGTTTCTAAAGCTATAGAAGAAATAAAATACGTCAACGGCAACCTTTTGGGCGTCGTGTTAAATAAGTCTAAAACATATAATAAGAAATATTATTACAGCTATTCATACGGCAAAAGCCGGTGACGCGCTGTTTTAAATAAGCTTAAGGCGGAACTTTCAGCAAGCTTAAAAACTTGCCGCTTGGTAAAGATTCTTTAATTATTCTGATTTTAAGGGATTCTTTAAATGAATATTTGGGAAGCTATAGCGCTGGGGATAATGCAAGGGTTGACCGAATTCTTGCCTGTGTCTTCCAGCGGTCATCTTGTAATGCTTCAAAACATCTTAGGCGTTCAAGGCGACCTGTTATTTTTTGACGTAATGCTCCATATAGGCACGTTATTAGCCGTTTTCGCAGTATTTTTTAGGGATATTTTGGGCTTATTTAAACCGCCGTTTAAAACTATAGGGTTGTTGATATTAGCAACGCTGCCGGCGGGCTTAGTTATGCTTTTGTTTTCCGACCAAATAGAAGCCTTATTCGAAGGGCGTTTTCTTTGGATAGGGTTTTTGATAACCGCGGTTATGCTGCTGGTAACAGAATATGTCGGAAGAAAATATCCAAGAAACAATCCTTTAGATGTTAAAGTCAGTTTGATAATGGGAGTGTCTCAAGCGGTCGCCGTAGTTCCGGGCATATCTAGAAGTGGGGCAACAATAAGCGGCGGCGTTTATTCGGGCGTCCAAAGAGAGACGGTCGCCAAGTTTTCCTTTTTGATGAGCATTCCCGTAATTTTGGGTTCGGGATTTGTCGAAATTATTAGAGTTAAAAATTGGAATTCTATACCCGTTTATTGCGTTTTGGCTGGAATGGCCGCCGCGGCTATAAGCGGTTTTTTGGCGATTAAATTGATGCTAAAACTTATTCAAAAATGCGATTACAAATGGTTCTCGCTGTATTTATTTGTTTTGGCTCTTTTTGTCTGCTTAAACGAATACGTATTATTTTTGTGGTAAATAACACGCGCTTTGTCGGCTGCGGCATATAAATATTATGTTAAAAATTTTAAATCTAAAATAAAGGACTCAAAATTATGGGAAAATATTTTGGAACGGACGGAATCAGGGGAATACCGAACAAAGATTTGACTTTGGAATTGGCGGTAAAGACAGGCAACGCTTTGACTTCGCTAAAGAAAAATCCTTTGGTAGTAATCGGCACTGACACGCGCGAATCTAAAGATATGTTAAAGACGGCGGTAACAGCCGGAATATTAGCAGGCGGCGGCAACGTAATCGACTTAGGGATTCTGACGACGCCCGGCGTTTCGTATATAACTACTTTGTATAATGCCGATTTCGGCGTGGTAATCAGCGCTTCGCATAACCCGGCTGAATATAACGGCATCAAGGTTTTTGACAATACTGGCGCTAAACTCGGCGAGACCGAAATAGAGTTTATAGAAAAATGCATAGACGAGAATATATATAATTATTCTCAAACTTTTGGAACGCTTAAGCAAGATTTGCAGTCTCACGAAAAATACATAGACTTTTTGGCGGGATCTATAGAAGGCGACTTAAAAGGGCTCAAAGTCGTTTTGGATTGCAGCAACGGCGCAAGCTACGAGATCGCTCCCAAAGTTTTTGAGAAATTAGGCGCGGAAGTTTACGCTTATAACCTAAACAACACAGGCAGCGACATAAACGTAAACTGCGGGGCTTTGCACGAGCAATTTATTATACAAAAAACCAAAGAGCATCAAGCTGATATAGGATTCGCGTTTGACGGAGACGCCGACAGGGTAATAGGCTCCTCGAAAGACGGAAAACTAATAGACGGCGATTTGACGATTTACATATTGGCAAAATATCTAAAGCAGCGCGGTCAGCTTCCGGGCGACGCGGTAGTAGGCACGCATCACACTAATATGGGCATGGAACTTGCTCTCCAAAAGCTCGGCGTTAAGTTAATACGAACGGACATAGGCGACCATTTCGTCGCGAGCGAAATGCAAAAACGCGGTTTGGCGGTAGGCGGAGAGCAGTCAGGCCATATAATTTTGCATAATTTCGAGCCCACGGGCGACGGCATTTTAGCAGCTTTACAGCTTGTTAACGTTTTGAAAAAGACCGGCAAAAGCGTTCAAGAACTTGTCGACTATGAGACCTTCCCCCAAGTAAATATCAATATAAAAACGGAATACAAACACGAAATTCTAAAAGACGAAAGCGTGCAAGCCGAAATCCAAAGGATAGGCAAAGAGCTTGCCCAAAAAGGCAGGCTGCTCGTAAGAGCTTCGGGCACGGAGCCTAAAGTAAGAATTATGGTCGAATGCTCGGACAAAGCTCTTGCCGAACAAAAGGCCCAAGAGCTTGAAAAAAAGATAAAAGAAGCCGTTTTAAAATTGAGCAAATAAGCTTTAAGAATTCTTTAAAAATTGCTCGCATTTGTCAGGATTTACAAATAATGTTTTTTGCTGAGTATAAATAACCCTGCCCAAAGCTGATTTGGGCGGTTTTTTTATATATTTGATCAAAGTATAATCTACAGGCACGTTTTGGGACATATGCGCTTTTGAGTAATATGCCGCGATTTCGGCGGCTTTGACTAGCACCTCGGGGGGAACTTCTCGTTTGTTAGTCGAAATCACCGCGTGCGAGCCGTGAATGTCTTTAGCGTGCAGCCAAACGTCGTCGGGCTTGGACTCGCGAAACAACCGCTCGTTTTGCAAGTTGTTTTTGCCTACTCTTATCACAAATCCGTCTATTTCGTATTCCCTGTATTTGCTTTCTACGGGTTTAGAGCGTTTTTCGAGGTCTTTTATAAACCCGTTTTGCTTCATCTCAAGCTCGATTTCTTTTAGGTCTTCTATGTCTTGGCATTGCCTTAAGCTTTCTATAATAGTTTCCAAATAATCTATAAACTCGTTTTGCTCGTTTATTTGTTCTTGAGCTATCTCGGCGCTTTTCTTTTCTTTGTTGTATTTTTTGAAATATTTTTGAGCGTTGGCTTGCGCGTTTAATTGGATATCAAGCGGGATGGTTATATAAGAGTTATCGTAATAATTAAATAATTGAACTTTGTCAGTCTTGGACTTTATGTTATGAAGATTGCTCAAAATAAGCTCGCCGTATAATTTATAGTCGTCTGCTTTAGCGGCTTCTCTTAACTTGTTTTCGGCGGCAAAGCGTTTTTTCTCGGCTTTTGATTGAAGGCTTTTTAAAATTTGATAAAGCTCGTTGTATTTGACCTTAAACGCGCTTACGCTTGTTTTACAGCTCATGCAAAATTCTATGGCTTGGTTGACGCTGTCAAAAGTTTTGTAATTTAGTCCAAAATCAAAGGGCGTCAAATAAAAATCGTCCGGAGAGTCTTCTTTGAAAGTAACAATAGGGGAGATTTGGTTATTAAAAACTTTATCCGCAAAATCTTTAAATCTGTTATATATAATTTCTTTATTGCGCTCGTTTACTTCGTTTATGTCTTTTACAAGCCAAAAAACTACCGAAGGGGCGATTCCTTTCAAAAAGCCCATTATATACTTATCCAACGCCCCGCCGTCAAAACCGTCGAGATATTCTAAAAACTTTTCGCGGTCGTCTATTGTGATTTTGCCCGGAGTTTCGGGATAGGCATAAACGACGTTGGGCAGCAAAACCCGTTTATGTTCAGGGTTGTTTGAGCTTAGATTAGGATGTATGTGTTTTATACAGTCAGTGATAAAGCCTTTGTCGTTTACGGCTATTACGTTGCTGTATTTGCCCATGATTTCGGCGATTAACTTGAAATTGACGGCGTCTCTTAATTCGTTTAAGACAGAAAAATTCAATTCCAATATACGCTCATAAGGGGGCTGGGTTATGCTTACAAGCCTTGCTCCCGTCAGGTATTTTCTTAAATGCATACAAAACGCGGGAGCGTTGAGCGGATTGTCGAAGTTTTGGTTGGTCAAATGCACGCGTGGATAGTTGTCCAAAGCGATAAGCAGTTTTTGTTTTCCCGCTTTGCCGTGGAAGTGAAAAACCAGAAGGTTGGACGAAGGCATATAGATTTTTTCAAGCCTTGCGTCTAAAAGGGTATTCTCTAACTCGTTTTTTACAGCCGTCAAAGTCAAAGCGTCAAATGGCATAGCAGTTTTCCTGAAAAATAACAAATTTATTATTTTAAAATAAATTAATTAATATAATAATACACCAAAAACGCTGATTGAAACCAGCAAAAAATTTGTTTTTTTATTGTGACAAATACTCATTTAGAAAGGGCGGTTGCATTTGACAAACATTACCTGTTTGGGTATAATAACTTGACAATATTTATAAACCATATAGGAGAATTATTATAAAATGCAATACACGGTGGACAGATCGGAAAAAGAAGTAAAGCTAAGCATAAAAATTGATAAACAAGAATGGGAAGAAGCTGTAGAGCATACTTATCAAAAAAATAAACATAAATATTCCTTGCCCGGCTTTAGAAAGGGCAAAGCTCCCAGAAAAGCTTTGGAAGCAGTTTATGGTCCGTCCATATTTTTTGAAGATTCTTTCAACGAAGTTTTTGCAAAGTCATACAGCGAAATTTTAGTAAAAGAACAAGATATAGAGCCTATAGACCGTCCCAACGTCAGCATAGACGATATGGCGGAAGATGGAAGCATGACCGTAACCGCTACCGTTTTGGTAAAACCGCCCGTCAAACTAGGACAATATAAAGGCCTTAAGGTCGAAACCGAAAAAGTAGTCGTTACCGACGAAGACGTAGACCACGAATTGTATCACTTAAGAGAAAAGGCCGCGAGAAAGGTTCCGGTAACCGACAGAGAAGTCAAGGAAGGCGATATCGTAGTGATCGACTTTTCGGGCTCTGTCGACGGCAAGAAATTTGACGGCGGAACGGCTAAAAATTATGAGTTAGTAATCGGAAGCCATACCTTTATACCCGGCTTTGAAGAACAAATCGTCGGAATGAAAGCCGGCGAAACCAAGAACATTAACGTAAAATTCCCCGACGATTACGGCGCAGAGCATTTGAAGGGCAAGGACGCCGTGTTTGAAATTACGCTCCATCAAATTTACGTAAAAGAATTGCCCGAAGCAGACGACAAATTCGCAAAAGACACAAGCCAATACGAAACGCTTGAAGAATACAAAGCCTCCATTAAAGAAAGATTATTGCAAGCTCGTCAAAGACAAGCGGACATAGTCAAAGAAAACAAGCTTATAGACATAATCACGGACGCTACCGAAGTGGACGTTCCGGACGTATTGGTTCAAAGGGAGCTTGACCATATTTTAGAAGACCTAAAATTTAGATTGTCTTTCCAAGGCATGACGCTAGAGCAATATTTCAATTATCTAAACACTGACGAAGCTCAATTTAGAGAAGCAAGAAAAGCCGACGCTCAAAGAACGGTTAAGATGCGTATGACTCTTGAAGAAATAATCAAGAGAGAAAACTTAGGCGCCACCGAAGAAGAATTGAAAGCTAAATTCGCCGAATACGCAGAAAGAGCCAAAAAGACTGTGGACGAATATATGTCCAATATGAGCGAACAGCAATATAACTATACTTATAACGATATTACGATGAAAAAGCTTCAAGATTTCTTAAAGGCGAATAACGAATTTGTCGAAATTGAGCCTAAAGAACATAAGCAAAATTGCGAACATTGCAAATAAAAGAGTTTATTTTTTAGAATAATTGGTAAAAAACAGTTATAAAATAGAAGGGGTAGCAATATGGAAAAAGATAAAATTTTTAGAAACAGTTTGGTGCCTATCGTCATAGAGCAGACCGAGAGAGGCGAGAGATCTTTTGACATATATTCCAGATTGCTAGAAGACCGCATCGTTTTTCTAAACGGCGAAATCAACGACGTTACTGCTAACTTGGTAATAGCTCAGCTTATTTACCTTGAAGGCAAAAATATAGACAAAGACATTTGCTTATACATCAACAGCCCCGGCGGAAGCATCTCCGCTGGAATGGCGATTTTCGACACGATGAACTACATCAAACCCGACGTCAGCACGATCTGCGTCGGAATGGCCGCGTCTATGGCGGCGTTCTTGCTCGCCGCGGGAGCTAAAGGCAAGAGATTCGCTTTGCCTAACAGCGAGATTATGATACACCAGCCTTTAGGCGGCACTCAAGGCCAAGCCAGCGATATCGCTATTCAAGCGGAACATATTTTGAAGATTAAGCAAAGAATGATTAAGCTTATGTCCGAAATGACCGGACAGCCCCCCGCTAAGATAGAAAGAGATATCGACAGAGACTATTATATGTCCGCCGAAGAGGCGTTAAAATACGGCATAATCGATAAGATTTTTGTAAAAAGGAGCTGACTTTGACAGAAAAAGATTTTAGATGTTCATTTTGCGGCAAACACCAAAGCGAAGTATCGCGCCTGGTCGTAGGGCCTAGCGGCGTGTTTATTTGCGAAAGCTGTATTAATGAATGTCTTGCGATCATACAAAAAGACACAAAACCCCAACCCGTAATTAGAGATTTGCCCAAGCCTGAGCAAATCAAAGCAGAGCTTGACAACTATATAGTCGGACAAGAAAACGCAAAAAAAGTATTGTCCGTTGCGGTATATAACCATTACAAAAGAGTTAACTACAACATCGCTAATTCTTTAAACTCTAGATCCAAAGATTCGGTCGAAATCGAAAAGAGCAACATATTGCTTTTGGGCCCTACCGGCTCTGGCAAGACTTTGCTCGCCAAGACCTTGGCGCATATTTTGGACGTGCCTTTCGCGGTAGCGGACGCTACGACTTTGACCGAAGCGGGCTACGTAGGCGAAGACGTAGAAAACATCTTGCTTAAACTCATTATTAACGCGGATTACGATATAAAGAGAGCCGAACGCGGCATAATTTACATCGACGAAATAGATAAAATTGCCCGCAAGTCCGAAAACGTAAGCATTACAAGGGACGTAAGCGGCGAAGGCGTTCAACAAGCGTTGCTCAAAATAATCGAAGGCACTATCGCCAACGTGCCCCCGCAAGGCGGAAGAAAGCACCCGCACCAAGAGTTTATGCAGATAGATACCACTAATATCTTGTTTATAATGGGCGGAGCGTTTGTAGGGCTTGAAAGAATTATCAACAAACGCAGCAACCAAGCAAGCCTTGGCTTTACGGGCAACGTGTTAAGCCCCAAAGACGTTCAGATTTCCGAAATCTTAAAAGACGCCCAACCCGAAGACTTAATCAAGTTTGGCATGATACCCGAATTTGTGGGCAGAGTTCCTATCGTGGTATCGCTGCACGCGTTGGACGAAAACGCTTTGGTAAAAATCTTGACTGAACCCAAGAACGCTTTGGTAAAACAATATCAAAAACTGTTCGCTATCGACGGCGTCGAGCTTGAGTTCGAGCCCGCGGCAATTAACGCGGTAGCTAAAAAAGCGATGAAACTTAATACCGGCGCAAGGGGATTAAGAGCGATTTTGGAATCCTGCATGCTGGATATTATGTTTAGAATGCCGTCGGACGACAGCATCAAGAAAGTTATCATAACCGAAGACGTTATCTTAAACAAAAGCGAACCTATAGTGCTAAAACAAGCAAGCTGAAATAAAAAGCGGTTTCAAAAAAACCGCTTTTTTTATGCTTTATGGAGAAATACTGTCAGGGCAAAAATCGTTAGCAAGGAAATACCACGACCAAAAGCATTTTAAAACGCTCTTTTGCGAACAGCGCGTGAGGCACGTGGGCGGGCATAACTATGCTTTGACCGCTTTTTACGATATGCTTTTTGTCGCCTATTGTTATTTCGGCTTCGCCGTCTAGAACGGTCACAAGGGCGTCGCCTTTGGATGAATGAGAAGAAATTTCTTCGCCCTTGTCAAAGGAAAACAGCGTAACGCTGACGTATTGATTTTGGGCTAAAGTACGGCTTACGACCTGTCCTTCTTGGTATTGGACCAGGGAGCCAAGCTCAAGCGTCTTTTCAAATTCGATGTTTTTTAAGATCTTGTCCATATCTTTCTTCCTATGCGTTTTTTTATTTTAGTTTACTATACCTTATTTTATTAGACTTTGCAAGACGGTTTTTTAAAATTCATTTTTTTCTCTTATGGTCAGGAAATCGTCTCATTAATCCTGCAGGCGTCCGCTTCTTAAAAAGCCTCTACAGCCTGTCGATTATTATCCTTAAACTTTAGACTCGCGCGGAGAATTTTTAGGCTTTTTTAATTTTTTAAAGCTAAAAAAAGCGGAGATATCCAAAAGGTTAAAACATATATTAAGCATCAAAACGGACGCTATAGCAATCGAGCCGCAAATTAATAATCGCCAAAAATCAGGCATATTTCTTAATATCATTTTTAGAGAATATGTAAGAGCGCAGGACGGAACCAAAAAAGCAAAGTTGAGCCCCAAAGTTTTTAAAAACGTAAGCTTCATAGACGTTAATTTTTTGATTTGATATATATGCAAAATCGCGCTTACGGTATTGGAAACGCCCAGCCCGATAATTAAAGCGTCTATTCTAATCCAAGGCGTCAAAAACCAAATGCATACGACCAAAATCGCCGTGCCTATATAGTAGTTTATAAAAGCTTTAAACTGCAATCCCATAGAGTTCATCATAGAAGATGTGATGTGCTCAATCGTCAAAGCGGCAATTATTATGGACGCCTTTGCCAAAAACGTGCCTGACAAGCGGTTTTTGAAAATAAACAATCCTATCTCGTCGCCTAAACACAAAAATAAGGGAATAAACAAGAAAGCCGCTATAGTCGAAAAATTAAGCGCGTTTTTGGCGGTGTTGCCAAGACAGGTCATATTTTTGCATTGGTATTCTTCGTTTAATTTAGACACTAAAGCGACCGCTAAAGCGCCGGTAAGCGTAATAGGCGTAAACAAGAAATTCATAGACATACCCACGCTTGAGCCGTACATTTCCATAGCTTGAGAGTTGGTAAGCCCGGAAGCCACTAGTCTATTGGGCATAATTACAGCTATCAAAAAGTTTACCAAAGCCGAGCTTACCCGCATTATCGTAATGGGCGCGGACATATGTAAAACCCTTTTTATGTATCCTTGCGGGTCGTAAGTTCTTCCGCCCAGCTTCTTAAAATAAAAAATCATTATAAGAGAGCTCGCGGCGCAGGCAAACGAAAGCGAAATCGCCGCCATATTCGCGCGGCTTACGGCGTCTTTTGCGAACATAAACAAAATTATGCAAACGATTATACGAACGGTTTGCTCTATAAGCTCTATCAATGAGACGGCAAAGTAATGTTTTTTGCCCCAGACGTTGCCCTTGAAAGAATCGCCTATTGAAGAAAAAAATACCGCGGGCATAAGCATAATTAATACGTTATAGCTCAAAGGATTGGTAAAAATAGCCCGCCATACGTTTTCAAAAAAAATCACTATAAATATAGCCAAAAGGCTTATGGCAAGGTTTATACATACGGCTGCGGAAACTATAGAGCCTTGGTTTATCTGTAAGTCGATTTGCGACCTTGCGGTCATAGACGTAACGGTAATAGGAATTCCGCTGGTGACCATTACCAAAAAGACTATAAAAACAGAAAAGGCGACTTGATAAACGCCCATCATTTCCGCGCCGAGCATTATAGACAGATACCATCTAAAGAAAAAGCCTATAACCTTGGTAGTTGCCGAAAAAAGTATAATAGTTATAGTTGTTTTAAGTAAATCTTTAATTTATTTAGTCTCCTTAAAATAATTTGTTTTAAACATATTTTTGTGCATAATTTTGTAAAAAGCGGCAGGTTTTTATGATGAAAAAAATTATAAACTTTCGCTTTTTATTTTTTTTGAGCGTTATTATCGGCGCGCTAGTATTAGGAATATGCGAAATATTTCGTCAAAATTACTTTTGGGGAATTTTGAGCTTGATAGTTTTTGGCGCCGGCGCGCTTTTTGTAGTTTTTTCGGAAAATCATAAAACCTTTACCGCTATAACTTTGATTATATCTATAGTCGGCGCGATAAGCGCTATATCTGCTTTTTGCTTTTGGGAAGGCAAAGACCAAAAAGGCGAAATTATTTTTACACTTACCGATCAAATTTACCATGACCCAGACGAAATAACCGCTATAGGCAAGGACATAAAGGTAAACGGTCAAAAGATAAAAGGCAAAGTCCAAGTCTACATAGCTTTGGATAACCCAAGCTATCTTTATAACTTGCGGGCGGGGGACAAGCTGTTGATTTATCAAGGCGAATTGTCCGCCATAAGCCTAAAAAAATCCGAAAGCGTAGACAATTATGTTTACCACGAAAATATAAAATATGTCCTAGTATGCAAAGAGTTTGACGTAAGACGCTACGGCGGAAAGCCCGATATATTGTCGTCCATAAGATACAGAATTAAAGATATAATTTTCGGCAATATGCCTGATCAAGACGCGGCCGGCATAAGCTACGCGATGATTACGGGCAACAGGGATTTTATATCAAGCGATATCTATCGCAGCTACAAAACCGCCGGGCTTGCTCATATTTTGGCTGTGTCTGGAATGAACGTAAGCTTTTTGATTTTGTGTTTAAGCTTAATTACGCTTAAGCTGAAAGGAAAAAGAGTTTTTAAGCTTGTTTTTTTGAGCGTGTTTATAGTGTTTTATTGCGCCTTGTGCGGTTTTGTCCCGTCTGTTAGCCGCGCCGGGATTATGGGAATAATAATGGTTATTTGCAAGACATTCGGCTTTAGGCTGGATTCTCTAAACAGCCTAGGCTTTGCAGCGTTGGTTATGCTGATTATCAGACCGCTTTATATTTACGATTTATCGTTTTTGCTGTCTTTTGCTTCTATGTTTTCTATAATCTGTCTGTATCCGCCTTTGGCGAAGCTTTTTGAAAAAGCATTAAAGGGCAAGCTGGGCGGGAAAATAGCCCAAATTCTCGCCATGACTTTGTCTGCCAATATCGGCGTCTATCCTTTGATGGCTGGTTATTTTAACTCGTTGTCTACTTATTCTTTGATCGCCAATCTAGTCTTATTGCCCTTAATTAATGTTATCTTTATAGCCTTGTTTTCCGCGTGCGTTGCCGCTATGATTTTGCCGTTTTTAGAATTTTTGGTCGTCCCGACAGGCTGGATGCTGGCCTTTACAAACGCGGCGACAAAATTTCTAAGCGGGCTTCCTTACGCTGAGTTTATTATTTTCTCTTTGGGCGGTTTCTACGTTTTGTATTATGTTATTGTTTTTGTCTTGGGCGGTTTTGTGAATGTCGGCAAAAAGCCTAAAGCGTTAGTGTCCTTGATTTTGACGGCGGTTTTGGCGTTGTCAATGGTATTTTCTAATAAACCTTCGGTTTTCGCTCAAGACTTTTACACGGCTTATTCTATTCCTTACAGCTCGGCGGGGCTTGCGGTTTACGACAACGCGAAATACTTCGTAGGGGAAATTAATAGATATAATTATCCTAAAATCAGAAAAGAGTTGATTAAGCAAAGAATTAGAAAGGTAGACTATGTCATAATTGTCACGCCGCCCCGCGATCCAGAAGCCTTAATCGATTTTTGCGAAGATTTTTCCGTCCAAAAAATCGCTTTGGTTACTGACGATTGGTCTCTTTGCGACGAAATAAAAGTCAGGACTAAAAAAGAAGTTATCCAAATTTTTGACGGGATTAATTATAAAATTAACGATATAGAAATATATTCTTACAGCTATAAAAACAAGCGTCTAGGAACAAGCGTTTTAATAAGCGGAAAAAAATTTTTGTATCCGCTGGTTAAAGATCCGGAAGATTTAGAAATTTTAAACACCTTAAGCTTCGGTTGCGACGTTTTGGTGTGCGGAGAATTTGTCCGAAATATTGATTACCTTATATTTTTAATTTACGATTGCGATATTATGGAGCCTAACATAATAAATCTAAAGCAAAGCGATAATTATACCTTTTTGCTTTAGTTAATAATTGTTTTGTGTTAAAATTAACTTAAACCGCGAAACTTTAGGATAACGCTTAATAAAATTTAAAACAACGACTTTAAAAAATCCAAATTTATCTTGCGTTATTTTGAGCCCATTGATTTTTGAGCCTAATTTTAATATCGAAAGAAATTCCAACCCTAAAGGCGTCTTAAATTTTGTTTAGGGCGTTTAGATTGCCTTGATTAGTTTTACGCATTTTGGACGTTAATAAATAAAAATTTAAGGGCTTATAACCTTTTTGTTATATAATTTATTTAAAGTTGCGAACAAACCGATAAAATTTAAGCTTTAAATTACCGCTAAAATATATTAAACTTGCCGTAACAGTCAAAGCTAATAATAAAGGTAGAAAAATGACTTACAACTCGTTAGCGTCCCATTTAAAATCAAAAAATCTTGCTCCTTGTTACGTTCTGGAAGGCGACGATAGGTGGCTGATAAATTCGGCGGCGGATATGTTTTGCTCTCTCGCGTCCAATCCTTCGCTGAACTGCGTAGTTTTTCAAGAAAACGAGCGGGAAGACGCAATAATAAACGCGCTTAAAGTTTTGCCTTGGGATTCGGACTACAGGGTGGTGGTCGCTATGGATTTTTCCACGACCAAGCCCGTTTATAACTCTAGCGGGAAAAATACCGGCAAAGAGATTTTGGAATACCTAAAAGACCCCAATCCCAGTTCTATTTTGGTAATGGCGTCCGACGGCAGCGAGTTTTTCGCAAAACTCAAAGCTTACGCTCAAGTCGTAGACTGCTCTAAGCTAGAAAACTCCGAGCTTATTAGATTTATCAAAGACCGCTGCCAAGACAAAATAGAAAAAGCGGCGATAGATACTTTGATTGAATATTGTTCTAGAGACTTAGGCAGGATAAATACCGAACTGGATAAAATTTTGTCTTATAAGCCCGGCCAAATAATAACAAAACAGGACGTGGCGGATATAGCGGTAAAAGACGACGAGTATAAGATATATGAATTAACGAACAGCTTGGCGGAAAAAGATGCAGATCAAGCGTTTAGGATCTGGCGTATATTGTCTCTTGAGACGGACGATATATACTTAATAAACTCCGTTTATTCGTATTTTAGAAAGCTCTTATACGCGGCGGTAAACAAAAACCAGCCCGAACTTTATAAAAAACTAGGCGTAAGCCAATACGCTTTTAAATATCTGGAAGCCAACGCAAAAAAGTTTGGCGCGGTTAAGCTTAAGAAAATATGCGATATGTTTCACTTAATGGACTATTCGGTAAAAAGCGGCAAGATAGACAAAAAATCCGCCGCAAATAAGGTTATATTAAATATAATTAATATTTAAGGTGAGATATGGAACTGGCAAAAAAGATTAGCAATTTAATCGACAAGATACCCGTGATCGCGGGCGTAATAATGCTGTGGATAACTATTACTTTTTCGTCCCTTTACAGCTCTCAAGACGCCGCGATGTTAATTTTTATGATGTCGTGGGGTCAAGGCGGGGTGTCCGAGACGTTAGGCTGGTGGTTTTATATCGTAGGGGGGCTTGCTGGTTTAGCGATTTTTGAGCTGATAATGCGGGTATTGGTTTACTTTGTAAGAACGCAGCTGCCTATGCTTAACAAAACTATCGCTTATCATTACGCAAGGGTAGTGTTTTCGATTAATTACTTTATATTAGGATTGATACATTTGACGTATTTCTTCTTCCCGCTGTTAATAGCATGGGGAGCCTTGATAGATTTTATAGTCAGCGCGTTGTTTTTGTATTCAGCTTATTATCTGATTTCGCGAAAGCTTCTGCCAGACTTTTTATGGGCTAGGGCGTTAAGGACTGTGGCGAGCGTTTTCCTTATATATCACGGCATTAACACGGCTCTTGCATTGTTTGCCGCGTTTGGAGGGATATTATGAAAAAGTTCTTGAGAGTTTTTGCGTTTTTTATAATGTTTGCTTTGGCGATGCCTTGGTTTGCCGCGTCAAGCAAAGCAAACGCCCAAACTTTGTCCAATCAGGCAGTCCAAGACGCTGAAGAGTATATGAATAGATTTTTGGACTCTTGTCCCAATAGAACAAGCTTTTCGCAAGGCGAAAAAATCGCGGCTGAGTGGATCGCGCAAGAGTTTGATGCTTTGGGCTTGGAGACTAAACTGCAAAACTTTGACGGACAGTATAACGGCAAAAAAGTATCTTCCCAAAACGTCATAGGCAAGCTTAATTTAGGCTATCAAAAACAGGTTATAATCTGCGCCCATTACGACAATCTTTACGGTTCGGACATTATAGAAGGTTTCGGCGCGGAAGGCGCATATAACAACGCGTCCGGCGTAGCCGTAATGCTCAGCTTAGCCAAAGCTTTTAGCGAATTAAAAGAAAAAAACGAATTAGATATACAATATAATATAGTGTTTTTGGCTGCGGGAGCGGACGAGATGGGGCTTTTCGGCTCAGGTTATTACGTTAAGAATATGCGCTCTAAAGAAATCGATGATACTTTGCTTGCTATAAACCTAGACTGCGTGGGCGGCGGCGATTATTTGTATCTATACTGCGACGAATTATCTACCGAGCATGAAGAATTTATTAAGAAAATCGCCGACGACAGAAATTTGGCGTTAAGGCTTCCGCCCGCCAATAAAAAGACTATAACCGCGTCCACGCCTGTTACGCCTTATCTGCATTACGGTCTTAACAGCTCTAATATATATTTCTTGTCCGCAGGCATAAACAGCGCGCACTTTTTCTCTAGAAACTGGGATACCAATAAAAAAATAGGCATGGTAGAATCCGAAACTAATCCTTCTATAATTTATACAAAAGACGACAACCGCAAGACCTTAAAAAGCCTATACGGGCACAGCTTCGTTCAAAAAATGAACGACGCGGCAAATATTATATTTTACGTGTTGACTGACCCCGATTTTGTCAAGGTCATGGAAAAAAGCGCGGCGAATAAGCCTAATTATAGCTGGCTGACCAACACAAGCCTAGCTGCTTACGTCAAGTTTGGATTGATCGTAATTTTGATAGGCGCGGTATTTATGATTGTAAGAAATCTTAACAATCGCTATCCCGTTCCGGTAATAACAATAAGACCTTCTCCGCCGCCTACGGTTTTCGGCGAAGAGTATGACAACAAAGGACCTGGACAAAATAATATTAACAATAATGACAACAAAAACAACAATCGGCCGCCTAATCCTTTTGAAGGGTATTAACGTAAATAACGATTTTTGAAAAATATTGTTAAAATTTGGCGTTTTTGAAAGACACAAAAAACGACAAAATTGTCAAAATTTGTTAGATTTTTGAAAAGTTATTATTTTTGCGGCTGTTTTTAGCGTTTTTATATTGTAAATTATATGGCATACGAGTATAATATTTATAAATTTACAAGCCTTAAATAAAATTTATGGAGCTTGCCTTGAAAGTTCAATTTGATTTTTTAACTCTTTATTACGGTTATTTAGCCAAATTAATAGAAACTCAGCTTACTTCTTTAGAGCTAAACCAAGCCGCAGTTAAAATACTAGAAGGCGATTATTCTGATTACGACAAGGTTTTGGCTCTGTCTTTTAAGATGAATAAAAATATTTGGGAAATAATGAATTCCAGAAAAGTTATATCAACTTTTAATAACCATTACAAAGGATATGCTAATTAATCATTAAACATTGAAGACGGCGGAAATAAATGGACTTCTTTGAGAGAACTGCTGATGTTTTGAAGAGCTTTAACGGCTGGGATGTATTAGAAATTCTTGTTTTCTCCTTGATTTTCTATGGCTTATTTGTATTCTTAAAAAACGCCAACGCCCTAAAAGCGTTAAAATACGCAGCGATTTATATCGCCGCGTTGCTGATTGTGCTGTATTTTAGGGAAAAGATACCCGCTTTGTATGCCGTCTCCAAGGTATTGACTTACGCAGGCGTAGTCGTTTTCTTTTTAGCGTTTACGCCTGAGACTAGAAGAAGCCTTATAAAATTAATTACGTCCAAAAAAACCGTAAGCCACTTTACAGTGGACTCCGAAATTTCGGACGAAGAGCTTTATAACGCCATAAACGAGATTATCAAAGCGGCTCAAGACTTGTCCAAGAGCAACACGGGCGCGTTAATAGTTTTGGTGGCTAACGCCGTGCCTTCGCATATAGTTGAAAGCGGCGTAAAACTCAATTCCGCCATAAGTTCTGCGCTTCTTGAGAGCATATTTAACGTAAAATCTCCGCTTCACGACGGGGCGGTCATCATAAAAGGCAATAAACTTATCGCGGCGGGCTGCTTTTTGCCGCTTTCACAAGACACCAATCTGCCTAAAGAGCTCGGCACAAGACACCGCGCGGCAATAGGCATTACAGAAAATTACGACGTATTGACTATTATAGTCTCCGAAGAGACGGGCGTAATTTCGGTGGCTCAAGGCGGACAGCTTCAAAGGTATTATGATTCTAATATGCTTAATCAAACGTTGACCGAGTTTTATGGATTGAGCGTTCCGCAGACCGTGACCAAAAAGCGCAGGAGAAGATAATGCTAGAGCAAAAAAAGAAAAAAGAAAATTTATTTATTTTGATTTTGCAGCGCGTTTTTGTGTATAATATTAAATATAAAATTTTCGCATTTTTATGCGGTTTTGCCTTTTGGCTTTTGTTGAGTATTTGCTTATAAGTTTTGCATATTAATATAGTGCAGAGGATGACCTATGAACGCGCAAAACGTGATTTGTCCTAAACCCATTTTGATACCTAAAAAAGACATAGACTATAATAAATGGGCGGTTATAGCTTGCGACATCTTTACTTCTCAAGTAAAGTATTGGGAAGACCTTAAAAAATACGTAGGTTCGGCGCCCAGCGCGCTTAAGCTTATATTGCCCGAAGTATATCTAAAAAGCGGAAACTTGGCGGAAAGGATAAGCGCGATCAACGCCGAGATGCAAAAATACATAGACCAAAACATCTTTGAGACTATAGACACGGGCATAATTTTGGTAGAACGCTCTACCAAATACACAAAAAGGCGTTTGGGATTAGTCGTGTCTATAGACCTGGAAAAATACAGCTTGAATATCGCGGACTGCTCGCCTATACGCGCGTCCGAACAGACTATACTAGAACGCATCCCGCCCAGAGTAAAAATAAGAGAAAAAGCTCCGCTGGAGCTTCCGCATGTAATGCTTCTTATGAGCGATCCTGAGTTTCAGGTAATCGAAGAAGCGTATAAAAGCCCGGACAAAGAGCTTATCTACGACTTCGAGCTCAATATGGGCGGCGGGCATGTAAAAGGCTATAAGATTAATAATCCTAAGACAGTTTTGGAAGCTTTTGAAAAGATATCCACTCCCGAATATATCCAAAAAACTTGCAAGACCGCGCAAGGCTTGGTTTTGGCTGTAGGCGACGGCAACCATTCGCTTGCGGCCGCAAAAGTGCACTGGAATAACGTAAAACGCAATTTGTCGGCGGAAGAACAGCAAAACCATCCCGCAAGATACGCGCTTGTGGAAATCGTAAATATCTACGATGAAGGCTTGACTTTCCATCCGATTCACCGCGTGGTCAAAAACGTGGACATCAAAAAGCTTATTAATACCATAAAGACAGAGTTTGCGACCGAAGAAGGCCAGACGCAAATAATATTTAACTCCAAAGACTCTGTAACCGTGCCTTTCCCTGAAGACGCGCTAGACGCCATAGAGTCCGTGCAATTGCTGTTGGACGACTTAAAACTCGAAGACGACGGCGTTTCTATCGACTATATCCACGGCGAAGAAAACTTAAGAGAAATCGTGGCGTCCAATCCCGACAGCGCGGGAATAATAATGCCCGCAATTCCCAAGAACAAGTTCTTCGAAGAGCTTGCGGCGCGCAAAGTTCTGCCTAAAAAGAGCTTTTCTTTAGGAGAAGCGGAAGAAAAACGTTATTATTTTGAAGCAAAACTTATTAAATAGATAACGCATACAATATATTAATAAAATTTTATTAAAAAATAAAAAAAGCTAATATAAAAATATTAGCTTTTTTTATATGTTTTATGGTATTATGTTTTCTATAAAATTTCAAGGTTTTTGCCTTGACATAAGAAACACTTGTTGACAAACTTTTTTGTTGGAGACTGTAATGTTAGTATGTAAATTTGGCGGAACTTCAATGGCTGATGCTTCCAGCATCGCTCAAGTCGTTAACATTATTAAGGCTAACCCCAAACGCAAAGTTGTCGTGGTAAGCGCGCCGGGCAAGCTCAACGGTCAAGACAAAATCACCGATATTTTAATCAAATGCCATAAGACCGCTAAAGAAGGCGGCTCTTGCAAAGAAGTATTTGAAAAGGTAAAATCCCGTTATTTGAGCATAATAAACGATTTAAAAATAGATATCGACATAGCAAAAGAGCTTGAAGATATCAGGCAGGAAATCGACGCGGGAGCAAGCTATGACTATACCGTCTCTAGAGGCGAGTATTTGATGGCGTTGATTTTCGCCAAGCATTTGGGCTTTGCTTTTGTGGACGCGAAAGATATTATTAAGTTTAACGCTGACGGCGTTTTTGAGCCTGAACTTACCAACGAGATAACAAAACGCGCTTTGGAAAACATAGCAGAAGGCGGCGTGGTAGTGCCCGGCTTTTACGGCAGCAAGCCCGACGGCTCTATTTGCGCGTTTTCGCGCGGCGGCTCTGATATTACGGGCGCTATTTTGGCAAGAGCTCTTAATGTAGAGCTGTATGAAAACTGGACGGACGTTAACGGCTTTATGATGTGCGACCCTAAAATCGTAAAAAATCCTAAGACGATTGAGTCCGTAACTTATAAAGAATTAAGAGAATTGTCTTATATGGGCGCTGGCGTTTTGCACCCCGAAGCTATCTTCCCGGTAAGAATCGCCAATATTTCTATCAATATAAAAAATACTTTCGAGCCCGACCATCCCGGCACTATGATAGTGCCGTCCAAAGAGTATCGCCGCAACGGCAGAATAGTCACTGGTATTGCCGGCAAGAAAAACTTTACGGTAATAAACATCGAAAAATCGATGATGAACAGCGAGCTTGGTTTCGCAAGACGCGCGTTGTCCGTTTTGGAAGAGCATAAGATTTCTATAGAGCATATGCCTACCGGCATAGACACTTTTGGTCTTGTTATAGAAAACAGCAATATAGAAGGCAAACTAGACAGCGTCATAGCCGGGCTTAAGGCGGTACTGAATCCCGACCATATAGAAGTTCTGCAAGATTTAGCTCTTATTGCGACAGTAGGTCACGGCATGAGCCAGAGAAAAGGCACGGCCGCGAAACTGTTTACAGCGCTGTATAACGCCGACATTAACGTGCGTATGATAGACCAAGGCAGCAGCGAGCTTAATATCATAATAGGCGTGGACAACAAAGACTTTGAAAAATCAATAGAAGCTATTTATCGCGCGTTTGTAGAATAATTTTTTCGCGAATAATATCTTACGTTTGGCTAAAACTCTCCTATAGGAGAGTTTTTTAGCGCTATTGACAAATTTATTTTTGTAAGGTATATTATTTAAAAAAAAGACTTTGGAGTTATTTAATGATTAAATACAAAACCGCAAGCGATAATATTTATAATTTTATAGCTTTTATTTGCGCAATAGCTTCGCTTTTGATTTTGGTCGCTTATCAAGTTTTTTTATTGATTAATAAAGATTTGTTAGGCTTTGATATTCTCTATAACGCTTTTGTGGCTCTAGAAATCGCGTTTATTTGCGCGGGAGCTTTCTTTTCGTTTAAGCAACTGATAAGAAACAGGCATATAGAAACCATAACCGCCGCGGTTATTTTATCCGCCACGTTGTTTAGTTTTATAATATTTATTCAATAGAAAGCATAAAAAAACGCCCCTTATTTATAGGGGCGTTATGTTTTTTATGGATTATTCTTCTTTTTTGGATTTTTTAGATTTTTTAGCTTTTTCTTCTTTTTGTTCTTCCGCTTGTTGAGCTTCTTTAGCTGCTTTTGCTTCTAGTCTTGCTCTTTCTTCTGCCGCTTTCTTTTCAGCCGCGCGGGTTTTGTAATCCACTACCGTAGGGATAACAAGCTTGCCTGTCTTTAGATCGTGGAGCATTTTTGCCAAAGCGGCTTTTTTGTTGGCAGCGTTGTTTTTGTGTATCGCGCCTTTGTTTGCGGCTTTATCTATAATAGAAAAAGTTTCAGGCAACAAAACTTCCGCCGTCGCAGCGTCGTTAGACATAACCGCCGCTTTAAACTTCTTAACAGCCGTCTTAACTTGAGATTTTACCATTCTATTTCTTAAGTTTTTCTTTTCGGAAACTTTAACTCTTTTCTTAGCGGATTTTGTATTAGGCACTCTTGACTTCTCCTTCTCTTAAGATACGCATAACATTTTAGCATACTTAGGATTTTTAGGCAAACGATTATAATATATTTTTTTGTCCAAACTAATAAATATGAACGCGCGAACTGACATGGCATATGAAGCGGTCTTGCAAAACATTGAAGACCAAGATATAAAAATCAAAGAAACAGTAAAAGACGGCATAAAACGCTACGACGTCCAAATTCTCAACGAACGCGGCTCTAAAAAATTTAACAAACCCCAAGGGCGTTATATTACAATAGAAGCAGACGATTTTTATCAAAAAGATCTGGATTTTATACACAAAGTCGCTTCATACATTTCTAAAGCCATAGACGAATGCATAGGCGGCCTTAACCCCAAGACAGTGTTGGCGGTAGGGCTGGGCAATAAGCATATGACGGCGGACTCTTTAGGCCCCATGACAGTGGATAAATTAATAATAAACAGGCACATTATGGACGAAGAGCTTGATTGGAGAAGGGTGTCTTTGTGCGCGCTTTCGCCCGGCGTTTTGGGCATAACGGGAATAGAGACATATGACATCATAAAAGGCGTCGCCGAAAAGGTCAAACCCGATATTATAATAACTATAGACGCTCTTGCCAGCAAAAGCACGCATAGATTAAGCTCGGCGTTTCAAGTAACCAACACCGGCATAGTGCCGGGAGCGGGCGTGGGCAATCATCGTTTCGGGCTTAATTATGAAACGTTAGGAGTGCCGGTAATTTCGATAGGCGTGCCTTTGGTGGTATACGCGTCTACCTTATCGCTCGATATCATAGAGCAATGCTTTGACAAAACCCCAGAGCTTGCCCCGACCAAAGAACAAGAAAACAAATTGATCTCTAATATTTTATCCAGTTCTTTGGGCGAATTGGTGGTGACGCCTAAAGATATCGACGCTATCGTCCAAAAATGCTCATATGTTTTGGCGGTAGCCATAAACCAAGCCGTTCATAAAGATTTGGCGTTTAAGGATATAATAGGGCTTATGAGCTAGTATTTTTTGGGACGGTTTATGGGAATAATCATATCATATGACTAATAACCAAAACCAACCTGATATCCACAACCAATTAGACCAAGACGGATTACAGGATTTTAACTTTTTTTCTATCTTTAACGATGTTTTTACTTCTAGAACCCAGTTAGAAAAGCAAGAGCTTTATCTTAGCGGTATAGCGCAATTTGATATAAACAGAATATCTATCCCGCGGCCGTGGCTGTTTTTTAGGGTTTTTATGAGCCTTACGGCGATGTTCGCGCTTGTGTATATCATAAGCGCTTTCGGCGGAATATTATCTTTGCCTACTTTGATGTTTTTGGGCGCTTTGATAGTGCCTTTTACGCTGATAGTATTATTTTTTGAGCTGAACGTTTATAGAGATATTTCTATATTCAGCATTATAAAAATGTTCGGCATGGGCGGGGCGCTGGCGGTTATTTTTACCCTTATTTTGCACGACCTTATAGGATATAACAAAGGTATGGATTATTTGGGAGCGCTGCTTACCGGCGTGGTAGAAGAAGCGGCTAAAGTCGCTGTTGTTTATTTTGCTATGCTCAATCACAAAAACAAAACGATTTCAAACGGGCTTTTGACTGGCGCGGCGATCGGCGGCGGATTCGCTTCCATAGAGTCCGCGGGATATGCGTTTTTGGGAATGTTTTTGAATTTTTCGGGTTATCCGGCTATCATATATTCCAGCCAATACCTTGCTATAAGCGTAAGGCAGATGCTCGACGTGTTATACTTGCGCTGCATTCTTGCTCCCGGCGGGCATATTATATGGGCGGCTATAGAAGGCGCGGCGATCGCTATGGTTTTGGGCAAAAAAAGCAAGGATAAAAATAAAACCAATCTTAAAAGTTTGGGATTAATATTATTTTGCGTTTTGCTTCACAGCCTTTGGAATATGCCTTTGAAATTTGTGTTATTGCCTGCCAGAATTTATTTTGTCCCGCTTGTTTTGACGATTCTGGCGTGGAGCGCAGGGCTGCGGCTTATTAAGGCGGGCATTAATGAAGCGTTTGAGCGTAAAAACAAAACGCAAGCCCAAAATATAAAAGAGCCGTCCAATTAAGGTCTTTTTTGATTTATTCTACTCTTCCCATAATAGAATTTATAAACTGAACCGCGGTGCGAGGCGAACGCGCCGCTTTGGCGGTAGCCCAAATTTCAGCGTCTTTTAGCAGTCTTTCGTCGACGGGGATATTATGCTTTTTTGCTAATTCGGACACAAAATCCAAGTATTCGTCTTTGTTAAGATTATGGAACAGTATAACAAGCCCGAATCTGTCCGCCAAGGCGAGAGTGTCTTCTATGCCTTCGCTTGGACGCACTTCGTCTTCGCGGTCTTTGAAGCTTTGCTTGACAAGGTGTCTGCGGTTGGAAGTGGCGTAAATCAGGACATTGTTTTTTGCGTTTAAAAAGCTTCCTTCCAAAGCGGCTTTGAGCGGATAGAACGATTGCGGGTCGTTTTTGTCTACGACTAAATCGTCCAAGAAAATGATAAACTTATGTGGAACGTCTTTTAGCAAGTTTATAAGATATGTAATATTTTTTAGATTGGTCAAAGGCAGTTCTATTAGTTTTATCTGTCCTTTGAACATATCAAAAATCCCGCCTATAGTAGAAGACTTGCCCGAGCCCCTGTCGCCTGCAAGCAGGACGTTGTTGGCGGGCTTGCCTTCTATAAACGCCTTTGTGTTGTTGATAATCTCTTGTTTTTGGGCTTGATAGCCTATAAGAGAATCAAGCTTGATTCGGGGCGGTTCGGGTATGGGTATAAGCTCTTTTTCTTGGAACACAAACGCGTCGTAACGAGCGTAAATTCCATAGCCGTTTTTTTGGATATCTTGAGCCACTTTATCGTAATCAAAATCGTATTTATTATTAGAGCCCCATTTATAGACGCTGTCAGGTAAAAGCGCATGAGACGACTTATCCGCCAAAGCTTTTAGGATTTTAAGCTCATTTTTTGCACGGGCTTGTAACTCGGGGTGTATTGAGAGTTTTTTTGCCAAGCTTTTTGTCCAGATATTTTCGTCGTATCTGACTAGGTTATAAATATATCCCGCCCAATCGTCCGCGTATCCGCTTTCTAGAAGGTTATGAATAAAGAGCGATTCTAAGTCTTTTTGATTTTCCGTTCCTTTCGCCTTTAGGGCGTCAATAAGGCTTTTTATTACTCGGTCTTGTTTTACCGAATAGAACAAAGCTAAAGACTCAAGTTCTTGGATAAGTTCCATTTTAACACCTTTGAATTAGTTTTTCTAAAAATCAATTCGCGTTTTTTAGTCTATATTCAAAGCTTTGAGCGCCGCTTCGCTTATGTTTTTGAGAGTCGTTTCTTCAAAAGGCGATTGTAATTGCGAGTCTTTTAACAACTCAGTGAAGGTTTTTGAGCCCGCTTTGGACACGAAAGAGCGATATCTTTGCCATGCCAAATTGTAATCTTGCTTGATCAAAGAATAAAATTGCAAAGCCACTGTTTGAGCCAAACAGTAATCTATATAATAGAAAGGCGATTCGTAAATGTGAGATTTTATTTGCCAAGCGCGTCCTTCCTCAAAAAAAGGCAAGCCTTGGGCATCCATATACGGACGGAATTGCCTTTCTAGTTCCGCCCATGCCTGATTGCGTTCTTTAGGAGTCCAATGGGGATTTTGGTAAACTAAGTGTTGGAAATAATCCACTATCGTTCCGTAAGGCAAAAATGTGATGGCGTTTGCGACATGGGCGTATCTATAGTCGTCTGCGGCGCCGCCAAAAAATCTTTCCATAAATTTATGGGCGAAAAATTCCATGGACATCGAATGCACTTCGCAGGTCTCAAAAGTAGGCTCTTGGATTTCGGGAATGTCCCACTCCCAAGATTTCCAAAATGCGAAAGCGTGTCCCATTTCGTGCGTCAAAACGTCTATGTCGTCCGCAGTGCCGTTGAAGTTGCTTAAGATAAAAGGCAGGCGGAATTCCGCCAATCCTTCGCAAAAACCGCCGCCCCATTTGCCTTGTCTAGACAACACGTCGAAGGTTTCGCTTTCCAGCATTCTGTCGTATAAAGCCCCTACCTCAGAGTCAAGCTCGTTATACATAATGCTGCCTTGACGCATAATCTCGTCGCTGGAGATTACGGGAGTGGGCTTGCCGCCAGCAAGATAAACTTCGTCGTCGTAAAGCTTCATTTGGTCTATTTTAAGGTCTAAAGCGACTTTTTTCTTGAGCTTGTTTACGGCCGGGACTACGTATTTTAGCACGGCTTTTCTAAATTTATCGACGTCGTCGGGCGTATAGCAGTTTCGGGTCATCTGGTAATAGCCTAGCTCTACAAAATCCTTATAACCCATTTTCTTTGCCATACGGTCCCTTACTTTGACCATTTTATCGAAAATATCGTCTAATTGGTCTTTAACTTTTTCTAGCTCAAGCCCGTAAGCGCGCATAGACTCGCGTCTTATATCGCGGTCTTGGCAGGCCATATATTTGCCTAGTTCTGAACGAGTCAGCTTTTTGCCGTCAAATTCTATTGTTATAGAGCTCATAAGATTGGTGTAATGGTTGATGAGCTTGTTTTCTTCGACTTTTAGGTCGATTATTTCGGGGCTCATCGCTTTGGCTTCCAACTCTTTGTTGAGCATTATTACGGGCGGAAGCTTTGTTTTGAGCTTTTCTTTAAAAGGCGAGGCCAGCATGCTTTTGGAAAACTCGCTTAAGGCGTTGTCTAGTTTAGGAAAGACTTCGTCTATATAGTCTTTTTCTTTGTTATAAAATTCGTCTGTGGTGTTTAGATAGTATCTTATAATCGCTACGTTGCTCATAGTAATGGGAGCTTGCAGCATTTTGGTCATTTCTAGATATATCTTGACTTGTTCGTCAGGGGATTTTGCGTTTTCAAAAGCTTTGCGGTAAGAATTTACGCTTTCTATCAAAGCGTCAAAATCCGGACGCTTATATTCTATTTGGGAAAACTTCATATCGCCGCTCCTTTAAATGATCTTTGGTTTTAAAAAGATAATAACGCTCATTAATGATTTTAACACCAAAACAAGATATAAACCAATAAAGATTAATGTTTTTTTAAAAAAATATTTAAAGCTTTTTTTATTATTTTTTGCCGTTTTATTTTAAGGATTTTTATTGTTTTTATGTTATAATAAAAGACGCTTTATTATTATTTATCCGCGTTTTTAAACAGGTTTTGTTTTCAAAACTTGCTTCGTTTTGCTTGTGTAAAGGCGCAGGTTGTGATAATATATTTAGGTGATTGTACGGACTTGGAGGTTTTTATGAACAAATTGATTGAAGCTGTAGAAAAAGAAAATATGAGGACGGACCTTCCCTCTTTCAATATAGGCGACGTTGTAAAAGTTAATTTCAAAGTTAAAGAAGGAACTAAGGAAAGAATTCAGGCCTTTGAAGGCACTGTTATTGCCCGCCGCGGCGGCGGATTAAGAGAAACCTTTACAGTCCGCAAAATATCTTTCGGCGTAGGCGTAGAAAGAACGTTCCCTTTGCATTCGCCTAAGATTGATTCTATACAAGTAGTCAGAAGAGGTCGCGTAAGAAGAGCTAAACTTTATTACTTAAGAAAATTGACTGGCAAGGCAGCAAAAATCAAGGACGCCAACGAAATAAACAACTAAAGAAAAGGTTTTGGTCAGTCATAAACTTTTGGGCGGTTAAATTAGACCGCCATTTTTTTGGTCTTAAATCTTATCAAAAAGCTTGTTAAAATATTGTTTTGCGGATAAAAAGTTTGTATAATTTTATATATCTTTTTTGCCTTTTATAGCGGGGGGATACGTATTTGCTCGCCAAGGTAAAAAGTTTCAGCTTAAGCGGATTGCAGGGATATCCGGTGGACGTCGAAGTAGACATAAACAACGGATTGCCCAGCTTTGAGACCGTCGGGCTCGCTCAAACGGCGGTAAAAGAAGCCCGCGAACGCGTAAGGTCTGCTATAAAAAACAGCGGGTTTTTGTTTCCCGCGTCCAAAATCACGGTAAACCTTGCCCCCGCGGACATAAAAAAAATTACGCCCGTATTTGATCTGGCGATATCTTTGGGAATTTTGGCGGCGACCGAACAGCTGTCTTACAAGCTATTGGACGGATATGTATTTTTGGGTGAGCTGTCTTTGGACGGGAAAATCAGGCGGATAAACGGCATTTTGCCTATTTTGATAAGCGCGGCGGATCTTGGGTTTAGGAAATTCTTTGTCCCCAAAGACAATCAAGCCGAAACCGTTTGGCTTAAAGACGCCGAAATTATATTAACAGAAAGCTTGTCTCAGGCGGTTAATATCCTAAACGGTCAAGAGCAGCCCCAAAAAGCCGTTTTTAAAGACATTTCGGAGATTATTCAAAAAAACAAATCTTATTCGACGGATTTTAAATACATAAAAGGGCAGACTCAAGCAAAAAGGGCTTTGGAAATAGCCGCTGCAGGCGGGCATAACGTGCTTATGATAGGCCCGCCCGGCGCCGGCAAGACTATGCTCGCAAGAGCTCTTCCGTCTATCTTGCCCGATATGACCCCGGAAGAAGCGCTGGAGACTTCCAAAATACACTCTATAGCGGGGATTTTGGGACAAGAAGGGATAATTACGACCAGACCTTTTAGGACGCCGCATCATACCGCTACTACGGCGTCGCTTACGGGCGGCGGAAATTATGCTCGACCCGGAGAAATAAGCCTTGCTCATAACGGGGTTTTATTTTTGGACGAGCTTCCGGAATACTCAAGAAGCGCGTTAGAGACTTTAAGACAGCCTTTGGAAGACGGGGTTATTGTTATAAACCGCGCGAATATAACCGTTCAGTATCCGGCAAGGTTTGTTTTGGTGGCGAGCATGAACCCGTGTCCTTGCGGGCATTATGGTTCGGAACACGGTCAATGCCAATGCACGCCCGCCCAAATTCAAAAATACTTAAGCAGGCTCTCAGGTCCGCTTTTGGACAGGATAGATATTCATATTTCGGTAGACAGCGTCAAATACGACGAACTAGCTGACGAAACCGCTCAGGACGACTCTCAAACGATCAAGGCTAGGGTTAACCAAGCTAGAAAAAAACAATACGAGCGTCTAAAAGACAAGGGCGTGTATTGCAACGCCCAGATGCCCGCAGAGCTTATAAAGAAATATTGCGAGTTGACGCCAGCGGCTAAAGAGCTTTTGAAGCTGTCTTTTGACAGGCTTAAGCTTTCCGCGCGGGCGTATAGCCGTATTTTGAAAGTGGCAAGGACTATAGCCGATTTGGACGGCTGCGATATTATAGACCAAAAGCAGATAGCCGAAGCGGTGAGTTTTAGGACTTTGGACAAAAAGCTTTGGTCATAAAATCAATATTTTTTTGGAGTAGCTGTTTAATGAGCTCGCTTAAAGATTATGAGCAAAGATTATTGTACTTTTGGCTGTCGGCAAGCGACGCTTCTTGCCTAAAAACAAACAGCTTAATAAAACAATACGGCGGAGTGCATAATTTTTACGAACGCTTTATAAAAGGCGATCAAGACATAAAGAGTTGTTTGGGAGCGGGCTGGCAAAAACTTTTCGATGCTTTGGATATTTCGGCGTTGGAAAAGCGTCTGAATAAATACGAAAGCGAAGGAATAAATATAATCACGCCTATAGACAAAGAATATCCTTCGGGTTTTTTGGAATTAAACGACTCTCCTTTTGTTATATATTATAAAGGAAGGCTGGAGCTTCTTAACTCAAAATGTTTTACCATAGTAGGCACGCGCGCTCCAAGTCTATACGGCAAAAAGATGACTAAGATTTTTGCCCAAGAACTGTCTTCTAACGGGCTTACAATAGTGAGCGGGCTTGCCACAGGTATTGACAGTTTCGCTCATAGGTTTACACTAGATATAGGCGGGGATACCATAGCTGTTTTAGGAAGCGGACACAACGAGATATATCCCGCGGCAAACTACGAATTGTATAAAGAAATAACCCAAAAAGGCCTGGCGATAAGCGAGTTTTTGCCCGAGTTTAAAGGCGCGGTGTATTCTTTCCCTAGACGCAATCGTCTTTTGGCGGCGTTGTCTATGGGAGTTTTGGTGGTGGAAGCTGGCGAAAAAAGCGGCACGATGTATACAGTCGAGTTCGCCTTGGAGCAGGGCAAAAGCGTTTTCGCTTTGACCGGCGCGGCGGACAACCCCAAGATATTGGGCAATCTTAGGCTTATAAAAAACGCTCAATGCGCTATGGTATATAAGCCCGAGCATATTTTGGAAGAGCTTAACATAAATTACAAACCTAAAGAAAAAACGCCGACGCTTAAGCTGGATCTATGCGAGCGAAAAATACTTGACTTACTAGCAAACGGTGCATTAAACTATGATAAAATTTTAAGCAGCATGGATATGTCGGCGGGCGAACTCAACAGTTTGTTGAGTCTAATGGAAATCAAAGGCTTGATAACTAAAAACGGAGCGATATATTCTTTAGCATAAAGGAGAGAATTTCGTTTGAAATTAGTCATCATAGAAGGCGAAGGCAAAAGAGAGACTATAAGCAAATACCTGAAAGGAATCGACTCTTCTTACAACGTAATAGCGACCAAAGGGCATGTTCGAGACTTGCCCGAGCATACTTTAGCGGTCGACATCAAAAACAATTTTGAGCCTAAATACGTAATCATCCCAAAACAAAAAGAAATCATCAAGCAGCTTAAAGAAAAAGCTCAACAAGCCGACGAAATCTTGCTTGCGACCGACCCTGACAGAGAAGGCGAAGCTATTTCGTGGCATTTAACTCACATTTTGGGCATTCCGCCCGAATCGCCTTGCAGAATAGTCTTTAACGAGATTTCAAAAACCGCCGTTCAAAACGCTCTAAAAAATCCCAGACCCATTGATAAAAATTTAGTGGACGCTCAACAAGCGCGGCGCGTTTTGGACAGGCTTGTAGGCTATAAACTTTCGCCTATTATAAGCAAAAAGATAAGAAGCAGGCTGTCTGCCGGACGCGTTCAGTCCGTGGCGCTTAAGCTTGTTGTGGACAGAGAACGCGAAATAAGAGCGTTTACGCCTAAAGAATATTGGCACTTAAAGGCGCTTTTGGAAAAAGACAATATTCCGTTTTTGGCTAAGCTTGCGTCTTACCAAGACAAAAAGATAGAAATAAACAACAAAGCCGAAATTGATCAGATCTTGGACAGCCTAAAAGACGCGCAGTTTAAGGTTGTCAAGATCAAAAAAGGCGTTACCAAGGTCAACGCACCCGCGCCTTATACTACAAGCACGATGCAGCAGGACGCTCTTAACAAGCTAGGCATTTCCTTAAAAGTCGCGACCGCTTGCGCCCAAAGCTTATACGAAGGCGTGGATTTGGGCCCCGAAGGCAAGGTCGCGCTTGTAACATACATCAGAACGGACTCTACCCGCGTCTCTCCCGAAGCTCAAAAGATGGCGGAAGAGTATATTAAAACGCATTTCGGTCAAGAGTATTATCCTGAGACTCCTAATAAGTTTAAGTCCAAAAAAGGTGTTCAAGACGCTCACGAAGCCATACGCCCGATTTCGCTTGAACGCACTCCGGAATCTGTAAAACCGTATCTTAACAAGAACTTATATAGATTATATAAACTCATTTACGAAAGATTTTTGGCAAGCCAGATGGCGCAGGCTCAATACGATACCGTAAGCGCCGAAATCGTCGCCAACGATTACAAATTTACCGCAAGCGGCAGGACTTTGAAATTTAAAGGGTATCTTGCGGCGTTTAGTTCGGATGAAGCCGCGGAAGACCAAGCAAAGCCTGAACAAAACGCCGAAGACGGCGAAGACGATTCTAACAAAATATTGCCGCCGCTTGAAGAAGGCGACACTCCTAAATTGTTAGAGCTGAAGCCCGAGCAAAAATTCACAAAACCCCCCGCAAGATACACCGAAGCGTCTTTAGTAAAGGCGATGGAAGAAAAGGGCATAGGCAGGCCCGCAACTTATACGCCGACTATTTTGATTTTGTATACAAGAGAATACGCCGTAAAAGAAGGCAGATACATAAAACCGACCGAACTAGGCGAGCAGGTAACCGATATGCTGGTCAGGTACTTCCCGCAAATTATGAGCGTGGACTTTACCGCCAATATAGAAAATATGCTGGACGAAATCGAAGAAGGCGGCAAGGTTTGGCAGCAAGTAGTAAGCGATTTTTATTACGGCGGGTTTGAGCAAGACGTAAAAGCCGCGCTTGAAGACAGCTTTACTCTGAAAGCTCCCGACGAACAAAGCGACGTTATCTGCGAGCATTGCGGCATAAATATGGTCATAAGACAGGGCAGATACGGCAAATTCTTGGCTTGCCCTAACTACCCTAAATGCAAAAACACCAAAAACCTAGACGGAACAACCTTAAACGAAGCCAACGCCACGGGCATAAAATGCGATAAATGCGGCGGCGAAATGGTAATAAAATACAGCAAATACGGCAAATTTTTGGGCTGTTCCAATTACCCTCAATGCCGCAACGTAAAACCTTTGGAAGAAGAAAACGCCGCTTACGGCAAGTGCCCTAAATGCGGCAAGCCTTTGGTAAAAAGGCGTTCCAAACGGGGAGAGTTTTTCGCTTGCAGCGGATATCCCGATTGCCATTTTATTTCGTCCGGCAAGGTTATGGACGAAAAATGCCCCCAATGCGGTTCTTATATGGTATTAAAGCATTATAAGAACGGCGACGTGATTAAGTGCGCCTCCAAGGAATGCGGTTATTCTATCGAATACCATCAAGACCAAGATATAAAACAAGATTTTGAGCAAAGCATAGACCATAATCAAGACACGGATACAGACCAAGCGATTGTTGAATAAAGGCGGTTAGATGTTAAAAAAAGATAAAGTTTTGGTTATAGGGGGCGGACTTGCGGGATGCGAGTCCGCTTATCAGTTGGCAAAACGCGGGATAAAAGTCGACCTTATAGACATAAAACCGCGTTCTTTTACGCCTGCGCATCATAACCCTAATTTTGCCGAGCTTGTGTGCAGCAACTCTCTAAAAGCCAAAGGCTTGGACACAGCGTCCGGGCTTTTGAAAGCGGAGCTGGAGATGCTGGATTCCATTGTCATAAAAACCGCTTATAAACACGCAGTGGACGCGGGCGGGGCATTGGCGGTCGACAGAGAAAAGTTTTCGCAAGAAGTAACCCAAATAATTCGTTCTAATCCTAATATAAACATAATCTGCAAAGAGCAAAAAGAAATAGACACGGACGTTCCTGCGATTGTCGCGACCGGGCCTTTGACCACGGACGGTTTGGCAAACAGCCTGAAAGAGCTGTTATCCCAAGATTATTTGTATTTCTTTGACGCCGCGTCGCCTATTGTTACGGCGGACAGCGTGGATTATGATTTTGCGTTTTGGGGCTCAAGATACCAAAAGGGCGGGGACGATTACCTAAACTGCCCTATGACGCGGGAAGAATACGAGCTGTTTTATACCGAATTAGTCAACGCCAAAACCGTCGAGCTAAAAAGCTTCGAAGGCAAAGAAGTGTTTGAAGGCTGTATGCCCATAGAGGTTATGGCAAAGCGCGGCAAAGACACCTTAAGGTTCGGCCCGCTAAAGCCCGTAGGGCTAAAAGACCCCAAAGGCGAACGTCCTTACGCCGTAGTTCAGCTCAGGGCGGAAAACCAAGAAAAGACTTTGTTTAATCTTGTGGGATTTCAGACTAATTTGACCTTTCCAGAGCAAAAAAGGGTGTTTTCTTTGATTCCAGCGCTTAAAAACGCGCAGTTCGTAAGATACGGCGTTATGCATAGAAACACTTTTATTAACGCCCCCGAAGTTTTAAATCAATATTTTCAGCTAAAGAAATATCCCAACATTTTCATAGCGGGGCAATTGAGCGGAGTGGAAGGCTACGTCGAAAGTGTTTGCTCCGGGTTGATAGCGGGAATATTTATGTATAAATATTTAAAAGGCGAAAGTTTAGTGAATGTTCCCAAAGAGACTATGACGGGCGCGCTGATTAATTATATAACTTCGCCTAACTCAAACTTTCAGCCTATGAACGCCAACTTCGGCATACTGCCGCCGCTAAAAGAGCATATCAAAGACAAAAAAACAAGATATAACCAATATTCTCAGAGAGCTTTGGAAGCTATGAAAGAATTTTGTCAATATTGCAACGGTTGATGATTAAGGACTAATCTTGTATTGATTTAAAATATAATTGTGTTAAAATAAAATGAAAACAACCATAAAAATAAATCTAAGTTTCAAATAAATAAAAGAGGTATCGTATGGAAGGTTTTAAAGGCACCACTATAGTAGCCGTAAGAAGAAATGGACGCACCGCCATAGCGGGCGACGGTCAGGTTACAAGCGGTCAAAGCGTTATTTTAAAGAACAACGCGGTAAAAGTACGAAGATTATACAACGATAAAGTGGTGGTAGGATTCGCTGGATCCGTAGCGGACGCTTTTACTTTGTCGGACAGATTTGAAGAAATGCTTCAAAAATACAGCGGAAACCTTATGCGCAGTTCGGTAGAGCTGGCTAAACTTTGGCGAAGCGATAAAATGTTAAGAAAGCTTGAAGCTATGATGATAGTAGCCGACTCAGACCATTTGCTGATAATAAGCGGCATGGGCGATGTAATAGACCCCGAAGACGGCGTTTGCGCTATAGGTTCGGGCGGCAACTACGCTTTGGCGGCGGCAAGAGCGTTGATACAAAACACCGATCTATCGGCAAGAGAGATAGCCGTAAAAGCGCTTGAGATCGCCGGAGATATCTGCGTGTTTACCAATAAAAATATTACGGTGGAGGAAATTTAACTATGGATATGTCGCCCAAACAAATAGTAGCTGAATTGGATAGATATATAATAGGTCAGCAAAAAGCAAAACGCGCGGTGGCGGTCGCTTTGAGAAACCGCTATAGAAGAAGCAAACTGCCCAAAGAGCTGCGCGACGAAATCACGCCTAAAAACATATTAATGAAAGGCCCTACAGGCGTGGGCAAGACCGAGATAGCAAGAAGGCTGGCAAAGCTGGTCAAAGCTCCTTTTGTCAAGGTCGAAGCCACTAAATTCACCGAAGTAGGTTATGTAGGCCGCGACGTAGAGTCCATGGTAAGAGATCTGGTCGAAGTCGCCGTAAGGCTTGTTAAAGAAGAAAAGTTCCAAGAAGTCGAAAAAAAGGCAAGGGACATAGCCGAAAAAAAGGTAGCCGAAGCAATATATAACGAGAGAAAAAGGCTTAATTCCGAAGAGCCCGTTTTAAAAGATCAGATTTTGGCGGATATTAAAGCCGGCAGGCTGAATAACGCGTTTGTTGAAATCGCGGTAGTAGATAAACTCAAGCCTATGGAAATTATGCCGGGCATAGGCGCGGCTATAGATTTAAGCGACTTGATGGGCGGTTTTATGCAGACCAAACGCCGCAAAAACCGCAAAATGACCGTAGAAGAAGCGGTAAAGATTTTGACCGAAGAAGAAAGCGAAAGCATGATTGATATGGACGCGATACAAACCGAAGCCATAAGACGCGCTGAGCAGGACGGCATTATCTTTATAGACGAAATAGACAAAATAGTAGGCAACGGCAACGCGGCCGGTCCCGACGTGTCCAGAGAAGGCGTCCAAAGAGACATTTTGCCTATTGTCGAAGGCTCAACTGTTAACACAAAATACGGCGTAATAAGAACGGATTATATATTGTTTATAGCTTCGGGAGCGTTTCATATAAGCAAGGTGGAAGACTTGATTCCCGAGCTTCAAGGAAGATTCCCCATAAGAGTCGAGCTTGACAGTTTAGGCAAACAAGAATTTATTGATATCTTGACCAAAACGGACAACGCGGTTACAAAACAATATATAGACCTTTTGAAAGTGGATAATATCAATCTTAAGTTCGAGCCCGACGCTATAGAAGAAATCGCCGAAATAGCCGTTTTGGAAAACGAGACAAGCGAAAATATAGGAGCAAGAAGGCTGCATACCATTATGGAGACTTTGCTTGAAGATATATCTTTTAACGCTAGCGGCGATCATCCTATGATTGACATGGTGATAGACAAAAATTATGTCCGCGAGCACTTAAACACCACTATTAAAAAGCACGATTTGAAGAAGTATATAATTTAAAATGAAAAAGCCGTTTTAGAATAAACGGCTTTTTTTTAGCTGATTGACATATATACAAG
>DATCKP010000088.1:0-3090 GCA_036562165.1 Clostridia bacterium
CTTGCGGGCGTCGATATAGATATTATAGGCAAGGCGTTAAAGCAATTTAATGGAGTCAAACATAGATTGCAATTAGTAGGAAAATTAGACGGAATAAGTTTTATCAACGACTCTAAAGCCACCAATCCCGATTCGAGTTTAGTTGCCATCCAAAGTATGACGTCGCCTACGATATTAATATTAGGCGGCAGCGACAAGGGCATTAGCTTTTTGGACTTTTTCAAAAAAGTTAAGGAATATGATAGGATAATCAAATATATCGTAGTTTGCGGCGCGACCAAACAAAAAATGCTCGCAGACATAAAGACAGCGGGCTTGCAAGATATAACTATAGAAGCCGGCGATTTTAAAGACGCGTTTTATAAAAGCGTCGAAACGGCTTTAAGAATTAAACCTTGCAATATATTGCTTTCGCCCGCTTGCGCGAGTTTTGACGAGTTTATAAATTTTGAAGCCCGCGGCGACAGATTTATTGAATTGGCGAAATCTATCGGGGCTAATTAATTTCTATTTTTGAGCTGTGTCTTGCGATGTTTTGAACTATTCCTATTCCGCCCATAAACACTACTAGCGAAGAGCTTCCGGCGCTTACAAAGGGCAGGGGAAGTCCAGTAGGCGGTATGCTTCCTGTCACCACGGCTATATTGATGGCTACCTGTATAGCAATAATCGCGCCCACTCCCGACGCCATATAAAAACCTAACCTGTCCGGAGCGTTAAACGCAACCTTAAAGCAGCGATATATTATTACGCAAAAGACCGCGATAGTCATAAGCGAGCCGAACAATCCCAGCTCTTCGCCTATTATGCTGAATATAAAGTCGGATTCGGAAAAAGGCAAAAATAGATACTTTTGTCTAGAATTAAAAAGCCCGACGCCAAACCAGCCGCCGCTTCCTAAAGAATAATAAGATTGTATAAGCTGAAAACCTTCTTCCAAAGGCGACGCCCAAGGGTTTAAAAACGCGGAAAGGCGGTTTAGTCTATAAGGTTCCATCCATATTAATATAGGAACCAAAGCCGCTGCCGGCAAAGACAAAATTATAAAATGCTTGAGTCTTGTTCCGCCCATAAACAGCATAAAAAGCATGAGAAGAATAACGCACATAGTAATGGACATATTAGGCTCTAAAATTATAAGCAGCGCTATAATTCCGCCCGCCGCTAATACCGGCAAAAGTCCCTTAAAGGTAGTCATCTTGTCTTGATGGCTTGCCATGTATCCCGAAGCGAAAATTATAAAAGCGAATTTAGATATTTCGCTTGGCTGAATTGTAAATCCCGGAAGGTCTATCCAGCGGTTTGCGCCGTAGTTTTCCAATCCCACGCCCGGAATAAAAACGACAATAAGCAAGATAATAGAAACGATTAAGATAGGAACTTTAAGCCTGTCTAATACTTTATAATTGCAAAAAGTTAACCCCGTCATCGCGGCCGCGCCTAAAAGCGCGCCGAGTATTTGCTTTTTCATATAAAAAAAGCTGTCATCGTATCTCACATATCCCGTATAAGAGCTTGCAGAATATACCATTATAATGCCAAATACGGTTATGAGAATGGTAAAAATTAACAAAACTATATCGATCTTGCCTTGCGGTTTTTCTTTTAAGAGCTCTTTTATGGACGGCTTATTTTTTGCAAAGGTTTTCATAAGACTAATATATTCTTATATCCTTTGCGATTAGACTATTATCATCAAATTATATTTATGACGCTGTTTTGTATCTACATAAAGCTCATAAAAATACTGCATAATACTATTAAGATTAGTTATAATTTTTCAAGTTTCTATAGACAATTTGTAATTAGAATGTTATAATCATTTGCGAACTATTGATATAATTATCAAAATTTAGGACGGTTAATCAATGTCAATAAGATTTCCTGGAGGCGTGCATCCGCCGACTAATAAACATTTTACTGACAAAGTTTACATATCAGAATTGACGCCGGCTCCAAAAGTTTATGTTCCTGTTTTGCAACATATAGGCAAGCCGGCAATTATTTGTGTTAACGTAGGCGATTACGTAAAAATAGGCACGTTAATCGCTAAAGCGGACAGCGATATCAGCGCTAATATTTTTTCGCCCGTAAGCGGCAAAGTCTCCGGCATTGAAACCAAATTGACCGCTCACGGAGAAGTTCAACACATAGTTATTGATAACGACTTTTCCGATCAAACTGATTTCTTGCCTAGGCTTGAAAATCCTACTCCCGAAGAAATTCTAAAAAGAATAGCCGATTGCGGCATAGTAGGAATGGGCGGAGCGGGATTTCCTACGGTGGCAAAACTTAACGTTCCTAAAGACGATAAAGTTGATACCTTAATTATTAACGGCGCAGAATGCGAGCCTTATATCACCGCTGATCATAGAATAATGTTAGAATATCCCGAACAAATACTAAAAGGCGCAAGATATATTGCCAAAGCTTTGGGTGTATCTAATATTATCATAGGCGTCGAAGACAACAAAAAGGACGCCATCGATACTTTAAACAAAATCATCATTAAAAATAATTATTCCGAAATAAAAGTAGTTTCTCTAAAGACCAAATATCCCCAAGGAGCCGAAAGACAGCTTATCTACGCGTTGACTAAGAGAGTAGTTCCCGCTATGTCTTTGCCTTCCAAAGCTGGCGTGATAGTCAACAACGTGCATACTGCGTTAGCGGTATATTACGCCGTATGGGAAGGACAACCCTTATATAAACGCGTGGTAACCGTTTCAGGCGGCGCTGTTAAAAACAAAGGCAATTATTGGATAAGGATAGGAACTGCTTATAAAGATATTTTAGAAGAATGCAAAGCCGCCGATTCAAGAGAGAATATCAAAATTAAACAAGACCTTATTAACCAAAAACAAGCTCAAATCGAAAGATTAGACGGCTCTCAATTTAAACAAGTTAAACAGCTCAAAAAAGAAATCAAAGCTTTGCAAAAAGAGACAGAAGAGCTCAAAACCGCGCAATGCGCTTTGATTGTCAACGGCGGGCCTATGATGGGCGAAGCCGCAAAAAGCGACGAAGAAGTCGTAACCGCAACGACTACCGCGGTTTTATTCTTGACCAAAAAAGAGATCAACAATGTAT
>DATCKP010000003.1:0-2607 GCA_036562165.1 Clostridia bacterium
GAAAAAATATTAGCTTATCAAGAGCAAGATCTGGCTTTGAGAAATCTAGAGTTGAAGATAGAGAAAAGCAAGGATTACGCTATAGCAGAAAAAGCTAAAGAAAAGTTTTTGAACCTTGGAAATATAGCGAAACAAACCGAAAAAGCGGCGGGCGTTTTGTATGATAATTATAAAAAGCTCGAAAATTACGTTAATAACGTGTCTTCCAAGCTGGACGAGCTTGAAAAGCTTTTGGAAAAAGATTTGAGCGATAAAATATTAGAAAAAATTGACGACCAAATTAAAAAGCTTCATTCCAACCTTAACGCTTTGGAAAAAGAGCTCAACAAAATGCCCAAAAACATAGACGAAACAATAAGAAGAAACGAAGAAGCCCGCAAGGAAGGGGCAAACATAAGACACGTTTTTAACGAGGCAAAACAAAGATTTGACGCGTTAAGAGACGAACTCACTCCTAAAATAAAAGAATACAGGGCAAAATTGGCTGAATTAGCCAAGAGCATAGACAAAGAGCTTTTCGCGAAATATCAATCTTTAAGAAAAGACAAGGTTATGCCGGCTTTTGTAAAAGCGGTAGACGGCGAAAGCTGCGGCGGATGTATGATGCACCTTTCGGCCGCGGCGATAGCCAAGCTTAAAGAAAAAGGCATGATAGAATGCGAATCGTGCAGGCGTATAATTTATCTTGAAGAATAAAAAAATTTTTAGTTTTAAAAAACAAAATCTCTTCTTAATTAAGAAGAGATTTTTTTATTTTTAATAACTTTTACGATTAGCGAATATATTTATCTTATAACCCAGTATTTAGGCGGAGGAATAGTATGTCGTTTTATAACTGCAATAGAAGCGATTTTTTGCCGGGGGTAATTTCAGGCAATCCGCTGCACGGGCTGTGCGAAAAAGTATGCGTTCAAGTAAAAAAGGTTTTTGACGCGTGCATTTATCAAACTCAATTGGATAACCTTGTGATAACCTTGAGCAATTTTGAGCCGGCTAATCCAGCTTTTCCTTTGACTTTGGTAAGCGGAAGGTCTATAGCCACGCGCGGAATAATCAAAGACCTTACGGTTACAAGACTAGAAGATCGTCCTAGATTCGCCCGCGTCAAAGCGCTTATAAATATACCTATGGAAATAATTTATGTCGACGCCAATAACAAAGAAGGCAGGGCGGACGCGGTTATCGGTCTTACAGTAGACGTCGTGTTGGCGGTTCCCAGCCAATCCATAATACCTTACGAAGTAGAAGCCGTTGTCTCCGCGGTAATACCCGAAGGAACGGCTATAAACGACCTTCAAATGAGCGTTACCGCTTGCGTAACTATTATTTTAAAGATAACTATAGAAGTGGAGTTATTAATTCCTTCTTACGGATACTGCTTTATACCGGAATGCGAAGAATTCGCGGAGAGCGCCTGCAACGCCTTTTTCGAACTTCCGCTTTATCCAAGAAGCGATTAATACAGCTGCAGCGGGTCGTTGTTTAGCTGGTCGCACGACGTTAAATAATAAGGAATATTATCCAAAACCACTTTATGAGAAATTTTTCCGCCTTTGCCGTGTAAATGCCCGTAGACAACGCAGTCTACATTGTATTGTGCGATCAGTCGGGTATAATCGGATTGCGTTCGCGCAGAGTTAAAAGGCGGAAAATGCATCATCAAAATTACTATATCTCCTTCGACGCGTTCTTTGGACGCGGCGTTTAGAGTGAGCTTCAGCCTTTCCGCTTCTCTTAAATATATCTTGCGGTCTTGGTCGGTTTGGATCTGGCTGCTTTCAGGCACAGTCCAGCCCCTTGTTCCGCATATCAAAAAATTCTCTATTTTGACGCAGTCGTTTTGAATAGCCATAATGCTGGGCGGAAGCTTCTTTCTCAAACCGCTGATAGATTTCCACCAGTAATCATGGTTTCCCCTGATAATAATCTTTTTGCCCGGCAAGGCGTGTATAAAGTCTAGGTCGGGCAAAGCTTCTTCCAGCGTCATCGCCCAGCTTATATCTCCCGAAATTAATACCAGATCATCGTCAGAGATTTTAGCCTTCCAATTTTGAGTCAGTATTTCTAGATAATTATCCCAAGCTCCTCCGAAAATATCCATGGGCTTGGGATTGTTTATAGATAAATGCAAATCGCTTACGGCAAAAACTTTCATAAACAAAATTATAACATAACATAGACGTTTATGCCTTAAATTTAAGGGAATAAATACATTGCGAAGAGGCTTTTTATAAGAATACTTTTATAAAAGCGTTATTCCTAGCCGTGCGGTTTTTGTAACATTTTATCGCGAAATAAAAAACTATGTAAAAAAATCCCGAGTGGCTTTTGGTGGTTAGCGAAGGGCATAAAGTGGACTGCGGGGGACAAAAATTACATTAAAAAGGCAAAAAAGGGCTAAAAATTTCAAAAAAGGGTTGCAAGTGGTCAATATTTATGTTAAGATATAGTTACAATTACAAGGTTAATTAATAAAAAAAGAAGATGTTTAAAGGGATTTACTATCACCAAATCGACGAAAAGGGCAGGTTGAGAATTCCCGCCAAACTCAAAGCTCAATTAGGGGACAAGTATTTTATTACCCGCGGGGGCTTGGGGAGCTTGGTC
>DATCKP010000008.1:0-3550 GCA_036562165.1 Clostridia bacterium
TTTGGCGCGGGATTAGACGCTTCCCTAAACGGCAAGATTGTGGTAACCATAATCGCCACCGGCTTTGATAAATCCGTTTCTTCCTATGTGCCTTCGGGCAAAACGGGCGCTTACGCCGTTACCCCGGACAAAAAGCCCCCGGTAACGCCTTTTGCCAAACCCGAGGAAGAGACGTTTATTTCCAAAATAAACCCCGATCCCAACAACGAAGACATCCCGCTTTGGATAAAGAAGCATTTTAAGAAATAATCAAAAACGGGTTCCGCGGAACCCGTTTTTTTTAACATAACTTTACAAGCGTATTCTACAAAACATATCTTGACAACATATCCTAAATGAATATATGATGTCTATATGTATCTTCTTTAAGGTTTTATACTAATGAAAAAACAAAAGAAAGGTATTTTTATTTTATATATTATTACGGTTGTTTTTTACTGCGTATTTTTAGCTTTGTCATTGACCATTATCGACATACAAAGAAAGAACGAAGCGAGAAAATACGCCAATACCTTAATGTATCAATACGATATAATCGATAAGAAAACGGACTTTGTCAACGCGCTTATCGCCGAAGAAAAATGGGTTCAAAAAATGAGCGCTTTGGACGAAGACGGTTTTAATAATATATTTCCTTTGGATATTTACGAAGCCCAGCGTAATATCTTAAACTATAACGCGTTAATAGGTTTTTCTTGCGAAACCTTAATAATGTTTGACCGCAGCTCTTTTGCGATGACCGAAAGAGGCAAGGTTCCTTATTCCGAATTGGAATTTTATTTCGACGGCGCCGCGCAGGGATTTTCCATATATTCCAAAACAGAAGACGTTTACGGCGACGTCCGTTATGTAAAATCGGGGAGTGTAATATCCGCGATTATATATAGCTGCCCAAATAAATTAAACGCCTATAAAGTAAGATGTCTTTTTATCTTAAGCAAAGATTATATCCAAGATTTTTTTAATGAAGTTATAGACACCGATTGTTTTTCCATTTATTACAACGGAAAAAAAATTATATCGGGAAAAGGATATAAAGAAAGCCAGGCCGTTTTTGCGAGCAAAGACGACTTTGTTTTTGGCTATTATAAAAGATTTCCCGTAGCCAAATTTATATTGACTTTATTCATAGGAACGGCGTTCTTTATAATTATCTTTTTCTTTTCCGATTTTCAGCTAAAAAATTACTACAACAATATGCAAAGATATATTCGCCAGTTAAATGAGCTGGCGGGCAAAAGCTATTCCGAATACGACTCTTCCGAGGGCATAACCAAACAATTTGAAAAAATTCTTTTGGAAATTTCCCAAATAGAACTGCAATCCAAAGTCGCGCTTTCCAAAGATTTTTCAAGACTGGTTAAAGAATATATCAATATCATAGCCCATTACGGAGAAATAAATAACGACGTCTTGAAAGGGTTAATGCGTTTGGGCGTGGATATCGACCAAAAGATAGTAATAGCTTACACGGGCAAGCCGATAAAAATACAAGAGTCCAAGTCCACGGTAAACCTAGGCGACGCTGTTTTATTTTTAAACTCCCCTGTCCGCGATATTCAAGAAACATACGGACAGAGCAATTACTACGACGGTTTCGCGTTTATTCCGCAGGCGTATAACGAGAGCAAGATAGCCTACGAAGTCGCCGCGCTTTATGAAAAAAATAAAGTTGCTTATTCGAGCATAGGCGTGTTCGAGCCCCTGCCTATAATAGCGAGGGAATTTGAAATCAACTTAAGAAAAGAAATAATGGCTTTAAACAAAGATAATTTGACCGAGACAGCAAACAACCTAAAAAAGGAGCTGTTAAAAAATTATATAAACCCTAAAGAAATTTACGACTTTTTTGACAGGATAGAAAACATTCTTCATAACCTTGAAAAAGAATTGTATTTGGAAGTCGTCGCAATAGAAGAGAGTATAAGTATAAGCCAAATAATAGACGACATTTTGAGGCGGGCGAGCCGCTTAATAAAAGGCTTCTCTCAAAAACGCGAAGATAGATACGTGTATTATTTTAACGTTATAAAGAATTATATTGACCAACATTTTACGGAGCCTGATTTTTCCTTGGAAAGCGTGGCGGAAAGGTTTAATTACTCGACTCCGTATGTAAGCAGGATATTTACCAAATATGGCAATATCAGCTACAGCGATTATATTAATCAAAAAAGAATGGAGCTAGCGTGTCAGTTATTAAGCGAGACCGATCTATCTATAAATGCTGTCGCCCAAAAATGCGGCATAACAAGCCCGGTTACATTCCGCAGAGTTTTTAAAAAGTATACCGGCAAACTGCCAAGCGATTTTAGAAAATAATATAAAAATTATAGCGTTTTTTTCTTTAATTAAAGAAATGAACCTGCTTTTAAAGAAATGTTATCTTTAAAAGGTTCATTTTTTTTATTAAAGTAAGCTTGTAAAATGCGATGTTAGAGGTGAAAATGATGAGCGAAAGGCAATTTAGCGTTTCGATAATCGGTTGCGGAAACAGAGGAGCGGAAACATACGGCAGGCTTATGGCAGCTCAATCGGATAAATTCAAAATAGCCGCTCTATACGATATAGATCCAGAAGCGGTTAAGAAGTATTCCAAGATTTTCAATACGGATAACATTTATTTAGACGAAGACGAGTTTTTCCAAAAAAGACACAGCGACGCGCTTGTTATAGCTTCGATGGACCAAGACCATGTTCGCCAATGCGTTAAGGCTATGGAGCTTGGTTACGACATCTTGCTTGAAAAGCCCATCGCGTCCAACGAAGAAGATTGCCTTACTCTTTTAAGAGAATACAAAAAGCGCGGCAATAAAATTATGGTTTGCCACGTTTTGCGTTACGCTCCTGCTTTCAATAAAGTCAAAGAACTAATTTCTAGCGGCGAATACGGCAAGCTTATTATGATCGACTCTTGCGAGCAAGTGGGCTATTGGCATCAGGCTCATAGCTTTGTCCGTGGCAATTGGCGTAACGACGCAATCTCGCCTATGATTTTGCAAAAATGCTGCCACGACTTGGATTTGCTGCAGTATTATGCGGAGTCAAAAGCCGATTCGCTTTCTTCAATAGGAGAACTAAAGCATTTCAATAAACAAAACCAGCCTAGCGACGCAAGCGACAGATGCGTAGATTGCAAATATATAGATTCTTGCCCTTACAGCGCCAAAAACATTTACATAAAACGCTGGAAGGAGGCGGGCTCGCCCGAAAACTTATGGCCTTATAATATGCTGACAAAAGAAATTCCGTTAACCGAGGCCAATCTGACTAAGGCGCTAGAAGAAGGTCCTTACGGCAGATGCGTTTACGCTTGCGACAACAACGTAGTGGATCACCAAGCAGTGTCTATTACTTTTGAGAACGGAGTAAAAGCGCTTCACAAAATGATAGCCTTTACCAGCGACGGCGGACGCATAATGAACTTTTACTGCGAGCGCGGCCAAATAGAGCTAAACGAAACGCGCGGCACGATAGAGATAAGACCTTTCGGAAAATCCGAAGAGAAAATTTATATAAATCAAATAATTGAGCAAGGCCACAGCCACGG
>DATCKP010000010.1:0-2754 GCA_036562165.1 Clostridia bacterium
CGTCTGGGTTAGCAGAAATGGCTTTTTCTATCAATTTTGGGCTTAACGGCATTGAAATATCTTCTTTTATCTCGTTTTCCACGATTATAGGCTCTATGCCGGATAATAAACATCCGTTAAAAATAGACTTATGGGAAGCGCGCGCCACTATGATTCTGCCGCCTTTGGGTATCGCGGCTATTAAAGTCAAAATGCCGCTAGTCGTGCCGCTTATAAGGTAATGAGTATATTTAGCGTTGTAAAACCGCGCCGTTTTTTTTTCCGCGGCGGATATATACGACGTAGTGCTGCCTAAGCCTACCAAGTCCAATTCGGTGATATCTAGAGCGTCCAACATTCCTTTATGCCCGGGCGTGTGAAACCTTAAGGGATTTTGCTGGGCGTATTGCCTTATAAGTTCGTAAATACTCATATTTATAAACCTTTTATAAACTATATTTTGTCGCGTTATTCTTCAAGTAATAAATAGTATCCCAGGCTTGCTTAAATTTTATATCTTGTTTTTCAGCGTTAAATACGCCCTTATTTCCGCCGCCAGCAGATTTGGACAAGTTATTATATATAACGCCTATGTAATACTTGGTTTGGCTGCCGTAGGTGAAAAAAATATCAGGGCCGAGCGAGTTAAGCTCTATGCCGTATTTTTTATTTAAAATGTCGTCGGAAACTTGCAGATCTTCAATTTCTTTTAAAGCTTTTTGTTTTTGGTTTTCGTCAAAAACATAATACGCCGAAAAATCGGCGCTGTTAAGATAAGGCTCTATATATGTTTGAGCGCCGTTTTGGGTTAGGATAAAACCGCCCAAAACGCTGCCTTGGACGCGTCTTTCGCCCGCATTTAAGTCGTATTCGTAATCCAGCGAAATAAGCCGTCCGCTTACCGCTAAAAACCTGAATACTTCTTCAGGAGCAATGACTATGTCATGGACGCTGTAAGAAGTCGCTAAAATGGCGTAAAAAGACTTGTCATTGGGATCGTTAAAGTTAAAATTAACGTCTTTTACCGTAGCGTCGCCTAAATCCTTAAAATACTCAAGCAAATCAAGCCTGAATTCTTCGGCTTTCTCCGGAGAATAAGGAACGGTAATAAAAATATCAATCCTTTCGTGGTCTTTTAATCTATCCAGCATCGAATAGACAAAATACCACAAAAAGACCGCGGCTAGAATAAAGATTAAATATTTAAACCAGTCGTATTCCAGATGATTATTAAGTCTTTCTTTTGTTATCTTGTTATCCATCATTCTTTAGATTTAGGCTTCATTGTAGGGAATAAGATAACGTCTCTTATAGACGGGCTGTCTGTTAAAAGCATTACCAGCCTGTCAATGCCTATTCCCAAACCGCCGGTTGGAGGCATGCCGTATTCAAGCGCAAGAACAAAGTCTTCGTCGTTCATTTGAGCTTCTTCGTCGCCTTCTACTCTCTTTTGGGCTTGTTCTAAGAATCTAGCTCTTTGGTCTATCGGGTCGTTAAGCTCGCTGTAAGCATTGGCCATCTCTCTTCCGCCTATAAACAGCTCAAATCTTTCGGTGAGCCTGGGGTCAGAAGGCTTTTTCTTTGCCAAAGGCGACACTTCAACAGGATAATCAATAACAAAGGTAGGCTGAACTAATTTGGACTCTACTAATTGGTCGAAAGCGTCGTATAGCAATTCGCCCCAAGTATTTGCTTCGGTCTCGACGCCTTTTGACAAAACTTCTTGCTTTAGTTGATTTACGTCGTCCGTTTTCGAAAAATCAATGCCGACATATTCTTTTACGGCGTCCAGCATAGACAGCCTTCTAAAAGGCGTGGAAAGATTGATAGCTACGCCGCCGTATTCGATGTTTCTGTCCTTATTGAGCTTGTCCAGAACATGACTGAATATATTTTCGGTCAAGGTCATCATATCGTTGTAGTCGCAATAAGCGGCATACAACTCGACCATGGTAAACTCGGGATTGTGCTTTACGCTCATTCCCTCGTTTCTAAACATTCTGCCAAGCTCGTAAACCTTCTCAAAACCGCCGACTATGAGTCTCTTAAGATAAAGCTCGGGCGCTATACGCATATACATCTTAATGCCCAAGGTATTGTGATAAGTCTCAAAAGGACGCGCGTTTGCGCCGCCTACTATGGTGTTAAGAATAGGCGTTTCGACTTCCAAAAAGCCTTGGGAATCAAGATATTCTCTTACAGCGGATATAATCTTGCTTCTGGTTACAAAAGCGTCTTTTACTTCGGGGTTAGCAATTAAGTCAAGATATCTTTGACGATATCTAAGATCGGTGTCCTTAAGACCGTGATACTTTTCGGGCAAAGGCAACAAAGACTTGCTCAAAAGCTCTATCTGTTCTACATGAACGCTTACTTCGCCCGTATGAGTCTTAAACACCTTGCCGGTCACGCCCAAAATATCGCCAAGATCCCACTTTTTAAACTCGTCGTAATCTATGCCGGGAGTGTCCGACCTAATATAAATCTGTATTCTTCCCAAATTATCCTGCAAATGAGCAAAGCTCGCCTTACCCATTATTCTTCTTGTAATCATTCTGCCGGCGATCTTGACTTGCTGACCGTTGAGCTCTTCAAAATTATTGATTATATCTAAAGAATAATGCGTCTTATTGAATTTAGTTTTTTCAAAAGGATTTTTGCCTTCCTTGATAAGCGCGTCAAGCTTTTGCTTTCTTTGGAGATAAATTTCGTTTTGGTCTTGAGTAATTTGAGTTTCTAGTTCGTTTGCCATATTATACCCTATATCCCTTATAT
>DATCKP010000011.1:0-26407 GCA_036562165.1 Clostridia bacterium
GTTGGCGGTTCATACGGGCCATATATTCAGTCCGAAAGAAAGGATATATATAACTATTACGCCCATAAACTAGTGGAAACAGGGGCGGCGTATTATTGTTTTTGCTCAAAAGAAAGGCTTGCTAAGCTTCAAGAAAGCGGAGCTGCTAAATACGACAAATATTGCCTGCATAACGTATCTTTAGAAGAAGCCAAGGCGAGAATAGCCACGGGCGAGCCTTTTGTGGTGCGTCAAAATATCCCCGAAAGCGGAGTTTCTACTTATACCGATTTAGTTTTTGGAGAAATTTCGGTAGACTGCAAAGACCTGGACGACAATATTTTGTTAAAGTCTGATGGAATGCCTACTTATAACTTCGCTAACGTAATCGACGACCACTTAATGAATATAACGCACGTTATAAGGGGCGTAGAATATCTTTCTTCTACCAATAAATATAACTTAATATACGACGCTTTCGGCTGGCAGCGTCCCCAATATATACATCTTCAGCCTATTATGAAAGACAGCGCGCATAAGCTGTCCAAACGCACGGGCGACGCGAGTTTTGAAGATTTCATTAAAAAAGGCTACTTAAGCCAAGCGATTGTAAACTATATAGCTTTGTTAGGCTGGAGCCCTAAAGACAACAGAGAAAAGCTGTCCATGCAGGATTTGGTAGAAGCGTTTTCTATAGAAGGCTTGTCCAAGTCGCCGTCTATTTTTGACGAAAACAAAATGCGCTGGCTTAACTCTTTGTATATGAAAGAACTGCCCAAGGAAGAGTTCGCCAAATTATCCAAGCCTTATTACGACGCTTTGGGGCTGGCCGGCAAATACGATTACGAGCTATTGGATAAGCTTTTGCAGTCCAGACTAGAAATATTGTCCGAAATACCCGAAAAGCTAAAATTTTTAGACGAGTTTGACAATTTTGATTTAAGTTTATTTGAAAACAAAAAACTAAAAATAGACCAATCGACAGCCAAAGAAGTTTTGCCTAAACTCTTAAAAAGGCTGGAAGAGATTCCCAGCTTTGAAAACGCGGTTTTATTTGAAAACTTAAAGCAATTTGCCCAAGAAATCAATATAAAAAGCGCGGCGCTGTTTTGGATTATGAGAATAGCGCTGACAGGCGCGGAAGTAACGCCCGGCGGCGCGACAGAAATGGCAGAGCTTTTTGGAAAAGAACGCTCTTTGGAGAGAATAAAAACCGCTTATAATCGGTTAGGATAATTTTTTGAAAATTTATATAATTGCATAATATTGCTATTCTTTACTTCTTGACAAAACATCGCAAGACTAATATACTTAAATAATGCTTGGGCACCCATAGCGCAATTGGATAGAGCGTTTGGCTACGGACCAAAAGGTTGGGGGTTCGAGTCCCTCTGGGTGTACCAGATTAAATATATAAGCGGCTTTTAGACTTTTAAAAGCCGCTTTTTTTATATTTATCGCAATCCACATTTATCTTTGATGTTACCCTAATATCGATGTGTTTGCGATACAACAAATTATATGTGCAATGAATTTGTCTCTATTAACCTTAATTCAGCATTCGCCCAAAATTTGACTATTGAATAGTTAAATTTTGTATGTTAAAATTTGTATGTTAAGAATATATAAAGTTTAGTAATTGGAGAACAAATGATAAGGGTTGCGATTGTAGAAGATAACAAAAGCGAAGCGGATCAGCTTGTTTATTGCTTGAAAACTTACGAAAAAGAGCATAATCAGCATTTTCATATCGCCGTATACAGCGCCGCGGGGCAGTTTTTGGACAAAAATTCCGAAACATACGATATTGTTTTTTTTGATATAGAGTTGCCCGATCTTAACGGCATAAAAGCGGCTCAAATCCTAAGAAGCTATGACAAAAATGTAGTTATCATTTTTATTACTCATATGGCGCAATACGCTATTCAAGGATATGAAGTAAACGCTCTAGATTATATCGTCAAACCCGTAACGTATAAAACGCTGGTATTTAAAATTCAAAAGGCAATCGGCATCATAAACGCCAACAAAGAAATGGAATTGACCGTAACCCAAAAAGGCAATATTTTAAGAATTTCCACCAGCGATTTAATGTATGTAGAAGTCGCGGGCCATACGCTTACTTATCATTTAACCAAAGGCGTTATCAAAGGCAGGGGAACGCTTTCCGCTTTGGAAAAAACGCTTAAGTCTAGAAATTTTATGCGCTGCAACAGCTGTTACCTTGTCAATCCTAGATTTATCGAATACGTAAAAGGCTACGATATCTTTATGCTCAACGGCGACAGACTTAAAATAAGCCAGCCTAAGAAAAAAAAATTTATGGAAGAATTCGCAAATTGGTTAGGTCAAGGTAATAATTAAAATGTTGTCTACGGATAATATTAATTTTTTCTTTTCTGTTTTTGAGGGTTACGGCTATTTAATAGAGCTTATAATCGCCAACGCGTTGTTCGCGACATCTTTTAAAAAGCGTAAGCTTTTTGTTTTAAGAGTCGCTGCGTCGTTTTTGCTGATGGTATTGATTTATGCCGCAAGAAACGAATTGCTGCCAAAAAATCTATATGTCGAAATTATCATACATTTCTTATTATTTGTTTGCGTCATATTTTGCATAGTCTTTTGCTTTAAAACTAATTTATTAACCGCGTTGTTTTGCGGAATAGGAGCTTTTGCCACACAGCATTGGGGTTTTAAATTAGGAAGCGTATTTCAAATACTTGTTAAGGATGCCAACGTCCCTTATCTTTCGTATATTTTATACGTTTTCGGCATAGCGCTGGTTTATCTTGCGGCGTATTTCATCTTCGCAAAACGCTTAAGAGAAGGGATCGCCCAAAACATCAACAACATAAGCGTATTGCTCTTAAGCGTAAGCCTGGTAATCATAATGATATTTTTGCAGCTTATCATTTCGGGCTACAAGAACATAGATTCTAAAATATTGCTGACGCTTAACATTTACGGAATGTTAAGCTGCATTTTTATCTTGTGCATTCAGTACGACATTTTCAAAAGGGGCAAGATGGAAGAAGAGCAAGAAATCCTGAAGCACATCTTATACCAGCAAAAAGAGCAAATGGAGCTTTCAAAGAGCAATATAGAGCTCATAAACGTAAAATGCCACGATTTAAAACATCAGCTACTGCGATATAAAGAAAAGCTCGACAGCTCAGAAATCGCCGCTTTAGAAAAGATGATATCTATATACGATTCGGTTTTACGCACGGGCAACGAAGCTTTGGACGTAATTTTAACCGAAAAAAGCCTTTTGTTTGAGAAACATAAAATCAAACTTGACTGCATAGCTGATGGCAAGTGCTTGGATTTTATGTCCCCGTCCGATATCTATTCGCTTTTTGGAAACGCGTTAGACAACGCCTTTGAAGCCGCCCATTTAATTCAAGACGTAGAAAAAAGAATGATAGGAATATACATCAAAGAGTCTAAAGGCTTTGTGTCTATACATATCCGAAATTATTTCCAAGGAGAAATTACTTTTGAAAACGGACTTCCCGTTACGACCAAACAAGACGTCAGATTCCACGGCTTTGGAACAAAAAGCATAAAAATGATTGTAGAAAAATATAAAGGCGTATTATCATTTAACGTCGAAGGCGATATCTTTAATCTTAACATTTTAATTCCCGTTCAAGCGTAAAATAAAAAGACCAATACAGACGACAGCGTCTTAAGGACGCTTATTTTTTTATAATGTTTTAATAGCTTTGGGCAAAACTCTAGTATTAAAGATTTTAAGCTGTCTTATATCTATTAACTTAAATGCGATTATTAATTGCCGCGTTATAGCATTAAGCGGGCACAATTGATTTTTTAAATATATTTTTAATTTACGCCTTAAAAAATGTATTATATGAACTATCCCTTGAATTATATATATTTTTTTTTATTATTGAAACAATAATACTAAAGCAAAACGTTGCAATAAAAACCGTATCAGGTTTTTATTGCGGCTTTGTCTTTTGACTAAAAAAGCGTTGTAAATTAAGCGAAAACAAAGGAGGAAAATTGAGACCGTATGTTTAAAAAACCTTGGCTATGGCGCGGCATAGCTCACATTACGGCGTTTTGCTTGGCAGCGGTAATTACGCTTGCCATCGTAATGGAACAATACCGCCAGCCCATTGACTCGTTCTTTGGAACCCAGAGTCAAAAAATCGTTACCGAAAAAACGGATAACGAAGACGACATTTGGACTTACAAAGCTAAATTTAAGACCGCCAAAGAAGCATACGAAGGCTATAAGGAATTCGCTGTCCGCGAATCCGTAGAAACTTATGTATTGCTGAAAAACAACAACGCGCTTCCGTTGTCAAAAACAGCTAAAGTAACGCTTTTGGGCATCAGAAGCTACGCGCCTGTTTACGGCAACTCGATGGCGACAATTCCTGACGGCAAATCCACTCAAGGCAACGAAATATTCGACGCATTTAAAGGCGCAGGTTTCGACCTCAACCCTTCGATGCTTGCTACATACGCTAAATTTTTCGAAGGAAAAACTTGGAAAAACAACCGCGGCGCTCTTGTTCCTGAATACGCCGATATAACCTATTACGATAGAGTAGTAGAGCTTACTCCTGCGGAATTAGAAGCTTTGAACTCGGACTACAATAAAGATATAACCGCATACAACGACGCGGCTATATTGGTATTCGGCCGTCCGGGAAGCGAAAACGCTAGAGGTTATATACCCGGCGCTGAAGGAATGGCTCCCGGCGTAGAAACCGTAACGGGCAACATTTTGAGCTTGACTACCGAAGAAATGGAAATTGTTAACTTCGCAAAGAAAAACTTTGACAAAGTTATAGTATTGATCAACTCCCATGTTCCTATGGAAATCAAGAATCTCAAAGAAGACGACGGCATCGACGCTATATTGTGGATTGGTTTCCCTGGAAGCTATGGATTCCATGGAGTCGCTAGCGTATTAAACGGAACGGTTTCCCCTTCCGCTCGCCTTGGCGACGTATTCGCCGCTAACTCCGCTATGGCTCCCGCTATGAAAAACTACGGCAATATTCCTTGGGCTAATCAAGGCGATTTCCAACCCGCTGACAATGTAAACGGCTATTTGGTTCAAGCCGAAGGCATTTACGTCGGATATCGCTATTACGAAACCCGTTATGCCGACGTTGTTATGGGCAAAGGCAACGCAAAACAAGCTAAAGCCGGCACATACACCAACCCCGACGGCACGCCCGCTACCGTAGACGGAACTTGGGATTACAACAACGAAGTGGTATATCCTTTCGGATACGGTTTGTCTTATACTACTTTCGAGCAAACTCTTGATAAAGTAAACATCTTGGGCAACAAAAAGACGGCTTACGTTACTGTTACCGTTAAGAACACCGGAAACGTAGCAGGCAAGTCCGTTATTCAATTGTATGCTCAAGCTCCTTATACTCAATACGATATCGAAAACGGCGTTGAAAAATCCGCTATTCAATTGATGGATTTTGAAAAGACTAAGTTATTGCAGCCCGGCGAAAGCCAAACCATCGAGATGAAGGTTGATATGGCTAACCTTGCAAGCTACGACTACAAAAACGCAAAAACCTTCATCGTAACACCCGGAGATTATTACTTCGCTATCGGCGACAACGCCCACGACGCTTTGAATAACATCTTGGCAGTTCAAGGCTACAAAAAAGCGGACGGAATGACAGACGAAGTTTCCGCAGCCGCCGCTCAAAAGAAGACTTACAAATGGACTTGGACGGGCGAGGTCGATACCGCTACGTTCTCCGTATCCAAAGCCGGCGTTGAAATCACTAACGCTCTTTCCGATGGCATGTATGCTATGGACTTGAACGCGTTCTTGCCCGGAACTGTTACTTACTTAACTAGAAACGACTGGGTCAACACCTTCCCTAAGACATATACCGGTCTTACCGCTAACGAACAATTAACCAAACTTCTCAAAAACGACTTTATCCCTATCAAGACCAACGACGACGTTTCCGACTTAGTATTCGGAGACAAGACCAGCGATTTGACGATTTACGATCTAAAAGGCGCGGATTTTGACGATCCTCGTTGGGAAGAACTCTTGAACAAACTTACCGTAGACGACTTCTTAAACCACGCCGCTAAAGCGTTCCACAACATCGAAGCTATACCTTCTGTAGGAATGCTCGGCTACGGCGCTGACGACGGTCCCGGTGGATCCGACTCCCATTATCTCCAGGAAGGTCAATATCAAGGCGAGAAGTTTGCCGACGCCGACAGTTATCAAGGATACGGCACAAGAGTGGCTCCTGCTCCAATTAACCTGGCATACTCTTGGAACAAAGAATTAGCTTTCGAAAACGGACAAATCATAATGGGCGAAACCGCTCTAATGTTTAACTTGCCTATTATTATCGGTCCCGGCATGAACTTGCACCGTCATGCTTATAACTCCAGAGGAGCGGAATATTACTCCGAAGATCCTATCCTTTCCGGATATATCGGCAGCGCTGTCGTTCAAGGCGCTCAAAGCAAAGGCTGCGTAGTCAACGTTAAGCACTTAGCTTTCAACGACCAAGAAATCAACCGCTCCGGCATATCCGTATTTATGAATGAGCAGCAAGCAAGAGAACTAGAGCTTAGAAACTTCCAACAAGCTTTCGAAGCTAACGGAAAACCCGCTTCCTTTGAAAACAACCCTGAATACGAAAACGCTTATAAAGTAGGCGCTTTGGGCGTAATGACTTCGTTCAACCGTATAGGCGCGGTTGCTCCTAGCGCAAACTACGGCGTAATGGTTCAAATCTTACGCAACGAATGGGGCTTCAAAGGATACAACGTTACCGACTTTACCGGCGTGTCTATGAAAGCCGCTCCTAAAGAATCCTTGCTTTGCGGAACTACCGCGTTCTGCGGATTCGGCATCAGCTTGAACGAATCTTACGCTCACGGCTGGACATACGAAACTTTCAAGGGCGACCGCGACATCTTGTCGGCTATAAGACAAAACGCTCATTATACTTTATACGCTATGGCAAACAGCCTTGCAATGAACGGCGTTAACTCCACATCCAGAGTCGTTCAATTAATGACTTGGTGGAGAGCTACTTACATCAGCTTGATAACCATATTCGCTGCGGCTACGCTCTTAAGCCTTGCGTTCTACGCTGTATGCCAGATTAAGCGCGCAAAGGAGGTAAGATAAAATGAAAGATTGGATTAAAAAACAAACATTAGCCTCCTGGGCTGTTTGCATAGGTGCGGTTTTAGGGCTCGTAGGCGTAATATTCTATATAGCTACGTCAACTGCAGGCTACCTAAAAGGCTATCCTATGAACGCCGCGCCTATTGTATGCACGTTTATAGCTGTCGCTATTGCGGCCGCGTTGTTGATTTTCGCGGACAAGCTTGACGGAAGATTAAAGGATCTTGCTGTTTTGGCTATCAACGTATTATTGATCGCAAGCTTGATGGTATTTATACTAGAACGCGTGGCTTTGATCGCCGACGTTTACTTCATTCCCGTAAACTATCCGGCAGCCGAAGAAACGGCGCTAAACATTTCAATGGCAGGCTTTGCGTTTTACGCGTTGGCGATAATCGCCAATATCGTAAGCGCCTTTAACCGCAGATTTATAAACGACTAAACAAAGGATAAAATCTTTGGTCTGTTTAGCAACAGCTTCCCGCAAGGAAGCTGTTGCTATATAAGACTTTTTAAAAACTTTAAACTTTTAAAACCGCGGTCTTTTTACAAGCGGCATAAACTTTTATTAGTGCTTAAATATTTTGCTAATGATAAAATTGACTAAAAAACTAAAGCGTAAAGACTTGGAGATGATTTATGCTTAAATTTGATTTTAACGACAATTGGCTGTTTTATAAAAAAGATCAATATGAAACCGCTAAAAAAGTCACTCTTCCTCACGATGCGATGATTTACGAAGAACGCACGGAAGACAGTTTAGGCGGCAAGCACATAGCTTGGCATCGCGGGGGCGATTATGTATACGAAAAAACCTTTTTCGTGTCCGAAGACTTGCAAGATAAATTTATAGTGTTTGAATTCGAAGGAGTTTATAAGGACGCGGAAGTTTATATAAACGATACCAAAGCGATGTATCGCCCTTACGGCTATACTAATTTTTACGTAGACGCTGCTCCATATTTAAAATTCGGGCAGGACAACCTTATTAAAGTAACCGTTCATAACAGCGACCAGCCCAATAGCCGCTGGTATTCGGGTTCTGGAATATATCGTCCCGTGAATATGTATGTCTTGCCCAAAAAACACATTAAGCTGAACGGCGTCAAAATAAAAACTTTGGATTATAAAATACCGACTATAGAAATAACCGTAGAGACCAACTCTTCGGGCGAGCTTGATATACAAATTTTGGATAACGACGCGGTTATATATTCTTGCAGACAAACCGCGGTCGGAGACGCCCCCGTCAAAGTCGTAGCGGAAATTCGCGGCGCGGCTTTGTGGGATACGGATAATCCTAAATTGTATGTCTGCAGGGCGGAGTTTGAAGGGGATGTTTATCAAACGCGATTCGGCATACGCGTTATAGAATGCGACAGCCGCAATGGTTTTAGAATTAACGGCAAACGCGTAATATTGCTCGGCGCGTGCGTTCACCACGATAACGGGCTGCTTGGCGCGGTAGCGCATCCTTTCGCTGAGTACCGCAAGATAAAGCTTCTCAAAGAAGCCGGCTACAACGCTATAAGATCCGCGCACAACCCTTGCTCTAAAGCTTTGCTGGATGCCTGCGACGAGCTTGGAATGATGGTATTAGACGAATACGTTGATATGTGGTACATCCACAAAAACAAATACGACTACGCCGATAAAATGGAACAATGGTGGCGTCAAGACCTGAAAGACATGGTGGACAAAGACTATAACCACCCCAGCGTTGTTATGTATTCCATCGGAAACGAAGTCGCGGAAACAGGACAGAAAAAAGGCATAGAGCTTTGCGAAAAAATGACTCAATATCTAAAGAGCCTAGACTATCGCCCAGTAACCTGCGGAATTAATATATTCTTTAACTACTTATATTCTTTAGGCTTCGGCGTCTACACTGACAAAAAAGCCGACAAAGCGATAAAGAAAAGAAAGCATAAACCCGTAGGCAGCGAATTCTTTAATTATCTGGCGGGCAAACTCGGGGACACCATAATGAAAGCGGGCGCGGCTTTAAACGGAAGCGACCGCAAGACCAAAGACGCCTTTGCAAAATTGGACGTAGCCGGATATAATTACGGCATTTTAAGATACAAAAAAGATCTCAAAAAATATCCCGACAGAGTTATTTTAGGCACCGAGACATTCTGCAAAGACGCCGGATATTTCTATGACTTAGCTAAAAAAAGCCCCGCGCTGATAGGCGACTTTGTCTGGGCGGGAATGGACTATCTAGGCGAAGTAGGAATAGGGGCTTGGGTTCACGCTAGCCACGCAAAAGATTTCTCATACGGCGTAGGCTGGATGACTGCGGGCTCTGGAAGATTGGACATCACAGGCAAAGCTAACGCCGAAACAGCTTATACAAAAGTAGCCTTCGAGCAAGAAAAAATACGCCTTGCCGCTTTGCCCGTACATTGCTGCAAAGAAAGAACTTCGCCTTCGGCTTGGAAGATGAGCGGAGCGATTGAAAGCTGGAATTATCCAGGTTTTGACGGCAACAAAACAGTGGTGGAAGTTTATACCCGCGCTCCCAAAGCGGCCTTATACTTAAACGGCAAAAAGATCGGCGTCAAAAAGCCCAACAAAAACTATGTCGCGTATTTTAAGACCAAGTATTATTCGGGAGAATTGACCGCGGTAGGTCTTGATAAAACCGGAAAAGAGTTATACCGCGCGTCCTTAAAGACGGGTGACGACCAAACAGTATTGCGCCTGGAGCCCGAGCTTGTCGAAATTACCCAAAGCGATTTGGCTTACATAAGGGTAAAATTCACGGACGGCTCTGGAATGCTCAAGCCTTATATTCATACGAGCGTAAAATTGACCGTCCAAAACGGCGAACTGCTCGGTTTCGGCAACGGCTGTCCTTTTAACGAGCGCGGCTACCTTACTGATACCGCGGACACTTACTTTGGCGAAGCTTTAGCTGTCATACGCCCTATAGAAAAAGGGGTAATTACTATTAAGGCTCAAAGCGATTTAGGAACGGCTTGCGCCGAAGTTAAAGTAAAATAAATAAATATTTTTCAAAAAACAAAAGATAAAAAACTCAAAAAGCCAAAGCCTTACAGCGATACAAAAGATAACCAAACAACAAAAGACAAAACCTAAAAAAGCTAGGCGAAATACAAAAGACAAAAATCTGCGATATACAAAAGAAAAATAAAAAAGAATAAAGAAAAAGCAAAAAAATATAATAAACCCGAAAATTTGCGTTTTAGGCAAGACCTTGATATTTTAAATAGACTTTTCAGCCCCCGAGTTTTTCGTTTGGCGGTATTTTTCCTTAAGCCCGCTAAGCGTTGGCTTTAATATCGGTTTTTTTGGCTGATTTAAGAGCTTGCTGTTGTCGTTAAATATCTTTGAATAATATCCATTTAAACGCCTAGACAAACTTGTTTTAGACCGCTTATCTTTTGATTGCTGTTTTTAAAAGCGGCGATTTTACGAGGTTTTTTTAGTTTGGCGGGGAGACGGACAAGAATTATTTGTTAATTTGCCTTGGATAATAAGGAAAGACAAAAATAATCAAATAAAATGCAATTTAAGACAGCTTAAGACAATAAAAGTCAATTTTATGATAACATTTAGTAAATAAAATCAAGGCAATTAAATCAGGACTAACCAAAATGAAGCAAGCGTTTAATCCTTTTTTGCCTAGTTACGAATACATACCTGACGGCGAGCCGCATATTTTTGGCGGCAGGGTGTATCTTTACGGCTCTCATGATAAATTCAATGGCATAAGTTTTTGCTTAAACGACTACGTATGCTGGTCGGCGCCCGTAGACAATCTTGCCGATTGGCGATACGAAGGCGTTATTTTTCGCCGCGTTCAAGACCCGAACGGCAAAAAACGCGCGATTTTAAAAGTTATGTTTGCTCCCGACGTATGTCAAGGCCCGGACGGAAAATATTATTTATATTATTTTATAAACGGAACCAATAGAATATCGGTGGCGGTATGCGGCAAGCCTGCTGGCAAATACGAATTTTTGGGTCATGTAAGATACCCCGACGGCAAGCCGCTAGGCTCCAAAGGCGAGCCTCTCCAGTTTGACCCGGGCGTTTTTGTGGACGACGATAACAGGATTTATTTATATACAGGATTCGGGCATATTAATCCTCCTTATATTTTGGCGTGGGGGCATAAGCCTACAAAATACGGCCCTATGGGCTTTGAGCTTGAGCAAGATATGCTTACCATAAAACAAGGGCCTTGCTATATAGGCGTCCAAGGCAAAAACCAAGCCGTTAATTCGCCCTATAAAAACCACGAGTTTTTTGAGGCAAGCTCGCTTAGAAAGTTTGACGGCAAATACTATTTTATTTACAGCTCTTATCAAGGGCACGAGCTTTGCTGGGCGGTAAGCGATAACCCCTTGGGCTGTTTTTCGTACGGCGGAACGCTGATAAGCAACGGCGACGTGGGAATTAACGGCCGGTCGCTAAAACAGGCTCTTAATTACACCGGCAACACGCACGGAAGCGTGATTAAAATAAAAGACAAATATTATGTCTTTTATCATCGCCAGACCAATAGAAATCAATTCAGCCGCCAAGCTTGCGCCGAAGAAATAGAGTTTAAAAATGGAAGGTTTGTTCAAGCCGAAATGACTTCGTGCGGACTAAACGGCGGGTCTTTGAAGGGCGCAGGAAAGTATCCCGCTTATATTGCGTGCAATTTGTTTTCCAAAAAAGGCTGTTATTGGTATGGCGCGGTCAAAAGACCTAAAGGCATTCATCCTTATTTTACGCAAAACGGGGGCGATCGAGAAAGCGGCCCGGATCAATATATAGCTAACTTTTGCGACGGCGCCGCCGCAGGATATAAGTATTTTGAGCTTGACAATCCAAAAAGCGTGGGAGTGGAGATAAAAGGCAGGGCAAAAGGCGTTATGGAAGTTTACGATTTAGACCCGGTGGAAAAAAAAGGCGCGCTTTTGACAAGCAAGTTTGAGCCGCCTTTTGAGACCTGTTCGCCTTGCGCAGTAATCGATATAAAAAATACGTCCAAAAAGACAAGCCTAAAATTTGAGTCGTTGTTTACAAAAAGCCTTCAAGGCAAAAAGGCTTTATACTTCCGCTATAAAGGCAAAGGTCGTTTTGATTTTATTGCTTTTGAGATAAAGTGATTATAAGCGTCAAGGCGCGTCTTATTGCCATTTAAAAGACGCGCCGCGACATATAACTAATTATTCTGCCTAACTAACTAGCCGATTTTAGTTTTCAGTCTTATTTTTGTTTTCGGCCTTGTTTTGATTCTTGTTTTGGTTTCTGTTTCTAGCGCAATTTTTGTTTTTGTCAGGCATTGTTATTCTCCTTTTGTTTTTTTCGCAAGAACGGTTTTGTTCTTGCAATTTTAGTGTTTGCCGCCAAAGGACGCGATACTCATAGCAATATTAACCAGAATTAATATTTTTTGATATTCCTTAATATATTGAACTAGATTTTTTAATTAAATTTTAATCTGATTCAAATACAGTTTTAATAGTGAGGCGTTATAATAAAAACGTTCTTAATTAAAAAGGAGATTAGTATGGAAAAAAAGGGCGCTTGCTGTTATTTAACTTCGCTGTTGATTATATTAGTAATGGTAACAGGCGTTTTTGCCTTTGTTTTTTTTGGCGGCAATTATTTTTTAAAAAAATTATTTGGAAACGAAGGCGAATTGTTAAAACTTGAGATTAACAATTGGGTAGATTTATTTTATTTCATAAAAGACATGAAAGAATTGACAAAAGAAAAACCGGAAATTGACGAAATCGACAAACCAAGTCAAGAAAACTTAAATTCCGCAAAAGACTGGCTAAAGACGCTGTCTTGGACTACGACGAACAAACCTTGTTATTTGGCGGCATAGATAATATAGTGTTCAAGTCGCCCCTTAAACTTACGGGCGGACAAATCGCGTCTTTAATAGAAAACGAACTGGCTTTGCAAATGAAAGACGCCAAAACGAGTTTTAAGATAGGTCAGGTTAAGCTGGAAACGGATCCTCAGGACAAAAATTACTGCGTAATAACCGTTACCGTTATTGTCGAAAAAGAAACGATTGCCGAGCCTTTGGAATTCGAGCTAGGCATAGTTGGCGCCTTTCTTGCGGACAGCTTACTGAAATTTATATTACTAGCGTAAACGGTTGAAAATAGATTCCATACGGGAACTCAAGTATTAATAGACGAAGATTTTGAAGGCAGCGATTTTTATATAGGCAAAAAAGGTTCGTCTAATATAAACGATAAAGCAGCCCGGATCGCCGCCGCGCTTTTGGGGAAAAAGGACAAAAAAGAGCTTAACGCGTTGATTGCTTCAATAGCCGCGGATACAATAAACAAAATAGGAAAAGTTTCGTTCGAATACGAGCAAGGCGTAAGCTATCTTGTGTTTGAAAACGCGTATAATAACGATTTGATTTACGAGCTTATCGCGATTGCCGAATTAGATACGGATAAATACTGGCAAAAACTTAGCGCGCAAGACGCCGAGATTTTAAACGGCGTTAAACAAGACGTAAGCGAAATGTTAAGAGTTTTAGCGTCCACGCAGTTAAACGAGCAGACTGTTCCCGCTCTTGAAGACGTTAAAGACGCGGCGGCGGATTTAAAAGCCGAATTTGAGGCAGTAATAGAAGCTTTGGATAATGACGTGTTTGTCGATTTGACGCAGCTAAGAATTAAGGCGTACGCGTTTAGAAATTTATTTAATTCTTGATTGCTCCTAAAACAATAAATTAAAAAAATCAATCGCGCGCAAAACCGCTAAATTTAGTTTAGCGGTTTTTTGCGTTTTTCGACAAAGTAATAAACGCTCAAGGGTAATTCATAAAATATTAAACAGCCCTTTAGGGCAATACGGCTTTTTATGGGATTGGATAGATGAAAAAGTCTTTATTAGTTAAGAGAACAGCGGTCGTATTAGCGATAATATTCGCGTTTTTCCTGTCGTCTTGTCGAACCGAAGTCCAAAGAGTTTCAAAATCGCTTACCACTTACACTATAAAAGCGACTTACGACGAATATAATCACACGGTGTCGGCAAGCCAAAAAATAAAATATGTCAATAACTACGATGTTCCATTAAAAGAACTAAAACTCCACCTATACCCAAACGCGTTTAGAGAAGGGGCTAAAATAAGACCCGTTCGCGAAAGCGATTATTCTACGGCGTATCCAAACGGGGTGTCTTACGGCGATATAATAATAAACGAAGTCTACGTTACGGGCAAAAAGGCTGAATTTAATATAGGCGGGGAAGACAGAAACGTTTTGACGATAAAATTTCCCACGGCGTTATATCCCGGGGCAAGTTTTACAATTGAATTTAATTTTATCTTAAGGCTTGCCAACGTCGCCCACAGACTAGGCTATACCGACAAGTGCGTCAATTTAGGCAACTGGTTCCCCATTGCCTGCGTTTACGAAGACGGCGGCTTTACCACTTACGCCTATTATCCTAACGGCGACCCTTTTTATTCTGAAATAGCTAATTTTTACGTAGAGCTCACCTTAAACAGCGACTTTTTCGTGGCGGCAACGGGCAGAAACACCGGCACAAAACTGCAAGGCAAAACCAAAACCCTAAACTTTGAAGCCCTTGCCGTAAGGGATTTTGCCTTTGTGTTGAGCAAGCAGTTTTTGTCTATAAGCGCCCCCGCGGGCAACGTTGTGGTCACGTATTATTATTACGACGACTCTAACCCCGAAACATATCTAAAAGCCGCCATAGACGCTGTTAATACATATTCAAAGCTGTTCGGGCAATACCCGTATCCGCATCTAAACGTGGTCAAGACGCCTTTTATTTACGGCGGCATGGAATATCCTTGCCTTGTTTATATTTCGGAAAAAATAACTTCGCCCGAGTCGTATATAGAAGTAATCGCCCACGAAATAGCTCATCAATGGTGGTATGCCGTAGTAGGCAACGACCAAGTAAAACACGCTTGGCTGGACGAAGGCTTGACGGAATATACCACTTCTTTGTTCTATGAGAAAAACCCGTCGTATAACCAAGACATAGCGACAAGGATAATGAACGCTTTGCAGGCGTATTTGGTGTTTGTCGAAATGCATAAAAACGTATACGGCGACGTAGACACCAGCATGAACCGTCCTACGTATTCTTACAAAACCGAACACGAATACGTGTATATGACCTATATAAAAGGAGAATTAATGTTTTATAACATTAGAAACATCATAGGCGACAAAGCGTTTTTTGATTCGCTCAAAAAATATTACGAACGCAATAAATATAAAATCGCGGCTCCGCATGATTTGATAGGCGCTTTTGAAGACACAAGCAAAAAGGATTTAGAAGGCATATTCAACGCATGGCTGGAAGGCAAGGTTTACTTGGGAGATTGGTAGCCGCGTTGAAATATAATCGGCAGCCAAAATATTTAAGCGTCTAAAATTCGACAAAAGCAGAAATTATTTTGCAAATCAAAGCGTTATAATTAATTGCGGCTTCTTTAAAAAAACAAGCTTTATATATTTAGTAAATTATGACTGATATAAATACTTTAGACGCTATAAATATCGAAAGCTGCGTTAACGCGGATATCGCTTTTGGCGGCAAACAAGCCAGGTTGTTTGCCAAGGATATTATAGTAGCCGAAAACCCAATAAACCGCTTTTACGAATCCGTATGCAAAAATATAGGCAAAAACCTGAAAGTTTTGTTTATCACAAGCCCTAAATTCGAAGATGACGCGAAAAACCTAAAATCGCGTTTTGAAGCGGGGGGATTTTCAAGCTCAGAATTTTTGGTTCAAGAAAGCAGGGTCGAGCTTAAGACGGCTCAAAACATAGTATATAGCCTGCGTGACGACGCAAGAGTTTTGATAGCGGTAGGCGGCGGGATTATAGCGGATTTGGCAAAAACCGTAAGCTTCCTGTGCGGCCTGCCGCTTGCGTTATATTATGCGGTTCCGGAATGCGACGGGGCTTTGCATAATTATTCGCAGGCTTATCATAGCGGGTCTAAAGAAATATACGAAACCGCTTATCCTTGGATTGTCTGCGCGGATCTTGATAAAATATGCCGATGCGGTCAAAACTATACCGGCTCAGGAATAGGGATTTTAGCGTCCAAATATATTTCGTTGTTTGACTGGCATTTTGCCCATATCTTTTGTCTAGAGGAATTTGATTATCAAATAAGCGAAACGGCATTTAAAGTTCTTGAGAGTTTTTCGGCGAAATCTTTAGATTTATTAAAAAACGACAAAAACGCTTATTTGAACTTGGTTCAAGCCCAGCTTAAAATATCGGCGCTGGTAAATTTAAGCGATACTTGCGCGCTTATAGGCGGCGGGGAAACGGGCGCGCTTAATGTTTTGGAGATGTTTTTTCATAAGGAAAACAGGGGTTTGAGATTAACCGGGGAAAATTTATTTTTATGCTCCAAAATAATAATGAGAGCTTATAAGGTTTGGCTTAATAATATAAAAACCGGATATTTTATGTATTCGCCTGACAATACCTTAAGATTAGAAAAACTCGCAGACTATTTAGGCTTAGGAGAACTGGACGCTATAAATAAAATATTGGTCTTGGACGATTACGAACAATGGGAAATCATGCAATATAAATGGATCGAGTATAACAAAGACCTTGCGGAAAAAATTAATCAATACGCTCAATGCTTTGAAAAATACGAACATATTTTTAAGCGGATTTACGACGACGCTGGATTTTGGACTACCAAATATTTGACAGATACCGACATAATGCTTATGATTGGATTAGCCCCCGACGTTATAAAGACTTTCACGTTATTGTCTTTTATTAAGCTTACAGGGTTATTGGACAAGTATTTGGAAGGAGTTTAAGATTTTTTTATGCCCAAAAGATTGCAAGACGCCGAGCTGTTTTTGCTGGATATGGACGGAACGATTTATTTAGAAAACCAAGCGATAGACGGCGCTGCGCAGGCGATACAAAAGCTGAAATGCCTTAACAAAAAGATATGCTATCTTACCAATAACAGCTCTAAAAGTTCTGAGCAGTATTTAGAAAAGCTAAAAAGATTAGGGTTTGACGCGGTCAAAGAAGAAGTAGTCACAAGCGGCAAAGTAGCGGCCGATTACATATCAAGGTTTTATAAAAATCAATCTATATATCTTTTTGGCACGGACGAATTAAAACAAGAATTTCTTTCTTATGGAATAAATCTTACCGAAAACGATCCAGATATAGTCGTAATAGGCTTTCATACCGATATGACCTATCGCGAGCTTGATTTGGCTTGCAAGCACATAAGGCAGGGCAAGACTTTTTTCGCTACCCACCCGGACAAAAACTGCCCCGCTCTGAACGGATTTATGCCCGATGTAGGCTCGTTTTTGAGTTTAATATACACGAGCACGGGCAGACGCCCTTCCAAAATTTTTGGAAAGCCTTATAAATATATGGTTAATTACATCAACCGAAAGTTTTCGACCAAGGCTCAAAACATCGCTATGGTCGGAGATAGATTAAGCACGGATATTAAATTTGCCAATAAATTCGGAATGCTGAGCGTATTGGTTTTAAGCGGAGAAACCGACAAAGAGATGCTTAAAAAATCTTCTACAAAACCCGATTTGGTATTTAATTCCATCAAAGATATGGCGGATTTGTTGTAAAATAGATTATTAGCGGAAATATTAAAGCGGCTGCTTTAAATTGACTTTATAAATCGGTCTATTTATAATTAAATACCAATTAGTTATTTAACTTAAGAAATAAATTATTTAGATTAAATTATATACGCGCTCGTAGTTCAGCTGGATAGAATGCTTGCCTCCGATGCAAGAGGTCAGGGGTTCGAGTCCCTTCGGGCGCGCCATTATAAAAAAGACGCTTATATATTTTTTATATAAGCGTCTTTTATATTTAACATAAAAAACTGTAATGAACAATATATATTATTATGGTGGAAAAAATTAAACTTTTATGATATTCTTTGTGCTGGAAAAACCAATAACAGAGAATTTGTAAAAACTATAAATACGCTAAAAGAACATAAGTTTAAATCAAAATTTTTTTAAAAAATTAATTGACATATACATAATAACAAGGTTATTATGTATAAGGTTTCTAGGGGCTTTAAAAATTGTAGTTATATATAAAAATAATAAAATTTTTAAAGGAGACTAGAATTTATGAGAATGGGTAAAAAAATGAGAATAGCGACGATTTTGATGTCGATAGCTATGATTGCTACGACGCTTGTATTCGCAACGTTCGCTATTACGCAAAACAACTTTAATACCGATTACGACGGATTATTGAAAATTATAGGCGACGCTGACATCGACGTAGAGATTAAATTTATCGAAAACAATACCAATAACGTAATATTTACCATAAAAGCTGACAAAAAAGGAATAGTTGAAAAGCAAGGCAATCAGGTAGTTAAAGAAATAACCGACGTTAAAGATTTGAATACATACACAATCGTTACTCAACCCGAATTAAACGCAGGCTTCAGCTATAAATTCGAAGTTACGATCTCTAACCGCGGAGCAGCTAACGGCGGATCCGCTTACGCTGCGGCTAAAGTTGAAAACGTAAGCTTCAGAGGCGCCGCAGGTTTTGAAAACTTCTATGAAGTAACCAATCCGATTATCCAAGACGGCACGTTAAAACCCGGCAACAGCTTGACGTTTGTAATAGAGCTTACTAACAAACCCGACATTGTTTTGGATAACGGCGAAGCTCAATTCGGCTACACTCTCACGATCGTAGCTAACAAGGTAACAGCTTAAAAAAAAGAATTTATTCGTGTCACCCCTAATTAAATTTCAAAAACTTAATAACAGCAAAAAAGAAAAACAGCCGGATAAACTTGCAAAGAGTTATTCGGCTGTTATGGTTAATTGGATATGGTGAAAAGACGCGGAAAATTATTTAAAAGTTTAATCTTAATATATAGCTTAATATTATTGGGAATTGCAAGCTTTACAGCTTACGCCCTTAAGATAGGCAATGTCAACGCGTTGTTCGGCGGCTTAATAAGGGTGGTTTCTCAAGACACCGATAAGCCTGCGCCGCCTTCGGACAGGCCTATTATCGTAATAGACAAGCACTCCCAAGGCGTAGTTATCCAATCCGGATATAACTACATATTTAGAGGCGACGAAGACTGGGGAACTCAAAATAATCCGATCGACTTAAATCAATATTATATAGTTAAGGGCACAGAACAAGATCCCTTAGACGCTTACATAGACGGCGGCTATAATTATTTCAAGTTTGATTTGTCCAAAGAAGAATTAGCCAACGGTCTATTGGGCGTCTTTTCAGGAACGCTTGTCAATCTTAACTTATATACTGGAAGCGTCGCCCAAAATTCCGAAATCGCCATTTTCGCTTCGAGTTTGACCCAAGAAGGCATAATTTATAACTGCGCTAACTATCTAGAGATTGAAACTTACGAGTTTCATGGATTTGCCGCGGGTTTTGTAAAAACTGTCGAAGGCGTTATTAAAAAATGTGTTAACTATGGCGATATTTCTTCCAGCGGCAGCGCTAGCGGTTTTGCTTACGAAGTAAAAGGCAGCATTATCAATTGTGTCAACTATGGCGCTATGGAATCAAACAGCTTGTCCGCGGCCGGCATAGCTTATAAAGTTTCGGGCGTAATAGATTACTGTCAAAATTTAGGCGATATTTACGGCAACCACGGCGCAGCCGGCATCGTCGTAACCATAGAAGACGGCGTAGTCCAAAACTGCGTAAACGGCATACCTTACGGCGATATGACTATATACGCGTCTTCAGGCGTATCTGCGGGCTTGGTATGCGAAGTTAAAAGCGTAAACAAAACAAGCTTAATACAAAGCTGCGTAAACTACGCCAATATTAACGGTCACAGCGCCTACGGCGTGGCTTATACCGTAAAAGGCAATATATTTGATACCCGAAATTACGGCAATATAGAAAGCTATCAAACATGCGCCGGCATAGCTGAGACTGTTGAAGGCTGCCTGTTAAGCGTGGGCAATTACGGCAATGTTGACTCTAAAAACTTAAGAGCTTCCGGCATTGCCAACTCGGTTATAGGTCAAATAATTCAATCCGTTAACTATGGAACGGTTACAACCGAAAACGGACATGTAAGCGGAATAGTCTGCGAATTGCAAGGCGACGTTATAGAGACGCTCAACGTCGGACAAATTCGCAAAACGGGTTGGAACTATGACGCTTACATTGCCGGAATAGCCGTGTTTGTAGAAGGACAAATTATAGACAGCCAAAACATCGCCGAAATAGTAATAGACCATATAGCGCGTTACGCGGGCGGCATCGCGGCTGTTTTGAAAGGCAAAATCGAAAATTCTAAATGTTCAGGCCCAATAATTCAAAACAACGAATATCAACCTGTTACCGCAGGCGGAATAACGGCCGTAGCGGAAGATTGGGAAGTCGAAGGCGAGATAATCCTTACCCAAATCAAAGATTGCGAATTTTCGGGCGGTTTTGAAATCTTATCGACGCTCGCTCAAACACACTGTATCGCTTGGAGCTATCCTGCGGGTTCGATTATTAACTGCGTTGGAATGGGCGAAATATATAACCTATAAGCTCTGTATAACCGGATTTAATACATAAAAAACCGCATTTTTGTAAATGCGGTTTTTTTAATTATTTCTGCAGTTCATATTGCGTCTTGCGCAGTTATAATTAGAAACTCCGGCTACGTCGCTGTCATTGTTTCTGTGATGGCAGAAGGAATCGCCGCTTAAAGTAAATAAAATCAGCATGAGAATAATGAGATCGTTTATATTGCAAAATCTATCAAAATCCGAAACGCCTTCGTCAAACTCGTCTCTGTCGAGGTCGCAGCAAGCGTTTTGATTTGCCAAAAAGAGCACCATAAGCAGCAGTATAAAAATATCTTGAGAATCGGTCATATAAAAAACCTCTTTTTATATGAAAATAGTATTTATTTAGTCTTTTTTAGACAAAATTAGCGGCTCCAAAAAAAATCAAACGCGATAATAGGAGTTATATAATATGTATATAAACGCATATAAAAAATATGCATTAAAATTTTTAATGCCGCGGGAGTATCGAGATATGCTTATTGATAAACGATTGCAAAATCATATTATCAATTTTATGCCGCCCGAAAACGTAATAGAAGGGCTTGCGGACTTTTTCAGCGTGTTTGCGGATACTACCCGAATAAAAATGATTTCGGCGCTTGCCATAGCGGAGATGTGCGTAAGCGACTTATCTAAACTTCTCAAAATCAACCAAACGACAATCTCCCATCAGCTCAAAAACCTAAAAAAGAACGGCATTGTCCGAAGCCGCCGCCAAGGCAGAGTGGTGTTTTACAGCTTGGCAAGCGACAGCGTAAACGAAGTGATGTTAAGCGGCGTGGAGCATTTGGGGTATTAATAGATTTATAAAAAACTTGCGTTAAAAAACGGCTAGTTTTTTTTAAAGCCGGCCTTGCCCTTAAAATAATTTTAAGGGCTTTTATTGTTTTTAATCAAATATTGTCAATTTCTAAGATGTCTTGTATAATTAATTACTATGGAAAATTTAGAAGAAAAATTAAAACTTTTGCCTGAAAAACCCGGCGTTTATATAATGTATGATTCCAATATGCAGATATTGTATATTGGAAAGGCAAAGGTATTAAAAAACAGGGTAAGGCAGTATTTTTATCAAAGCGGCAACCAGAGCGAAAAAGTAATGAATATGGTGTCCAAGATCGCGGACTTTTCTTATATTATAGCGTCCAGCGAGCTTGACGCTTTGGCTTTGGAAGCTAACTTGATAAAAAAGCATAAGCCGCCTTATAACATTTTATTAAAAGATGACAAATCCCGCCCTTATATAAGAATAGACACAAGACAAGAATATCCTTCTATAGAAATTACCCGCAAACTAAAAGCCGACGGGGCGAAATATTTCGGCCCGTATTACGGCGTGGCTATGCGTGAAATGGTAGAGCTAATTAGCGGGGCATATTTGGTAAGAGCTTGCGGCTATAAACGCTTTGGAAAAAATCATAGAGAATGCCTAAACTACCATATCGGGCTGTGCAGCGCGCCTTGCACAAGACGCATAAGCCCCGAAGAATACCGCAAACAAATAGACAAAGTCATAAACTTTTTATCCGGCAAGGACAACCAGATCGAAGAAATCTTGCGCGAGCGTATGATGCGCGCGGCGAGCGAAGAAAAGTTTGAAGCGGCTATATCATACCGCGACAAGCTTCAGATGCTTGAGAAAATGCGTCAGAGAATAATAACTTCCTTGCCCAAAACAAGCAACCTTGACGTGTTTAACTTTGCGTTCAATCCGTCTTTGTGCGTAATAAGCGCGATAATAGTCCGCGCGGGCAAGATGTCGGGCGCGGAAAACTTCCCGGTTATCGACGTGTCTTTGAGCCCGAGTGAAATGTTGTCTTCGTTTTTGCTGCAATATTACGACGGAACGAGAAATCCCGCCGAAGAAATTATTGTGCCCTGCCTTCCTGATAACCATGAAGGGCTCAAAGAATGGATTTGGTCTAAATATAAGATGAGCGTGGAGTTTTTGACGCCCAAGCAGGGCGTAAGAAAACAGCTGTTGGATAATGCGTATATAAATGCGGACGACTATTTGCAAAAATACGCGGGTCGAGAAAAAATCAAGCAGGATATGACTTCGGGAGCTGTGGAAAACCTGCAAAAAATACTCAACCTAAAACGCAAACCGCATATTATGGAATGTTTCGACATAAGCAATATAAGCGGAGTCGACAAGGTCGCTTCTATGGTCGTGTTTGTGGGCGGCGAGCCCGACAAAAGCCGTTATAGACGCTTTAAGATAAAGACGGTCGAAGGCGCGGACGATTTTGCGTCTATGCGCGAAGCGGTATCCAGGCGGCTAGAGAGATTAAAAAATAACGACGAGAACTTCGGCTCAAGACCCGATCTAATAGTAATAGACGGGGGAAAAGGCCAATTATCCGCGGCTTACAGCGCTATGCAAAACGCGGGCTTAGATATAGACTTAATCGCGCTTGCCGAAAGAGAAGAAGAAATATATTTGGTGGGAAGATCCGAGCCGATTAGACTGGACAAAAGCAGCTGGGAGCTTAAGCTTTTGCAAAGGATAAGGGACGAAGCCCATCGCTTTGCGATAACTTATCACAGGTCTTTAAGAGAAAAGCGTATAATAACCGAGCTTTTGAAAATATCCGGAATAGGACCTAAACTTGCCCAAAACCTGTATAAACGCTTTTTGGATCTTGAGAACATAAAAAACGCCGATCTGCAAAGCCTAAAAGAAGTAGACGGCATATCCGAAGCCAAGGCTAGAAAAATCTATGAGTATTTTCATAGCTAATAATTCTGGTATGTGATATAATTAGCGTTGATATGGAACTAAAATACCCTGTTGTAGCTTCTGACTTTGACGGAACGCTTTTAAGAACGGATAACAAAATCAGCAAACATACTCAAGACGTAATTAAAGAGTTTGTGTCTTTAGGCGGAATGTTTTTGGTGGCGACGGGCAGAATGCACTGCGCGATCGTAAACCGCTTAAGCGAAGCCGGTCTAGGCGATTTAGACTTGCCCGTGATAAGCTATCAAGGCGCGTTGGTAAAGACCGCGATATCCAATAAAACGCTGATAGATAACGCGTTGGATATAGATATAATCACCGACGTGATAAACGAAGCAAGAGCCCGCAATATTTATATCCACGGCTACGTTGACGATACGTTATATGTCGAAAGAGTGATGTCTTGGACAGAGTCGTATGTTAATTATTTGGGCATAACTTACCAAAAGGTCGACGACTTGCTGGAATTTATAACCGAAAAGGTTAAAGGTGGCAAACATTCCTGCCATAAGCTTTTGATGATGATGGAAGCCGACCAAATCGAAAGGGAAATGAAGCATTTTTTAGATAAATTCGGCGGCGGCATAGACTACAGCGACTCTTCCCAAGAATTTAAGACTCCGCCCAGGGCAATTTTTAACACTTCGAGCGAACATCTTTTGGAATGCGTGTCTTTAAACGCAGGCAAGGACAAAGCCATAGAACAGGTAATCAAGCCCAAAGGCTATACGATGGACGACGTTTTAGCATTGGGCGACAGCCTTAACGATTACACTATGGTAAAAAGAGCGGGCATGGGCGTCGCCGTCGAGAACGCCGACCCTAGAGTGAAATCCATAGCGAAATATATTACATCCTCAAACGACCAAGACGGCGTAGCGCGCGCCATCGAGAAATTGATATTAATGAGGTAAAGGATGAAATTCCAAAGGATTATCGAAAGGGTAAAAACGACCGACTTTGCTAAGATTTTGGATTTGGAAATTATTAATCTAGGCAAAGAATATATAACCTTGAGCACGGTCAACATAAACCGCCCCGGCATCCAGCTTACCGGATTTTACACGCATTTCGGCGCGGACAGAGTCCAGATCATAGGCGAAATGGAATACGCGTATCTAAAGAGCCTTACCGACCAGCAGCGCTATGAAAGCCTGGACAAATATTTTTCTTATCCTTTGCCTTGCCTTATTTTGAGCACTAACCTTGAACCGATGAGCGAAATGGTGGAATTGGCTCAAAAGCACCAAATCCCGCTCTTAAGATCGGCTCAACGCACTACATATATAGTAAACGACTTAATCGCGTATCTAAACGAAGTATTAGCGCCCACTATCACTATGCACGGCGTGTTGATGGATATGTACGGAGTGGGCGTTTTGATAACAGGTCAAAGCGGCATCGGAAAATCCGAAAACGCCCTTGAATTAATTCAAAGGGGTCATAGACTGGTAGCGGACGACGCGGTTATAATAAAACGCGTTCACGATAGATTGATAGGAAGAGCGCCAGAAAACATAAGATACTTGATGGAAGTAAGGGGAATAGGCATAATAGACGTCCGCAATATGTATGGCGTAGGCGCGGTAAAGAACTCAAAAGTCATAGACATGGTTGTGGAACTTGAAAAATGGGACGACAATAAAGATTACGACAGGCTGGGCGTAACCCAATCTATAGAAATACTAGACTACGCCCTGCCTAAAATCGTAATACCTGTCCGCCCCGGACGCAACCTTGCCGTTATTTTGGAAGTGGCCGCAAGAGACCATCGCCTAAAGTCCATGGGATATTCCGCTTTGGACGAGCTTAACAAACGCTTGATGAAAGGCGATAACTAATACTCTTTAAAACATCAAAAATCGTCAATATCTATCATTTTTATTGGTCAGGTCTAATATTATTATATTATTGTTATTGATTAATAATAGGAGGCTTGACCAATGTCCGAAAATATCGCGGAAGAAATCACTCAAGGCGATTCCACCCCCAAAGTAAGTTTCGGCGCAGCTATAGTTAATTTTTTATATGGAATTACCTTTGCCGCTAATCTTAAGGTAATGGTTTTAAGGCTTATATTGTATATCGGCTTATTGGTGGGCATTGCTATGTCCATTGTTACAAGCGTGATGTTGGAATCGGTGTTGATATTCTTTGATGATTTCATACATCTTATTTTGGCAGGCATAGGCTTGTTCGCTTTGACCGAAATAATTAACAGAAGAAAAACTTAAAAAGACTATACTCAATTTTAAAAATATTAATAAAAAAACAATCTTTAAAGCCGTTAATTTAAAAAACGGCCGACTTTTTATGTTTTTATGAACAACAAAATAACCCGCAAAAAACCTAAAGTCGATCATATAGAAATAGCGCGGCAAAATATTGACGCTCAATTTGACGGCTTTAGGATTTTGCATGTTTCGGATTTGCACAATAAAGAATTTGGGCTTAATCAGTCTATTCTTATAGAGACGACACAAGAAATCAAGCCCGATATTATCGCTTTTACGGGAGACATATATTTTGGCGGGCGGGCAGAAAAGAGCTTGCTTTATTTGGAAGAAGCCGCAAAAGCCGCCCCTGTTTATTTTGTAACGGGCAATCACGAATATAATTATAACGATTATATCAAAGAACGCTTAATTGAAATAGGCGTCAACGTTTTAGACAACCGCGCAGAAGAAATAAACAAAGACGGGGCTTGTTTAAGCCTGATAGGCGTGGACGACTTTTTGTTTTTTCGAGATAAAAACAAATTCAGCGGGACTATAAAAACCCTTGCCCAAAATTCGCAAGGGTTTAAGATATTGCTTTCGCACAAACCCCATTTTGTAGATATATACGAAAACAGCGGCGCCGATTTGGTGTTAAGCGGGCACGCCCACGGCGGCCAGATCAGGCTGCCTTTTAT
>DATCKP010000014.1:0-19016 GCA_036562165.1 Clostridia bacterium
TCTTTAGGCAAAAAGATAACATCGCCCAAAACGTAATCGCTTATCGCCTTGACCTCGAATTTCATATCGTCAAAGGGCAGGCTTTTGTGGACTATTTTTATTTCGTCTCCAAGCTTTACGCCAAGGTGTTTTGCGGTGGAATACGAAACGATTATTTCCGAATAATCTGCAGGTTTGCCAGTCTTTTTGTCGCGCTGAACAATTCCTTTAAAGCCGGGGTCTACGAATCGAAGATTGGTTTTTAAATATTTTTGACCGTTGTAAGCCAAAGCGATCGATTCAAAATAAGTTTCGCCCGTTTCGGGTTTGTCAAATTTTATTTCTGTTTCAAAGGTGTAAATATGATTATAACGATAAGCGTCTTTTATATCTTTGTCGATATTGTTTACCGAATCTAATATACCAAGCCCTATCATAAGCAGCATGCCCGATATAGCCATTCCAAAAAACATTATCAGGTGCCGCCAAAAGTTTCTTAAAATGTCCCTTACAAAAAACTTCAGGCTGAAGTTTAAACGCTCAATTTTGGCGGTTTTTTCTATCTTGCTTACTTTAGCGCGCCTGCCCCTTCCGCGCATCAGATCCAAAGGCGGCTGTTTTAAGGCGTTGAGCGTCACAAACGCCATCACGGGCAAAATTAGAGCAAAAGCTATCGCTAAGATGATAAGCATATCCAAAGGATTGTAATAGAAAGAGATTAAGGGCAGGTTATATCGCGAAATTTCTATTAATGCTATAGCTTTTGCGAAGGCGTAGCCCGAAAGCCCGCCTGTCAGAGTTCCTATTATGATAAGAAGAAAAGGCAGGAATAAGTAATGAATAAGCAGTTCTTTTTTGGTATACCCTACGGCGTAAAGCGCCCCCATTATGTTTTCTTCGCCTATTAACTGGCGGTTAAGTATTATCGCCAGCATAAACGAAGCCACGGTTAATATAAAAATAGGCAGGATTTGACCTATTTCTATAAAGCCTGATATATCGCCTTGGGCGCTTGTAATCCTTGCGTTTATATTGGCTTCCAGCCAATTAGCCGGGGCGTAACCTTTTGCCTGCAAGGCTTGCTTAAAATCTTTAAAAATCTGGTCTTTTTGGGCTTGGGTATATTGACCGTCAAGCTTTGCAAGATATTCGGTCTTATACGCGGGCGTAAAATATTTTATGTCTTTCGCCAATACAAGCCCGAATTCGTCCGAATCGTTTACTATATTGGTTTGTTTGGCGGTTACGGTTATATAATCGGGCAGGGCAAAAAAGCCCGACACAACGGCTGTTTTTTGGTTTATCTTTATAATATCGTTGATTTTGATATTATGATAATCCGCAAAACTTTGGTCTAACAAAACTTGGTCTAAATTTTGCGGGGCTTTGCCTGCCTTTAATTGATAAGTATTAAGTTTTTGCGTTATGGAAAACACCCGCAGAGTTACGCCGTTTTGTTTTATGTCGGCGTAATGCCTTTTTTCGATTTGGTCAAAATATTTATATAAAAAATCTTCGTCCAGCTCTTCGGATTGGAAATTGCTTGCCACCTCAAACGATACGTCGGCAAGGTTATGCTCTTTAAAAAACGCGTCCAAGCTTTTTTGAAGGCTGTAACCGCTGGTTCTAAACGCCGTAAAAAGAGCGCTGGATAAAATTATAAGCAAAAGCGCCCCAAGGTATCGTATCTTATTAAACCTTATCGTTCTTAAAGATTTTAAAAAAAGAAGTTTCACTTTTTTACCACTCAAGTTCTTCGGCTTCTAATACGTTTTGGTTTATCTGATTTCTTACTATCTCTCCGTTTTTAAGCCCCAAAATTCTGTTCGCCATCCTTGCTATTTCGCTGTTATGCGTAACAAGCAATACGGTCGTGTTGTATTGCCGGTTTATCTTTCTCAAAAGCTTTAAAACTTCTATAGAGTTTTCGTAATCAAGCGCCCCCGTAGGCTCGTCGCAGATTAAAAGCTTAGCGTTTTTTACCACCGCGCGCGCGATCGCCGCTCTTTGCTGCTGGCCGCCGCTTAATTGGGACGGAAATTTATTTTTTTGGTCTAATATGCCTACTCTGTCCAAAACTTCGTCTATGTCAAGCGGGTCTTTGGCTATATTGGCCGCTACTTCCACGTTTTCTTTTATGGTAAGATAAGGAATCAGGTTATAAAACTGAAAGACTATGCCTATATGCTCTCTTCTAAACTCGGTCAAAGCGTTGTCTTTTAGCGCGGTAATCTGGGTGTTCATAATCTCCACGCTTCCCGAAGTAGCCCTGTCTATGCCCCCTATAATATTCATAAGCGTGGACTTTCCCGAGCCCGAAGGCCCTAAAACCACGCAAAATTCGCCTTCTTGAACGCTGAAAGACACTTTTTTAAGCGCGTAAAAGTCCGCGCCGCCCGAGCGGTATATTTTAACTAAATCTTTTACGACAACCATTTCTTTCATGATTACTATTATTATATTATCCCGGCCTTTCTTTATTTTTACAAGAATATCTCATTTTTTACACACAATTAAAATAATTGTCTGATTTTGTTTATAGAAAAATTATTATGGACATTTTTGCTTTTTTTTGCCGAAAAAATTTGTTATAATAATTTAAGCGGCGTTTAGGACAGCTATAAAAGCATAATAAGCTTTTATAGCCCGATGCGCTTCGGTTAAAAAAAGCCTTAAAAACTAGACCGCCGGCAAAACGATTAAACGCTAAAAAAGATTCCGCATAATTATTAAACGAAAAGCGGTTTATAAGGTTTTTAAAAGCAAGCCTAAAAAAGTTTAGGATTTAATGACCGCTTTGTATAAAAACGCCGATACGGCAAAAAGAAAAAATACGTGATCTAGCGGAAATCGACTTTTAAAGTCGCCTAAAAAGCTTATATCTTATTCTAACCCCTCATAAATTCTAGGGACAAAGCCCGCTTTAAATAAGCGGGTTTTGTCTTATTAAATATTTATATTTTGATAATAAGTATCTATAAACAAAAAAAGCGAAAAAGGGACAACCTTTTTCGCTGTGAATTTTGTTAGTATTTTTAAAAGCGATAAACTTTATAATTAGTCGGCTTTATAAGGCATCAACGCCATTTCTCTTGCACGTTTTATAGCCAAAGCTAAGCGTCTTTGATGTTTTGCGCAAGTTCCGGTCGTTCTCTTAGGCAAAATCTTGCCTTTTTCGGTTACAAATTTTTTCAAAGTGTTAGTGTCTTTGTAATCGATTTGGATTTTTTCTGCGCAGAACACGCAAACTTTTTTCTTAGGCGTTCTAAATACCTTTTTAGGCGCAGCTTTTTCTTCGGTATTTGCGGGAGCTGCGTTTGCGCCGTTAGCGTTTGCGTTAGCGGCTGCGTTGCCGTTAGCTTTTGCTTCAGCTTGCTTAGATACTTTTTTCTTTTCTTCCATCTCTATAATCTCCTATTTACTTAAAAAGGCAAATCGTCGTCTTCAATAGGCGGAATGTCTTGAATGCTTTTTCTAGACTCGCCAAAAGGATCCTGAGCCGATTTAGGCGTCAAGAACTCGACTTCGTCCGCCACGATTTCGGTTATATACCGCTTTACGCCGTCTTGCTCGTAAGAACGCGTCTGCAGATAACCGCATACGCCCACTTTATGACCTTTTCTTAAATATTTATGGCAATTTTCCGCAAGACCGCGCCAAGCAATTATATTAAAAAAATCTGTCAGGCGTTCTCCGTCGGCGTTCGTGTAATTGCGATTTACCGCAATAGACATACGGCAATACGGGATCCCGCCGGGCGTTTGAGACAACTCAGGGTCGCGCGTTAAGTTGCCTATTAAAATAACTCTATTCATTTCACTAAACCCTTTATTAGTCGTCCAACTTGAGCAACATATGTCTTAGAAAATCGTCCGAAATCCTAATTTGTCTGGAGACTTCCGCAGGCAACGTTGCGGGACCTGTGAAATTCATTAAAACGTAATAACCTTCGGATTTGTGCTTGATAGGATAAGCGAACTTTTTGACGCCCCATTTATCGAGTTTTTCGACTGCGCCGCCCGCTTCGGTTACGATAGAAGAAATCTTGGAAATAGCGGCTTCTTTAGCTGCGTCGTCCAGCGTAGGGGACAAAATAAAAAGCAACTCGTATTTATTCACTCTTTTCACCTCCCGGACTAAAATGGCTTTGCATACGTCGACGCAAAGCAAGGTTTTTTATAAAAAAAATTTGCGGCTGCCTTTTGGTGGGAGCTACAGGGATCGAACCTGTGACCCCCTGCTTGTAAGGCAGATGCTCTCCCAGCTGAGCTAAGCTCCCACGTAAGACAGCCGCAAAAAAATGGTGACCCCAAGGAGATTCGAACTCCTGTTACCGCCGTGAAAGGGCGATGTCTTAACCACTTGACCATGGGGCCATTAAATTGGTAGCGGCAGACGGACTCGAACCATCGACCTGTCGGGTATGAACCGAATGCTCTAGCCAACTGAGCTATGCCGCCGTATAATATATTTATTTTTAAGGTTCAAAAATTAGCTTTATTATTATATATTATTACGGCATTCTTGTAAAGAGTTTTGTCAAACTTTTTTTAGAATTTTCTAGCAAAGCTGACTTGTTTACAGTTTATTCGGTTGTCAAAGTTATTGGTCTAGGTTATTTTCGTCCGCTTTGTCTTTCTTATCGCCCGCGTTTATGCCGGCGTAAATAATCGCGATAATCGGGCCGATATAAAAGACAAAAACTATTAAGAAGTTAAATATTAATAACTTTCTAAACGTCAGGTTTATTTTGGATATCTTAACAAAAGCTGTCAAGGCAAGCGCGTATTGCGCTAAGACTATTATTACCGCTATTATGACAGTTTGGGCGTTTAGCGCCGATAAAACGTTAGGCAATAACAGCTCCTAAATTTATAATACCCAAAATAACCATACAAAATTATAACAAAACTTTGAATTTAGTCAAACAAAAATATATAAAAAATTTTCAAACAAAAAATTCCAGATTTTAGAAACGCAAATTTTAAAAAAACGGCTCATATATTTAATCGACGCGAACAATAGCGAGAAAATAATTAAGGGTATATCTTAACAAAATCCCCGAGCCTATAAATATAAGCGAAGGTAATACAAACAAGAAAACGGCTTTTAAAATATTGTCCTTAAACCATTCGCTCATAATTCAATTAAAAAAAACAGCATTGACTAAGTCAATGCTGTTTTTAATGGTTGCGGAGAGGGGATTTGAACCTCCTGACCTTCGGGTTATGAGCCCGACGAGCTACCAGACTGCTCCACTCCGCGACGTGTCGCTCTTCCAACCTTATGGCTCATCTATTTTATAACGATTATCAGGATTTGTCAAGACATTTAAAGGAGTTTTTTATGCGTTAATTCGGCATATTTAATTTTTGTCAAAAAAATAAATGTTATACAATATTATAGCGATAATTTTATTATATTGTTCGCATATTAAAATATGACATAAAAATGTGAAACAAATAGTTTTGACATCAAAATATAGCATATGGCATAATTAATATGCGGAAAAATTAGTTTTTTTGAAAACCGCTTATGCTTTAAGCCGGTTTCTCAACTGATTTTCCCCATGGAGATAAAAAAACAAAATTTATATATTGGAGGATGCTAATGAACACTTATGGCATTGAAAAATGGGGAATAGTTAATCCCTTAGCTGTTTATCGGAACTTATCGCCGGCTGCGTTGACCGAGCTTGCGTTGGAAACCGAAGACGCGAAGCTTATGGACAACGGCGCGCTTTTGGTGTACACCGGAAAATATACCGGCCGTTCGCCTAACGACCGTTTTATCGTAGACGAACCTTCCGTTACAAACGAAATCGATTGGGGCTCTGTTAACAAAAAGATATCGGTTGAGAATTTTAACAGAATTTTGGCTAAAGTCACGGCGTATCTTAACAATCGCGAAATCTTTATTTTTGACGGTTTTGCGGGCGCCGACCCTAAACATAGAATCAATATAAGAGTTATCAACGAATACGCTTCCCAAAACTTGTTTATGTATAATATGCTCATCCGTCCTACCAAGGAAGAGCTTGAGAATTTCAAAGAAGATTACACAATCATATGCGCTCCCGGTCTTAAGCTTGTTCCCGAAACGGACGGAACAAACTCCGAAGCGGCTATAATATTAAGCTTTGAGCGCAAGCTTATAGTAATCGCCGGCTCCAAATACGCCGGAGAAATGAAAAAGAGCGTGTTCTCTTTGATGAACTATCTATTGCCCAAAAAAGGCATTTTGAGCATGCACTGCTCTGCTAACGTCTCTTTGGAAGACGGCTCGTCCGCGTTGTTCTTCGGCTTGTCCGGCACGGGCAAAACCACTTTGAGCGCGGATCCTAACAGGGGCTTAATCGGCGACGACGAACACGGCTGGAGCGACGAAGGCATATTTAACTTCGAAGGCGGCTGCTACGCAAAATGTATCGGGCTTACCGAAGAAAAAGAACCCGAAATTTACAGAGCGATTAGATTTGGCGCGGTAGTGGAAAACGTAATAGTAGACGAAGACCGCCATCCTGATTACGACGACGGCTCTATCACTGAAAACACCCGCGTTTCTTATCCTATAGATTTCATTCCTAACGCAATAATTCCCGGAGTAGCTTCCCATCCTAAGACCATAATCTTTTTAACCGCCGACTCCTTCGGAGTATTACCGCCTGTGGCTAAGCTTACCAAAGAGCAGGCTATGTATTACTTTATAAGCGGCTATACTTCTAAGTTAGCGGGAACCGAGCGCGGAATAATCGAGCCGCAATCCACTTTCTCTACCTGCTTCGGCGCCGCGTTCTTGCCCTTGCATACCAGCGTTTACGCTAAATTACTAGGCGAAAAGATAGAAAAGCACGGCTCTGACGTTTATTTGATCAACACCGGCTGGTCGGGCGGAGCTTACGGCGTAGGAAGCCGTATGAGCTTAAAAGTAACCCGCGCTATCGTAACCGCCGCTCTCAACGGCTCGCTTGCTAACGTGGAATACGAACAAGAGCCTTATTTCGGCTTATACATTCCTAAGACCTGCCCTAACGTCGACCCCGCTCTCTTAAATCCTATCAACACTTGGGCGGATAAGGAAGCTTATATAAAGACGGCTAAAAAACTGGCAGCCGACTTCACTAAAAACTTTGAAAAGTATAAAGACATCGATCCCGCTATCAAAAACGCAGGACCTAAAGCGTAAAAACAATAAATTATCTTAAGATAAAAAACCCCCAAGGTTAAACTTGGGGGTTTTTTAGGTTTTTCTGATACAAAAATACTATATTTTTTATGGCGTTTTTTGCGGACTTGGTATTGACATGCCCGCGTTTTGATTTTAAAATGATATTTGGGGGTTTATCCTGAAATTTTTCTTAGCTGAAAGCTTGTATAAAGGAAGTCCACTAATGATAAGGTATGCTGAAAGAAAGGTTAATCCCGATCGCGTAAAAAGAAAGGTTTCTTTTTTGCATGTTATTTATTTAACATGTTTTTTCTTAAGTTTGTTTTTGTTTGCTTTCACGTGGGCATATGGAGCCGTGCCTGAAAAGCATTTTTTTATAAGCGCCGAAGCGGTTTTTATTGCTATGATTATTCAAGCGGCGCTTTTTTTAACGGGCATGGCGCTGTTCATATATACCGATAAATTAAAAATAGTATTCAAAATAGACCTTTACAAACCGCAAAAAAATGGTGAATCCCGAGCTCAACAGCTGCGTTCTTATAGAAAACATTTTAAAAAAAGACTGACAAGCTTTATAATTTTTGAGTTTTTTCTAATCGCGTTTTTTGTAACGAGCCTGATAGTAACTAGAATAATAGGGCGTTCTATTAACAACTGTATCATAGACCCTAACAATTTTTTTAACAGCGAGATGATATTTTTGATATATACTATAGTTTCGCTTGTAGCGATGGCGCTTGACATAATGTATGTTAATTATTTGATCCAATTAAGCTCTAAGATTTTTAAAAAGAAACCCGTCAAAAACGGCTTTGACTTCGACCAATACGATTACGATTAAATAAAAAAAGAGCATATTTTTTAAATATGCTCTTTTTTATAGTATTTTTTTGTCTTCCCTTAAATCAGCATTCTTCCCCGATCCGGCGTGTTGATGACCATTAAGATGTTTTCTTCTTGTCCGCTTTCGGCGTTTACATATACGATATATAGATTATCGCCGTAAGAGGAGTAAAATTCGTAGGTCAAAATTTCTTCGCCCCATTCTTTTGGTATAAGAGCGAGTCTTATGTTTTCAACGTTTAATCTAGGGCTTACTCTTTCTCTAGCTTGCTCTTTTGTTATAGACGGCAAAGCGAGCTCTCTTTCCACGTGATTTTGCAGGTAAGATCTAGCTTCCCAGCCCAATAAATTGCCGTCTACCAAAGACACTTTTACTTTTATCAAGTCGGGGTAGTAAATAATGTCGTTTACCACGGGAGCAAGGTTGATAAAGGCGGTGTTATCGGAAACGCTTATCCATACGCCTTCTAAGTCTTGTCCTATAAGCTTTTTAGCCCATTCTTGTGCGGCGGCTTTGGCTTGGTCTTCGCTTAATTTAGCCTTGCCGATGACGCTGCCGCTGCTTATGGAAACGGGCAATCCGCCTTTGCAACTTATTTGTATATACCTTGTGAGCCCGTCTTTTGTGGTAGTTACGTATTCGTAAGCTTTTAAGTCGCCCGCCGCCTTGCCCCTGTAGTTAACATCGGCGGTGTCGGGCAGAACTTTTTTGATATATTCTATGCCTTGTTTGTAAGATATTTCTTTCAAGCCTTGCAGCGCTTTGTATTCTTTTTTGGCAAGAGCGTCCGAAAAAGGCCCGTCGTAAATCATTTCGGGATAGTCTATGGATTCTTGGCTAATCTTAGACAAGTCCGAATCCAAAAGGTTTTTGGCGTCCTTTTTTCCGCTTTTTAATTTTGCGGCGTTAATATGATCTATTATGCGGTAATTAGAAGCTATTTTTTGAGACAATTTTTGAATATTTTGGTTGAGTTTGGCGCAGCGATCTGTCAAGTCGTCCAGCATTTTGATGTCTTCTTCGGAATACGTCCCGCCTTTTTGGAGCTTGCGGTTGAGCGAATATATGTAATCGCCGGTTTGGTTTACAAATTTCACGGCGTCCGAAATCGCGTAGTGGTCTATTGGCAATTGGGCAAGGTTGTCCTGAATAAGCGAGCTGGTTTTCCAGATATCGTTGGCCAAAAACATTCGCTGAGAATCCGAATGTGTAACTTTGAGCTTGTTGAGTTTAGTCTCAAGCTCGTTCATGCTCGTGCTTATGTTGAAAAAGGATTTTTGATAGGTATTCTCAAGCGCTTTTTCGTGCATATCGTTGCGCGCCCAAATATTTGCCAATGCGGCCGCCAGCCCCAAAATAGCCAGCGCCATTATAAGTATTAAAGATATAAAACCGTCTATTTTTCTTTCAAGGCTTCTTTCGTATTGATCCATAAGACTCTCCTTATGCGGCTTTGCAGAAGTTATGTTTTCCTATTTTTAGAACTACGGGCAGGCTCCAAATCCATTTTGAAGTCGCCGTCGCGGGATTGTAATAATACAAGCATCCGTAGGTAGGATCCCAGCCGTTTAAAGCGTCCTGCGCGGCGTTAATCGCGGTTTGGTTGGGCGTAAGGTTTATCTGTCCATCCGCCACCGCGGTAAAAGCGCCGGGCTGATAAATTACGCCGCTTATAGTGTTGGGGAATCTGGGATCTTTTACGCGGTTTAAAACGACCGCGCCTATGGCTACCTGTCCTTCGTAAGGCTCTCCGCGGGCTTCGGCGTAAATGCATTTTGCAAGCAGGTATAATTCATTGCTGCTGACAGAAGACGCCGCGCTGACAGTTCCGCCAAGGTTTAAGCCCATAGCGGCTTCAGTCCTAGGCCCTACTATACCGTCGGCTATAAGTCCGTTTTTCTTTTGGAAGCTTATAACCGCCGCTCTAGTTTTAGGGCCGAAAACGCCGTCTACGGCGCCGGTATAATAACCCCATTTCTTTAGGACGGTCTGCACCGCTTTTATGTTAGCGGCCGTGTCGCCTTTTGTGATATTCCTTCCGCTGTAATAAGCGGCGGGAGAGCTTTTTAGATTAAGACCCATAGCGGCTTCGGTTTTAGGTCCTACTATGCCGTCCGCGGCAAGACCGTTTTTCTTTTGGAAGCTTATGACTGCCGCTCTGGTTTTAGAGCCGTAGATTCCGTCTATCGCGCCGGTATAATAACCCCATTTTTTTAAAACGGTCTGCACCGCCACTATATTGTCGTATGTATCGCCTTTTACTATGTTGGCGGCCTGAGCGTTATGAGTAAAGCTTATCGACAGACCAAACAAAAGAGTTATTATCAGCAATACGCTTGCGATTTTCTTTTGCGTCGTCATTTTTCACCTCTTTTTTCGTATTGTTTTATAAGCTCGTAAATTTTTGACTTATATTTTACGTACCCGCCGCCATAGTCTTGAGCGTCTAAAAAACATAGGGGCGGATATATTACGCACCACCAGTTGTCGCCTTCGCCTTGCCCTAACTCTATTATGAGCGCCGTATACACGCCTTCTTCGAGCGTGTAACCGTTATAGTGTCTTGTAGGAAAGTATTCATTTTTTAAGGACACTTTCGCGCCGTAGTCGTAACCGTTTTTTTGGACTTCTTGTTTGCACACTTTCTCAAGCTCGTCTTGAACGGATACGATCATATTGTATACGTCGTCAAAATTCTCGCACTCGGCAAGGCGCGGCGTCAAAAATTTGACGACTTCGTCTTTGACTTTGTATTTCAGCGTCTGGTCTTGAGCTCTGTCGCTGTTGGCGCGTATATGCAGTCTGATATAATCTGTATTGTTATTTTTTTCTTTAATAGTAAAATTTACTAAAAGAAGCAATAATATACCAAAACCAGCCAAAACAATATAAATAAATTTGGATTTCACTTTAAGAAACCCCCGTTTTTATTGTTTCGACTAGATTATTAACAGGTATTTAAATATAAAAACGCTTGGGAAATTATAAAGAAGAAAAAATCCAAAAAAAAATGTCAAAATCAAAAGATTTCGGTTTTATACAAAAATCTAACTTTGCCTTTTAGGGATTTATAGATTTTATTTAATACGCGATTATTTCTTGCGAGGGCAAAAAACGCCCCGCCAGAGCCCGTCATTGCTGCAGCTTCCGCCCCCGCGGCTTTTAAAAGCTCTTTAGCGGAAACGATTTTTGGGTTGATATAGCAAGACGCTTTTTCTAGGTCGTTGACTAGATTATTTTTTAAAAGCTCAAAATCGGCGTTTTCCAAAGCTTTGGTTATATTATCGCAATGCGTTTTGTCTGAGCCTTCAAGACCCAGTTCGTCAAAAGCTTGAAAGGATTGTTTGGTAGACACCGTGCCGCTCATAGCGATTATCGCTTTTAACTTAAAATTGTTTTTCAAAGGCTGAATTATATTTCCTGTTCCTTTAACCCTGCACGGCCGGGTATTGAGCATATAAGGAATATCGCTCCCTGCGGTTTTGGCAATTTCTAAAATTTTAGGGTCGGATAAACTTAACTTGAACATCTTGCAAATTATCTTTATAAAACACGCGGCGTCCGCCGAAGAGCCGCCTAGTCCCGCCATTATGGGAATGCGTTTTTTTATCTTTATGTCAAGCGGCGGAATATCAAAGCCTTTTTCCCTAAAAAGCGTCAGGGTTTTATAGACCGTATTATTTTGCGGGTCAATGTCCGAAAATTTTCCCAAAAATTTTATAGAATCTTTTTTGGATTTTTTTACTATAACGGTATCTTTTAGATTTTTGCAGCTTGCCATTACAGAATCTAAAAGATGATAGCCGTTTTCTATTCCCGTAATGATAAGGCAAAGATTGATTTTGGCATACGCGCAGGATTTCATAGCAGTATTATAACACAAAGCGATATTTATTAAGGCAAAAATCTTTCGTATAAACAAACCGCGAAAAAAAACGCGGTTTTTTATGCGTTTTTATAAGCTTCTTATGCTTTCGGATTTTAAACGAAAAAAATTAGTCAATAATTCCTTGGGTATGAAAAGGTTTTTGTTGTTTTTGGCGTTTATTCTTATCTTTGCCGGCTTAGGCGTAGCCGAGCAAGATCTTCTTTTGCTTAGAAAAAAATATTCCGACATGAAAGTCGTTTTTTTTACGACCGATTCCGCGCAAATAAAAAGCGATGATTGCGCCTATAACGGTATTTATTATGAAGTTTATTGCGACGCGAATAACGCGAAAAAAGTAAAAAACGCCCTTGGAAATATCCAAGGAATGAGCGTCTCGTTTAAAGGGTCGATAAAAGACGTCGACTATATTTTAGAGCTTTATAAAGTCAAGGTCGTATCCGAGACCCGCCAAGGCCAATTGCTTTGTATTTGCGGTTATTCCGAATTGATTTACACGCCCGCTGTAAAAGTCGGAGACCATTTTGTAAACATCCAGCTCGCCTTAAGAGAAAACACCGTAACGGCAGGCGCGCCTTTGATTTTGGGAAGTTTTTAAAAAAGCTGATTTAAGAGGCGTTAGTTTTTCGTCGTTGTAAAATCGCCGTTTTTCTCTCAAACAAATTTTTAGAAATTTTTGTATATTAGTCGATCTTTGTGTCAATAATCCCAACACAACGGAGGTTTGGTGAAATGGAAAACAAAGAAAACAGAGGCGGAGTTGTCGCTTTGAAAAGATTTTTCAAAAAAAATCTTTACTATATTTTATTGATCGTAAGCCTTATTGCCATAGGCACTATAGTTACATTGGCTTTGGTGCTCGGCAATAAGCCAGCTCCACAACCCGACGTCCCTTCCGGCAGCGACGAAACCAAAATGATTATGCCTATCCAAGGCGAGTATACTGTAGCTAGAGACTACAGCGTAAACAAGCCGTTTTGGTTTTCTATCATCAAACGGCACAAGGCTCACACGGGCATAGATCTTGCCGCTGAAGAAGGAACGCCTGTCGTAGCTGTATTAGACGGCGTTGTAGAAAAAGTGGATACCAACAATATCCTGGACGGCGATATTGTTGTAATAAAGCACTCTGATTCTTTGACCACGACTTATATGTATCTTAAAAACGTGACCGTAAAACAGGGCGACAGCGTTAAAGCCGGAGACAAGATTGGCGAAATTGCTCCCGCTCGCGGCGTCGAAAAAGATTTGGGCGCTCACTTGCACTTTGAAGTCTCTGTCAACGGCGATAAGGTCAATCCCAACGATTATCTGACTCTTTCTAGCGACAAATAAATCCGCCTAAAAGACAAAAGGCTAGTTAATTCAAAAGACAAAAGCCTCTAAAAATTAAAAAACCGCTTTCAAATAAGCGGTTTTTTTTATTGCCTTGATTGCAAGATAACCATGTTCCTGTTAGCCTGCCTTAAAATATTATCTAAAGCAATCGGCAGTATCGCGCTTATAAGTTTCTTTGCCATAAGCCTTTCTATTAGGTCTTGGGTGAATTGAGAGAATTCTGCGTTAACTTTTAGAAAGCTTTCTTTGTCGGATCCGCATTTTGAAAACTCTTGGGCAAAATTATTAGCTTTTTCGAAATCTTGGCTTTCTTTAGGGTCAAGCCCGCCCCTTATAAATTGAGCGTTAGTTTGCATTATTTTAACGGCATCGCTGTCAAAAAAGTCTATATTCTTGTCTTGTTTTAAAGCTTCCAACGCTTTTTGGTATCTTTTTATCTCTAAACCGATGCTCTCGTAAACAGAAGGGTAAACGCAGGAATAAATTCTGCCGCGCAAGATCTCGTTTAAGATGTTTTCCACAAGCTCAGCAAGGCCTTGAGAGATTTCTTGCCCGTCCGCGTTTATTCTCAAAGCGCGCTCGTAAACTACGGGCAATCTGCCCGCTGGTATGGGCTGGGGTTTAGAAAGCCTTTCGATTTCTAAATTGGTAATTCTATGGTTTATAGACACCCCGCAAGCGTTTTGCGAGCTTATTTCCAAAGAATATGTATACGGCGTGACAAAGCAGTCCCGCTCAATATAGCGCGCGTCTATCAAACTTAGCCCGCTTTCTATCGCCGCGTTAAGAAGCATCTCTAAACGCACTTTATATCTGTCTAAAGACTGCAAAAACCGCATATCGCCGTTTCTTTGGGCGGCGGCTAATATTATGCAATGCTCTTTAAACAGCCTTGAATAAAATAGATTAAGCTCTAGCGTGTTTTTTATATATTGCTCTCTTGTCATCGCCGTCCCCGTTTTTTTAAAGTTCTTTAATTTATTTATATTCCCGTAAATTAAGGCGTATGAGCTTGCCTAAAAATATCTTCAAAGCCTTTTAGAATTTTGTTTAGATCAAAAAAATTATCTTCGCTTGCTTTTTCTTCTTTCTTTTCTTGCTCTTCAGGGGGCGGCGGCGTCAACACGCCTTCGACTATTATTCCCTTTTGCGGAGCGTAATGGTCGCTTCTTATTTTGACTTCTTTTATCAGCGTGTCGCCGTTATAATATCTTAAGTATCCTTCGCTTATCATTCCGTCTTTGGGCGGCTGCAGCACATGCGTTTGGCCCTTGTATTTTACGTATTGAGAATATTTGCCTTCGTAGTCCAAAATCTTTTCGCTGCCGGGAGACGCGATTCGGGAAAGTATTCTATAGTGCCTTGTAATGCGGTACGGCATTTTCGCGCCGTAAATTTCGACTATCACTCTGTTTTGAGAGCAATAGCTGTGAATATATATATTTCTGTCCGTGCTGTTTCTAAATTTCAGGTCGCTCCAGCTGCCGTTGACCATAGCGTCAAAAGATGGCTCTATGTAATTTACCCTTAGGCTGTGATTATTAGCCGAGATTATCTCTAAATCAGCCAAAAGCGCGGCGTTATAAATAGTCGTGGATGCTTGGCACACTCCGCCGCCTATGCCTTGCTCGTATCGACCGCCCATTATAATCTTGGCTTCCACAAAGCCGTTGTAAGCCGTTCTGGGCCCGACTATTTTGTTAAAAGACGCTATCTCGCCGGGCTTTAATACAAGCCCGTCAAATCTTTTCATGGCGAGCTGGATGTTATGCTTTCTTCCTGGCGAAGAAAAGGAGTAGTCGGTAGAAAACCTTGCCCTAAGATAAGTTTCTTCTTTTAGGTAGTCCGCGGTAATTTCCGCCGGCACTCTCAAGGTCTTGACGACGACTCTTACCGAAACGTTGGAAAGCATTTTTTGGTATATGTCGTCAAATAATTTTTCTATGTCGGCTGTTTGCCCGTCTTTTTCTTTGATGATGGCAAACTTTACGTTATTGTTAGGCCTAAATATAATTTTGGCGTCTTGGGGGCTAGTATTTACGTTTTGGATAAGCCATCTTTCGATGTCTTCGTTGAGCCCGGCGAACATAAACTTAAAAGCGTCGTAGCTAGACCAGCCTTGTGATTTTATAAGCTTAAGCATTCTAATCTTTTGTCTTATGTCTGACGACCTATTAAACTTTTGGGCTTCGTATTGGTGCGTAAAGACTTTGGATTTAACCTTGTATTTTTCGGGATAAAAAGTCGCGCTTTTTTGACCGTATACTATGGTGATTTTGGGAACGTTATTGGAATTTTCTGCCAACGCGTCAAAAATATGACAAGTGCTTGCGTTTAACGCAAGCACTATCAATATCGAAGCTAGTATATGTTTTAACTTATTAACAGCCTTGTTCATCGCAACCCCAAGACTTCTATAGTTTTAGGCTCGGTTTCAAAATTTGTAATTGAGTTATCGTATATATTATGCGTATCGCTTCCGTTTGTATTTATCAAATTATATTTTTTTGCTAATTGTTTGAAAAATTTTATAGCGTTTTTACTATGAGCAGGGTAATAAGTTTCTATGCCCTTTAATCCCGCTTCGGCTAATTTTTTAACCAAATTTTCTAAATTCAAGCTGTCCATTCGCATTCTGCCCGGATGAGCCAAAACAGCCGTTCCGCCGCTTTTGGCTATGATTTCTACGGCTTTAAACGGGTCAAAATAAAAAAAGTCTACAAACGCGGGTTTTCCGGGGAATAAATACAAATAATAAGCTTCTTCTTTGGATTTTACGTAGCCTTTTTCAACCATAAGCTTGGCTATATGATATCGGGAAACAGAATTGGTCTTGTATTTTTGTATAATTTCGTCGTACGATATATGAACGCCAAGGCTTTTTAGCTTGTCTATAATCATAATCATACGGTTTTTGCGGGCTTGGGACAAATTAGCAAGCTCTTTGACAAGCGGGCTGGGTTTGCTGGGATCGACGTTATAGCCTAAAATATGGATTTCTGTTTGATCAAAACAGCTTAACTCTATGCCGCTTATGGCTTTTAGGTTATTTTTTTTGCACTCATGCAAAAAATCTTTAACGCCGTTTAAAGTGTCGTGGTCTGTCAACGCTATAGCGTCTAACCCTAAATCTTTAGCTCTTTTAATTTGGTCCAAATAATCGGCTTCGCCGTCCGAATTAAAACTGTGCAAATGCAAGTCGCTTAAAAACTTTTCCATTTTTCTCTATGCGAAATTAATTTTTTAAGCCGCCGCGCGTATGCGGCGCCGGACTATTTTTTTAGCTCTTCAATAATCGTTTTTGCGTATTTAATCAATTGGTCTTTTTGGTTTTTTGTCTTTTCTTCTAAACACGCGTCCCAAAGTCTGTCCAAAACTTCGCCTATTTTTTTGGGCTCTGTATCGGGATAAGCGTTTTTTATATCGTTTCCGTCGATATTAAGCTCTTTTACCGATTTAGGAAGGTTAAGCCTTTGGATATCTTGCTTTGTCTGCAAAAACCTTACGCTTCTGTCCGCTTTGTTGGTTCCGTGAGCCAAGGTGTCCGCTCTTACAAGCTGTATAAAATCGTCTATAATGTCGTAGTTTTTCGCCACGAACTTTCGCATCTTAAAAGGCTTGGTGTTTTGCAATAGGTCAAACATATGCAATTCTATCAGCCTTGCCGTTTTTTCTACGACGCGGTTTGGATACTTAAGCCCGTTTTGACCCAGCCTTTCTTTTACGATTTGAACGCCTATTTCGCTGTGATGATGCATATTGCCGTATCGTTCTACCGAAAACGGCTTGCCTGCGTCGTGCAATAGCGCGGCAAGGCGTATTTGCGGCGGGCTGAGCCTTACGGTTTCCAACAGATGCTCAAAAACGTCGTATTTGTGGTGCTCGGTACGCTGGTCAAAGCCTACTGCTTTTTCCAGCTCGGGAATAATATATTTCCAAAGCCCCATCTCCGCTATCAGCTTTAAGCCCTTAATATGCGCGTCCCCAACGCCGTATTTTATGTCTGCCGTTAAGATTTTATCGAACTCTTGGCGTATTCTTTCTTTGGAAATAAATTTTAAGTTGTCTTTATATTTAAGCGCGCTTTGGTATGTTTGCGGGTCGATCTTATAGCCTAACTCGGCGGCGAAGCGTATCATTCTTAATATTCTCAAGCCGTCGTGGCGGAATATCTCGGGCGAGACCGCGCGTAAAATCTTGTCGCGGATATCTTGTATTCCGTTGTGGAAATCCAAGATTTTGTCTTGCTTAATGTCGTAATACAGCGCGTTGCAGGTAAAATCCCGCCTTAAGCTGTCAATTTCGGGGTCGTCTACAAATTTTGAAGAATGCGGAGTATGCTCTCCGGCGTAATATTGCTCTGTTCTAAAAGGCGTGTATTCTAGTTTTATTCCGTCAAATATGATTACCGACGTGTCTAACCGCGGATTTACGATTTCAAAGCTGGCGTTTTGCGGAATATGCTTGGCTAGTTCGCTGGACGCGGCTCCGCCTGCGATGTCGATTTCCGCGTCCGAATTAGAATAGCCTTGAATAAAGTTTCTTACGTATCCGCCCGTTATATATATAGGAAAATCAAGCTTTAACGCCCAATTTTTCAGCGAATCAGGAAGAGTCATAGTATTAGTATAACATTTTTGTCATATTTATGTGTAAAATATTTACATAAGAATTTTTGGATGTTAGAATTTGAATATAAAAACACTAATAATGTAAGGGTGCGAAAAAGATGTATAACATCATAATAAACGCGTCTACGGATAAAGGTCAAAAAGCGGTCAAAAAGATATCCAAAATTTTGGACAAGCGCGGCGCGGAATATAAGTTTCATTTCACGTCATATCCTAAGCACGCTAAAGAAATAGCTTATGAACTGGCTGAATCGGGGGAAAAGAATATTATAGGCGTCGGCGGCGACGGCACTTTTCACGAAATTATAAACGGCGTGCAAAATTTAAGCGGCGTCAATCTTGGATTCGTGGCATACGGCAGCGGCAACGACTTTGCCAAGGCGGCGGGGCTTCCTGTTAACAACTTAAAAAAAGCGTTTGAAATCATACTAAACGGCAAAACAAAAAAAATAGATTATTTACAGTTTAAAAACGGCTTAAGATGCCTAAACGCTGCCGGAATGGGAATGGACGTAGAAGTGTTGTCTAAGGCTTACGCTTGGCGAAGACTTAAAGGCTGGCCTAATTATCTTTGGGCGGTTATAAGAGTATTGAAAACGTTTGAAGGATATAATTTTACGGTCGAGTTTGACGGCGAGAAAAAAACATATGACTGCATGATGATGTGCTTAAGCAACGGAATTTACATAGGCGGCGGCATGAAAGTGTCTCCCAATTCGGTTATCGACGACGGCAAGCTAAACTTGGTCGTAATTAAGATAGTCGACCGCAAGTTGTATAAAAGACTATTGCCTAAGTTTTTGACAGGCAAGCATATCGGCTTGTTTGCCGACGAGTATTTGGTAGAAAACGTAAAAATCACTTCTAACGCTCCGCTTAAGGCGCAGCTTGACGGGGAGATTTATCCTGATTTTGAATTTAACTGCCGCATAGTAAAAAGCGGAATTAATATGTTTTGCATGTAATTAAATATTTTTAATAAACGCATATTATAATATCGCCGCGAAATTTTAATATAATTAGACCAAATAAATGTTAAATTTTCTCAAAAAAATTTACTAAAAACTGTTGACAAGGGATAGGGTATTTGGTATTATAACTAGGCTATCTTGATTGGTAGCGATAATGCACATTGACAAGGGAATAAGAGGCAAGGAAAAAAAACGATAGT
>DATCKP010000095.1:0-4913 GCA_036562165.1 Clostridia bacterium
GTATATTTCAATCCACGCGCTCCATGCGGAGCGCGACGCGGAGTGTAGGTAATTCGTTGGAATCTAGTGCGAATTTCAATCCACGCGCTCCATGCGGAGCGCGACTTGCTTGTAAGCTTTTTCTGCTATCCTTACTTCTATTTCAATCCACGCGCTCCATGCGGAGCGCGACCGCAAAATTTATAAATTTTGTCAACTCGTATCAAAATTATATATAAGATTAGCTATAAAATTGCTTATAAGCAAAAACTTCGCAAATATAAAGTCAACGTTCTGCTGGAAGCGATTAAATAATAAGCGAATATTTTATGTAAGCTTTAGGTTCGCACCAAAAATTTTATATCCTGTTCAATCCCTCCGCTATCGCTTGTTTTGCAACAGCTTGGCTTACGGCTTCGCATACTCTTTTGTCAAACGCGTCAGGAATAATATAATCTGGCTTTAGATCTTTTTCGTCTATTAATCCAGCCAAAGCGTAAGCCGCCGCAACCTTCATGCCTTGAGAAATCCGCCTTGCTCTTACGCTTAACGCTCCCTTAAACACCCCGGGAAACGCTAAGACATTATTTATTTGATTAGGAAAATCGCTTCTGCCTGTGCCTGCCACCGCCGCCCCGGCCCGCAAAGCCGACTCGGGCATAATTTCGGGCACGGGGTTAGCCAGCGCAAAAACTATAGGATCGCGATTCATAGATTTTATCATATCTTGCGTTACGATGCCGGGAGCGCTCACGCCGATAAACGCGTCCGCTTCCAAAAAGGCATCTTTAAGCCCGCCTTTTATGTTATCTTTATTAGTAATCTCCGCTAACTCTTGTTTTGCCCAGTCCAGCCCGCTTTTGCCGCGGTATATTATGCCGTCTCGGTCTACCAAAACTATATCCTTAACGCCCGCTTCCAGCAAAAGCTTGGTTATTGCGGTTCCGGCGGCTCCCGGCCCGCTTAACGCGACTTTTATATCCTTTATATCTTTTTTTACTATCTTAAGCGCGTTGATCAGCGCCGCCAAAACGACTATCGCCGTGCCGTGCTGGTCGTCGTGAAAAACGGGAATATCCAATTCTTCTATTAAGCGTCTTTCTATCTCAAAACACTTGGGCGCGGCTATGTCTTCTAGATTAATACCGCCAAAACTGCCCGCTATGTTTTTTATAGTCTTTATGATTTCTTCGGCGTCTTGGGTGTCAAGGACGATAGGCACAGCGTCCACTCCCCCAAATTCCTTAAAAAGCGCGCATTTGCCTTCCATCACGGGCATTCCCGCGACGCCGCCTATATTGCCCAAGCCCAAAACCGCCGACCCGTCTGTAATCACCGCGACCAAATTGGCGCGCCTTGTGTAAACGTATGACAAATCCTTGTCCTTTACAATCTCCAAACAAGGCGCCGCCACGCCCGGCGTATACGCTAGGGACAAATCGTCTTTGCCGGCGATTTTTACTCTGGAGATAACTTCTATCTTGCCGCACCAGTCTTTGTGCTTTTTCAGCGCTTTTTGAGAATAATCCATTACTTAGAGTCTCCCTTAAAAAGCTTAAAAAGAATATTAAGCGTCCTAAAAATTACCGCGTCCGAAAATTTGCGTAAGTTAAGACCCATAGTCTTTTCAATTTTATCCAACCTATATATTAATGTATTCCTATGCATATACATTATACGCGCGGTTTCGCTTATGTTTAGATTATTATTCAAAAATTCTTCAGCCGTTTCCATAAGCTCGCGGTTTTTAAAAACGTCTAAGGCTTCTTCGTCCAAAGTCATTTTTATAAACTGTTGGACTTTGTCGTTGGGCAGCTCTTCAAACAGCTTTATAAGCAAATAGTCTTTATACGAAAAAACTTTAGTCCTTTCGTCTATCAATCTGCCCAGTCTTACCGAAGACAAACCTTGAGCATACATCAAAGGCAGTTCGGAAAAATCCTTGGCTATCCCGCCCACGCCGATATGCACGCTTTTGGACAGCTCTTGCTCTATGTTATCGCAAACCATTTGGGCAAACTCGCCCGCAGATTGATAATCGTCTTCTTCGTCGCACGTCTTTAAAACCGCTATATTGCCCCCGTGCATAGGCACGACTACGTCGGGGTCGCGTAAAATCTCTTGAAGGTATTCTAAAATAAGCTTAATGTCTTTGGCCTGAGCCAAGACGTTTATTACGTAAAACGCTCTGTCTTTTAGATTGTATTTTTCTTTGTAGGATTGAATTTGATAAGGCTCTAGTTTGTTGGACAAAAGCTCTTTAAAAAAGTCTTGCTTATTAAGCTCGTTTTGACCGCTGTGAACTTTGGACTCTATGAGCTGAGAAACCATATAGGCGTAATTTTTTGAAACCTTGTTTGCCCCGGTTATTACGCCGATAAGCTCTCTGTCTTGAAGAGTTATCAAAAAGTATGTAATATTATACGCTTTGTCAAGGGCGATGCCGTCAGAATCTTTTAGACGCTCAAGCGTCATATCAAACTGATAAAGGTCTTTTTGATTGTGCGTGCTTAGCAGACGCTCGCCTTCGCCCGTAAAAATGTCGATGTCAAGACCGGTTGACTGCTGTATTGATGTTATTACGTCTAAAATTTCTTTCAACATAACCTGACTTCTTGAGTTTATTTTAAATGCGGATTTTTCTCTATATCCGAAATTTTGTCTAAGCGTCTTTGGTGCCTTCCGCCTTCAAAATCAGTGGCAAAAAAAGCTTCCAAAATTTCTCTCGCGACGCCCGGGCCTATTACTCTTTCGCCTAAACATAAAATATTGGCGTTGTTATGCTGGCGGGCGGCCTTGGCGCTGAACACGTCTGTGCAAACCGCGGCTCTAATGCCCCTGACCTTATTAGCCGCTATAGAAACGCCTATGCCTGTTCCGCACAAAAGTATGCCTTTTTCGCATTCGCCCGAAGCCACCGCTTTGGCTACTTTAAGAGCGTAATCGGGATAATCTACTCCTTCGGTATCGTCCGACTCAAACGCCCCAAAATCTTTATAATCAAGATTATGGTCTTTTAAAAACTCGATAACCGTTTTTTTGAGATTAAAAGCGGCATGGTCGTTACCTAAGGCTATCAATTTGGGTCTCCTTCGTATTTAATCGCGTTAGTTTATATTTTATTCGCAGTTATTTTTGGACAAAAAATCTATTATCTTTTTTACCGCTGTTTCTATTTTTTTGGCGGTGTTTATGTATGTTTCCAAGTCTCTTCCGTAAGGGTCAGAGACGTCGTATCCTAATATGTCTTTCATCGAATAAATTTCTTTAGCGTAAGGCTTCAAATACGCTTTTTGATCGGACGTCATAGTAAACACATAGTCCGCGTTTTTTAACGCCGATCGGGTAAGCGTTTTGGATTGTTTGGATTTTGGCGGAGTATAGCCAAGCTCTTTTAAGGCTTGTTTCGCCTTAACGTTCATAGGCTCTTTTTGAGCGTACAATCCCGCCGAGCTTGCCTTAAAACCCAGCCCGCCTTTTTTGCATAATTCCTTAAAAATAACTTCGGCCATTGGAGAACGACAGGTATTGCCGGCGCAGACAAACAAAATTTTTTTAGCGTTGTCCGACATATTAAATTATCCTTTAAATTATATTTTTACCCGCCGCCTTTCTCATTCTAGAATTAACGCTTACTCCGAGCCCTTCTTCGCGGCAAGCGTATGCGATTATAACATCGTATTCTTTTTCTAATACCCTTAAAGCCCTAAAGAGATTATGCGCCGCGTCGACTTCGTCTTTGCCTAAGCTGTAAAAATTCTGGTATTCTTTAGGCGCGGGCAAAGACTTATCCACAGCCAATACTACCGTTTTTAAATGCTTGTTCTCATTATACAGCCTTTCCACTTCTTCGGGCTTGCCGTATGACACGAAATACATTGTAGCGTTGGGAGCGTAATGGCGGTATTTCGTGCCGGGAGAAACAGGTCTGTCCGCCGGAGCGGTATTTTCGTCTATCTTTATCTTCAAAACGTCTTCTATTTTTTCTTTAGTCAATCCGCCGTATCTTAAAATAGTCAGCTTATCCGTCCGCGCGTCTATAACCGTGGATTCCACGCCGACTTGGCACTGCCCGCCGTCCAAGATAAGCGGAATCTTCCCTTTTAGGTCTTCGTAAACGTCCATAGCCGTAGTCGGACTGGGCCGCGTGGAAGTGTTTGCCGACGGAGCGGCTATAGGCGTCTTTACCGCTTCCAAAAAAGCGTGCGCCGTCTCGTCCGCGGGGACTCTGACCGCTAAAGTAGGAAGCCCGGCGCTTACCACGTCCGGAACGCTGTCCGCCCGTTCCAAAACCAATGTCAACGGCCCGGGCATAAACTCGTCTATCAGCTTTTGGGCAAGCGGCGGTAAGCTTTTTACCACGGTTTTTATTTGGTCTTTATCCGCCAAATGCGCTATCAAGGGATTATCCGCAGGCCGTCCTTTGACTTGAAATATATTTTTGACCGCCTGCTCGTCGTAAACGTTAGCGCCTAAACCGTAAACCGTTTCGGTCTTAAACGCCACAAGCCCGCCTTGAGCTATTATTTCTTTAGCAAGCTTCAAAGACTCTCGGTCGGGTTTTCTTATGATTGTCTCCATTTAAAAATCGCCTTCTTATCAAAAACCAAACAAGCGTTAATCGTTTTTTGAGCTTTCGTCTTTAGTATCTTCTATTGCGCCTATATTATTTTCCAAGCTTTCTTTTGCGTTTTCAGTGTTTTCTGCGCTGTTTTCTTCGTTGTTGTCTTCGCCGTCTTGAGCGGGCTTAATTTGTTCCAGCAATTCTTGAGTGCTTTGCTCGCGTTTTTTGAAAAACCAAACTATGCCGGCGGCGCACAAGCCTACAGCCAAAAACAGCCAAGAAAGCGCGTTGAAAGGCTCTTTGAAACTAACATACAGCCCCGCGGTAAACGTTGCCGCGAAAGCAATCATAAATACAATGCCTATATACG
>DATCKP010000096.1:0-2893 GCA_036562165.1 Clostridia bacterium
TCCAAATCGTGTTTACGGATACGCCGGGCGTTTTTAAATTCCGCAACATTTTGGGCGAATATATGATGAAAGAAGTCAAGGCGGCGTCTACGGATACGGATATAATCTTGCTTGTTTTTGACGCCACCGACGGCTTGACCAATACCGACAAAGAAATTATCGAAACATACAAAGGCGCGACCGTGATAGCCACTATCAACAAAATAGACGCGGCAAAACCCGACCAAGTATTGCCTATGATTGACAAGCTAAGACAATACGAGCATATCGTGGAAATAGTCCCGGTAAGCGCTTTGCGCGGAAAAAACGTGGATACTTTGATCGAAGTTCTAAAGAAATATCTAAAAGACGAAGTGTTTTTCTATCCCGCCGATCAAATAACCGATCAGCCTTTAAAAGAAAGAATCGCCGAAATAATCAGAGAAAAGGCTATGTATTACCTGCAGGAAGAAATTCCGCACGGAATAGCCGTAGACATAGAAAGATATGCTGACGGCGATATTATAGAAATAGACGCGCTTATTATCTGCGAAAAAGACAATCACAAGGGCATAATAATCGGCTCAAAAGGCTCTATGCTCAAAAAAATCGGCTCTATGGCAAGAGAAGAGTTAGAGCATATTTTGGGCAAAAAAGTGTTTTTGACGTTGTATGTCAAGGTAATAAAAGACTGGCGTAAACGCAAAAGCGTTTTGCATGATCTAGGATTTTACGGCTGATTTTTTCGCAAAAAGTTATAAAATTATCTAATAAAGGCCATTTTTGTATAAAATTATCAGCTTTTTTTACATTATAATTCCTTGCGGGGTGATAATTTTGAAAAAAAAGCTGATAATTTTATTTTGCATTTTGGCGTTTTTGGCACTTATGATAACTCTAAACAGCGCGGTTTTCAGCGTAAGAAGCATAAAAGCCGTGCTTAAAAACGCGGACGACCCAGTTTTGTGCCAAAAAATCAAGGACAACGTCAAAATAGAATCCCGCAGCATTTTCTTTTTGGATGAGTCCAAAATCATACAAAACCTGTCCCTATCCGTTCCCGAAGCCAAAATTTTAAAGATAGAAAGAAAATTCCCGGATAAGCTTGTAATCCACGCGGCAAAGAGAGCAAGAATAGGTTATATAAAGTATGACAATGTATATTACATCATAAGCGAAGAGCTCACTGTAATTGATATTATCAACGCCCGCCCCAATAATCTAATTGAATTGCTCATATTAGACGATGTCGATATGAGCGCCGCTGAAAAAGGACGAGAGCTTGAAATTAACGATACCGCAAAAAATGATTTGATCAACCTTTTTTATTGCATAAAAAATATAGGCGAAGAGTATTTTAAGCTGGTTCAAAAAATTAACTACGTAAGAAAAAGCGGCGATTTTTATTTGAAAACGACTTCGGGCGTGGTAATTCATTTGAGTTTTTCCGAAAGGCTTCAAGAAAAAGTCCAAATAGCGTTTTCGTTATATAATTACAGTCCTTTATATCGCTCAAGCGGCATAATCAGCGCTTATTTAGACAAAGACGGAAAGCTAAAAGCGTCTTATAGACCCGGGGAAATAGACTTTTAAATTAATTTTCGCAAAATACATATAATCTTGACTTAAATTGTCCTTTCAATATATAATGAATATAATCAAAATATATAAGGTAACTAATGAGCAAACAAAAAGCTGCTATTTTGCAGATAGATTCTTCCCGCATTACCGTGTTGGTGGGCAGCCGCAGCGTTAACAACACTTTTAACATAAGCGGCGCAGGGGAAGTGGCATACGACGGCTATACAAACGGCGAGTTTGTAGAGCCTAGAAAATTAGCCGACAGCGTTTTGGAAGCGTTTGAAGCGGTAAGAAGCCAGAACAACCCTATCGAAAGAGTTTTCGTAGGAGTTCCTGCGGACTTTCTAGAATGCTTGGTAAAAGACGTGTCCTTGTCGTTTCAACGCCCCAAAACAATAAAACCAGCCGATATCGACAATCTTTTTGAAGAAGGCGCGGCTATGTTGAGCCGCGAATACAAGCTTATTAACCGTTCGCCGATATATTTTGAAGTGGACGGGCTCAAAACTTTAAAATACCCCAAAAGCAAAACTTCCAAAATAAGCGCCAAAGTAAGTTATATATACGCGAAAAAGGTTTTTATCGAGATTATCAACGCTATTTTGGAAACTATGGGTATTTACGACGTTATATATTTGGGCTCGCCGTTGTGTCAATATTTATATTTAATTGAAGATAAGGCGGCAGAAAAAAAATCCGTTATCTTGGACATAGGGCATATCGCGTCCAGCGTTATATGCGCTCAAGGCGAAGGCATATTATCTTTGCAAAACTTTGTCGCAGGAAGCGGATTTTTGACTGTTATCTTAATGGAAGGGCTTAAGATATCTTACAGCCAAGCCGAAATCTTAAAACAGCAGCTAGTTCTTACCTTAGACCCCGGCGAAAACGAAAGATATATTATTGACGAATATTCAGCCGCGGTTCCCGCCAAAAAGGCAAACGAATTGGTTATAGAAGGCTTATACAATATGGCGGAACTCGCCGCCGAAAATGTCGAAAAAGCCGGAATTCATTTTGACGAATACGCTTCGGTATATTTGACGGGCGGCGAAGTATGCTCTATGCGCGGCGCGAAAGACATCTTTGAAAAGGTGCTGGGGACAAGCATTGAGATATTGAAACCTTCGGTGCCTATGCTTGACAAACCGCAGTTTTCTCAAATAGTAGGTTTGTTGGATCTAGCTTTATCTCATAACAAATAGGTCGCATTTTACGGAGGAATAATGATTTATGACCAATAATATTGAAGATTTAACCGCTCCGGTGTGTAAGATAAAAGTCCTTGGCATAGGCGGAGGCGGCGGCAACGCGATAAACAGAATGAAAGCGG
>DATCKP010000028.1:0-15358 GCA_036562165.1 Clostridia bacterium
ATACACAGGTGGCTGGGCATTACTTCGTCTGTAAGAGCAAGCTTGATGTATTACAATAACGAAGAAGACATAGATAGATTTATAAAAGCGCTAAAAAAGGCAAGGGATTTTATAAATGTCTTACTTTGACGAAAACTTGTCTAAAGAAATTATAATGGACCATTACCAAAACCCGCGGGGCAAATCCATACCCCAAGGCTACAAAACCGTAACTTTAAAGAATATATCCTGCGGGGATATTGTCAGTGTAGGCGCGCTGCAAGAAAACGACGTGATTAAGGACATAAGGCACGAAGGCTCCGGCTGTTCTATATGCTGCGCCAGCGCGTCGATGATGTGCGAGCTTTTAAAAGACAAAACCGTCCCCGAAGCCTTGGACATCGCTCAAGAATTCAGCAAAATGATGACAAGGCAAGAATTTGACGGCGACAAGCTAGGCGACGCTTGCGCTTTGGAAGGCATTAACAAATTGCTGCCGCGCATAAAATGCGCAACGCTTGCTTGGAACGCGGCAAAAGAATTATTGACAGGAGAGCAAAAACACGATGGATGAATATAAATACGGGTTTAACGACGGGCAGGTAGGCGTTTTTTCGCTTGACCGCGGTCTTGACGAAAAAAAGGTCAGAGAAATAAGCGCCATAAAGGGCGAACCCCAATGGATGACCGAATACAGAGTAAAAAGCTATTACCAATATATTAATTCCAAGCTTCCCGCTTGGGCTAATCACCTAATCAAGCTTGAAGAAGACCAATTGACGTATTATATAAAGCCCAGCGAAAGAGTCGCTAACACTTGGGATCAAGTGCCCGAAAAGATAAAAAAGACGTTTGACGCTTTGGGCTTGCCTGAAGCCGAAAGAAAATATCTTGCCGGTATCGCCACTCAATACGAGTCCGAGATGGTCTATCACTCTATACAGCAAGAACTAGAGCAAAAAGGCGTAATATTCTTGGACACCGATACCGCTTTAAAACGCTATCCCGATTTGTTCAAAGAATATTTCGGCAAGCTTGTGCCTTTTGACGACAACAAATACGCAAGCCTAAACAGCGCGGTTTGGTCGGGCGGCTCTTTTATTTACGTGCCTAAGGGCGTAAAGCTTGAACAGCCCTTGCAATCGTATTTTAGAATGAACGCCGAACAGATGGGTCAGTTTGAAAGAACGCTTATTATAGTGGACGAAGGGGCGTTTGTGCATTACGTGGAAGGCTGCACCGCTCCCAAATACAGCAAAGACTCTTTGCACGCGGCGGTGGTCGAAATATTTGTTGCTGACGGGGCTAGATGCCGTTATACCACTATACAAAACTGGTCGGGCAACGTGTATAACCTTGTAACCAAAAGAGCGGTTTGCGGCAAAGACGCGGTTATGGAATGGATAGACGGCAACCTAGGCTCTAAGCTTACAATGAAATATCCCGCCGTTATCCTAAAAGGCGAAGGCGCGGTCGGCACGACTATATCTATAGCCGTTGCAAGCCAAGGTCAAATCCAAGACGCAGGCTCTAGGATGATACATCTTGCTCCCCATACTTCGTCTACGGTTATTTCAAAATCCATAGCCAAAAACGGCGGAAACGCGACATATCGAGGCGAGATCGTTCACGCCGAAGCCGCGCATCATTGTTACAGCCACGTAGAATGCGACACGCTTATAATGGACGAACTGTCAAAATCGGACACTATACCTTTTAATAAGATACTCAACGGCACGTCTATACTTGAGCACGAAGCCAGAGTGTCCAAAGTCTCTCAAGACCAGCTCTTTTATCTTATGAGCAGGGGCTTGACCCAAGAGCAAGCCACCGAGATGATAGTTTTAGGCTTTTTAGAGCCGTTCTCAAGAGAGCTGCCTATGGAATACGCAATAGAGCTTAACCAGCTTCTTAAGATGGATATGTCCTGCGCGATAGGATAAGGTTTATAAAAGGTTTGTAAGAAAAAAATATCGGATTTTTCAAAATCCGATATTTTTTATATTTTAATTTCTATATGCTGTCTGTTTTTTACCACGGTTAGATACTCAAAGCCTATGTCTTTTAAAATTCGGCAGACAATGTCAAAGTTTTCAGCTAATCTTTGCGCGCTGTGGGCGTCCGAGCCGAAAGTTACCAATCTTCCGCCCAGCTCGTAATATCTTTTGATTATTTCAATTCCAGGAAGGACAGGCTCCGCCAAATCCGCCGCGCTTGTGTTTATTTCTAAAATCTTTTGTTTTTGAATTATTTTATTTAAGATTTTGTCCAATATATCTTGAAATTCAGAGTATCTAAATTCTTTAGGAACGTAGGGGGCTTTGCGGATAACGTAGCCTATATGCCCTATAGAGCTGTAATAATAGGGAGCGTCCGCGCTTTCTAAAACTTTTTCAAAATATTTAATATAGCTTTGGTATTTGTCTTTGCCTTGATGGTATTCGGCGAAATAACAGTCAACGCCGTCCACTTCGTGCAGGCTGTTTATGACATAGTCAAAAGGATAATCTTGTATGATTTTGGCGTTTTCTTCGTTTTTTTGTGGCATATAACCCATTTCTATGCCCAAAAGAAGCTCTACGCCCAACTCTAGCGCGATTTCTTTATAAGAAGTTATCGTTTGGCAATATTCAGCGATATCAAGAGACGGCGGGGAATATGTAGAGCCGTTGTCGAAATGGTCGGTAATCGCAAGATATTTTAGCCCTATATCTTTTGCGCGCTTGATTAATTCCAATATGTCTTGGCTTGAGTCAAACGAAAATTTGGTATGAGTATGCAAATCAAATTTAATCATAAGATAATTATATTATAAAGCGTTAAATCAATAAAACGATAAACTATAAAAACCAAAAAAATAAAAAGCCCGTTTTTTCGGGCTTTAGTTATTACCATCGTTGATATAAAGAATTCCCAAAGTGCCTTTGCCGCAGTGCGACGTTACGGTCGCTCCGGCTGTAGTCTCTAAAATCTCTTTAAAGTTGTATTTTTCTTTCAAAATAGATTTTACTTCTTGCACGGCTTCTTCGGGAGCGTCCGTATGGGTGACAAAAATTCGAGTCAAATCAGGAGTGTTATACATATCCAAAATATACTTTACATACTCTTTTATGACGTTGACCATCGAACCTTTAAACTTTCTGCCTACGTCAAGCTTGCCGTCTTTCATTATGATCGTGGGTTTTATTTTTAACAAGTTCGCTCCCAAAAGTTGAAGCTTAGTGCATCTTCCGCCTTTATATAAGTAATGTAAATTGTCTATGACAAAGGACGTCTGAACAAAGGGAATTCTTTTTTTGACCGCTTCGACTATTTCTTGCGGGGTTTTGCCGGCTTGGGCTAGTTCGCAAGCGTATATGGCAAGCAGACTTGACCCTGTAGACAAAGAAAGGGTGTCGACAGCGTAAACATTGTTTAGCTCTTGAGCCGCAATGGACGCCGATTGATGCGAAGCCGAAAGAAGACTTGAAATGTTAAAGTGGATAACCGCGTCGTAACCTTGACTCAAAAAACCTTCAAAAAAATCTTTATAGACAAACGCGCTTCTTGCCGCGGTTTTCGGAAGCTTTCCGGTTTGTTTTTCAAAGTTATAAATATCTTCTCTTGTAATGTTGACGCCGTCAAAAAACGTGTTGTCGCCTAAAGCGACTTCTAAAGGTAACAAAGAAATGTCAAATTTTTGGAGAAGCTCTTGGGACAGATCCAGAGTGCTGTCTCCAGTGATTTTAATTTTCATAAGGCAATAATCCCTCCGCCTTTTTAATTTTAAGCGAAAATCGCTCTTAATACTTTGTTGTCGGTAATCGTCAAAATTACCTTGCCTTTGATTTCCTTTCGGGTCACAAAGCCGAAAGTGCGGGAGTCTTTGCTGTTGTCGCGGTTGTCGCCCATTACGAAATAACAACCTTTAGGCACAGTATACTCTTGCCCGAATACGATAAAAGCTCCAAAGCTCGACGTTGCGTGCATCGCAAAACCGTCGTCGTATTCTTGCCATGAGCCGTCCGCTTGTTTGAACAACAGCTTTACTTCATACAGGCCGTTGACCCTTTCTTGAGTTTTTACAAATTTAAATACTTCGTTTTCCACCGCAATAACGCGCTTGATGTATATATCTTCGTAACCTTCTTTTTGAAGTATTACCACTTCTCCTTTTTGATAATCAAAAGGAAAGTGATTAACTAAAATTACGTCGTCATGATGGTAGGTAGGCTCCATAGACGCGCCTATGATAGTGTATCCCCGATAAATATTGATTACGGCAAGATACAATATCAATATCATGATAAGAATATCAAGCGCGCTGATTGCTTTTGTTTTTCTTTTTAATGGTGTCAATTCCACAGGATTATTGCCTCAAATAATTTATATCATACTCTTGTTACAATTATGTCATAAAAATTTCTATTTATGTAATAGATTGAGGATCGGGCGGAAGTATCGATTTTATGCTTTTTAAGGCTTTAGGAAGATCCAGCATAATCGTATGGTTGCAGCCTAGGCATTTTAGCTTTACGTCCGCGCCCGTCCTTGTTATCAAAAACAAATTGCTTCCGCAAGGATGGATTTTTTTCATAACCGCTTTCGCGCCGGTTACGAGATTTTTAGTGTTAACGTTGGACATAAGCCGCCTTTACACCCATAGTATATTATTAATCAAAAGCGGGCCTTCGCTTTTGATGTAAATCAGCGCAACGTTTTCAAAGCTTTTCAGCATAGCGCCGTCTTCGTTTTTGAACTCTGACGCGCTTAAGGTAATTTTATTCCAGATTTCCGCGCCTTCGGCTTCAAAGGTATAGAAATAATCGTATTCGCATCTATAGTCTATATAGTTTCTTAAGGCTATTGTTATTTTTTGATTGACTGGAGAATAGTAGCCAATTTGCAATTGGTCGTCTTCGTAGCCTTTGTAGCGCGGGTCGCCTATTTTATAAGTAGCAAGGTCTCCGATCATTGCGCGGACGCCGGGCATTTCCAGCGCCCCTTTTTCCATCGCCAATTCTTGATTGTGATGGAAAAGCTCTCCCGTATTGATTACCGTAAAACAGTCTACACCTAGGGAAGAGTCGTATACCAATCTGCTGGCTTTAACATTGGCTTCGTTAACGTTAAGCTCGGAAGGTATGCACGCATGCATATTGCTGCTTAGGATATAAGCGTCGTATAAAACGTTGGCAAAAGCAAAGCAATATTCTGCCGTGTCCAAAACTTCGGCTTGCGCGGTATAAATACCGTTTCCTTGGTCGACGCAGTTAAGCCTTATCCAGTTTCTGACGCTAGGGTCGGGCGTCTCTATAGCCTGATACAACCTTACTTCTTTTATAGGTATTGAGTTGTCGGCCTTAACTTCGATAATCAATTTGCCGTCTTTGCCAAACATTTTAAGCTCAGGCTGATAAGGATGATATATTTGAGAGTCGAACAAATAATTTTTGAGCCAATTAATAATAGTGTCGTTGTATTCAAAGAAGATTTCTTTATCTGAATAAGGTATGACCGAAAGCATAGACACGGTGTTTTCGGGTATACGCGAATAGGTGTCAAACGCGCGGTCAAAAGTCGCGTCGGAGTCGTTGGTAGATAAGGTAACTAAAATGGGCGTCTTTACCAAAGGCGCGTAGCTTTGGGTAGAGAGCGCGGCTAGATACAGGCTGCGTTCTTCAGGAATTTCTTGGTCGGATTCCGCGCCTTTTTTATATAAAAAGTCGTAGCCCAGCCAGCCGGTATTAAACATAGACACAATACAGCAAGCCCTTGTATCAGTAGCGCCTATTTTCCAAGCAAGATTGGCTCCGGTCTTTATGCCCAAAATCGCTATTTTGCTTGCGTCTGCTTCTGGGATGCGTTCAAGCAAAGTTAAAGCGCGTCTTGCCATGGCAGTCCAAATATACCAAGGCGAATCTTTGGGGGAGTCTTTTACCAAGCTTAATATATCTTGGGCTTTTTCAAAATTAGCGTATTCTAAGCATTGGGGATAAATTGTGTATCTTTCCGCGCCGTCTTGACGACCAAAATAATCTATCGTAAAAATTCCGACGCCTTTTAAGTTTGCTCTTATAAATTTCAAAGTCTGCTCAAATCTTACAGGACTGCCCAAAAAGAAGATTACAGGCGTTTTTTGGGCTTTTTTTACGGCGTCTTTGTCGTAATAAAATTTTGCGTAAGCTCTTACCTTGCCGCCTTGAGTTTGGTAGGCGGTAAAATAAATCTGCCTGTAAATATAGCCATCCAACAGCTCTTTTTCGCTTATTATATTAATGTTGTCGTCGTCAAGCTCGGGATTAAAATCTTTCCAGAGCTCTAGTGGGGAAATTAATTCGCCCATATTGCAAAATCCTTTATTAAATGAAAATAATTATAGCATATCAAGTCTAAATTGACAAATTATAAACTTTACAAATGTTTTATGGGTAGGAAACTATCTAAATATCCGCGCTCTGACAAGTTGTCTATAAATATAAAAGAAGGCTTGGTCGTAAAGGATAAATACCACGCTCATTATGATCGCCAAAATATAATACGCCCCTACTATGTGTATAAAAGCGTTCATATCAAATAAGACAAAAGCCGCCAGTCTGTATATGGTGTAGAGCGAAATATTAAAAAGGGGTATAAGTATTAGATATCTTGTCAGATATTTTAAAAACGGTTTTTTTATATGAAGCTTATTTAAAAAATACGACGCTAAGCTGTGGGGCGCGAACAAAACCATATAAGGCACGACTTGCGCGATATTGCCACCTAAAAATAAAACGCACAACAGCGATACCGCAATCCCGCTCATCAGCCCGTAAATAATCCCGCATTTTTCAAATAGATAAAAAAGCAAAAGCGACGCGCCCAAAAACGGCACAAAGGATAAGGGCAAAAAAGCCCCCAGCATTATAAAACCTACGCCCAAAGCGGTTAATACGGCGGTATAGGCGATTTTTTTTGATTTGTTTAGAAACATCTTAGTAGGTTGCAGCAGCAATCCAGCAAGCATAGGGTAGCGCAGCAATTAGCCAAACCCATAGCTGCGTCGGGCGGCAAGTTTTCTTGAGCTTCGGGCTGACCGATGGTATAAGGGTTTGCGTTTGAGCTTGCCATGAACTGCTCTAGTCTTGATAAAGCTGTTTTATATTGTTCGTTGTCAGGCTCAAGGTTGAGAGCAAGTTTTAACTGCGCGCGGCTTTCGTCATACCAGCCCTTTTTATAGTAGATTATGGATTGCAAAAAATGCCAGCGCGCGTTGCGTTCGCTTATTTTATCAAGCTCAATTTGGGCTTGGTCAATTTTGCCGTCTTTTATCATTTGGTCAATCTCGCCCAAATCTGAGCCGTATTTGTTTTCGTTTTCTTGTTTTTTACGCATACGCATTATTTCGCTATATGCGTATTCCAAATTCATAAGATTAATAGCGCCTTGGCGGCCGGCTTCGCCTTCTAGAAATCTTTCTTCGGAATATTGAGCTTTGAGCTTTTTATAAGCTTGCTCTATCTCTTCAAGCGTCGCGTCGGGCGAAAGTTTCAAAATTTCATATGGGTTTTGAGTCATTAAAATGATTTACCTCTTTGAAAGAATAATAATAGTATAATATTAATATATCACATATTATAAACAAAACATAATTAATAGTTCTAAATTTTTTCTTTAAGCTTCTTTTTGGAAGATAAAATCAGCGAATATTTTCGTCTAAGCCCGAAACGTATTATATTGCCGAGCAAATCTTTGCCTTCTTGGATAGACAAAGAATTGAAGTTTTCTATAGTTTTGTTAATGGTTATATTAAAAATAAAATCCAAATCGCTTTTGTTGTCGTTTATAAACTGCTCTTTGGTCTTAAAATTGCCAAATCTTGCCAATAAAGGATTATAGTTTTTTGACTTATAATCTTCGGCTAAATCGTCCAGCGCGTCCAATAAATACACTAATTTTCCTAGATTATATAAGAAGTCTTGCAAGGGCTGGCTTTGAAAGTCGCCGTTGTGTTTTTTTATTATGGCAAGCGCGCTGTCTCTTAACATCACCGCAAAACAATCCGCGGTTTTGTCGACGCTAGAGCAGTTTTGTTTTTCTAACTCTCTTAACCGCTCGTATTGCGTCCTTATTATCGCGTCCGCTTCAGGTAAATTCGCGGACGATTTATGGTAATGTTTTTTTAAAATGCCTAAAATTATATTGCTCTTTATCCCGCCTGAGTCGATTTTGTCGTCCAAAACTTTATGATAAGCAAGCAGGATATTAAGGTCTGTAATATCTTTTAGCAAGCCGCTGGATTTGACTATATGCTTTTTTACGAAAGGGTTTAATACGCAGTTTTGGTTAATAAACTCTGGCAAAACGTTAAGATAAGCGTGAAAAAACACGCCTAAAAACGCGATATCGTAATTGGTCGCAAATCTAGGAAGATTGCCGTAATTTTTTGCCGTTTCTTTGCAAACGCCGCAATAAAACGCGCGATAGAGCAAAAAATCTTTGTTATAAAGTTTAGATTTATCCGGAGTTACATATCCATACATCGCGTTAGATTATAAGTCCTACCTTTCTATAGACCTTTCTTAAGGTCTTGTAGCTTGCCTGCAAAGCTCTTTGCTTTCCTTCTTCGATGACTTGGTCTAAAAACTGCTTGTCTTGAATTATGCGCGCGTATTCTTCTTGTATGGGCTTAAGGCTTTCTATTACGCTTTCGGCGACTTTGATTTTAAACTCGCCGTAGCCTTTGCCTTCAAACTCTTTTTCGCTCTCTGCTATAGTTTTGCCCGTAAACGCGGAATATATAGTCAAAAGGTTAGATATTCCAGGCTTGGAAGGCGAATATTTTATCTCGTTGCCCGAATCAGTTACCGCGCGTTTGAACTTTCTCATAATATCGTCCGGAGTGTCCAGCATCATAACCGCGCCGTTAGGGTCGGACTTGGACATCTTTTTTGCAGGGTCTTGCAAGTCCATAATTCTAGCCCCTTCTTTTTTGGACGCGATATAAGGTTCGGGGACTACGAAGGTAGGACTGTATTTATTGTTGAAGCGGATCGCAAGATCTCGCGCAAGCTCCAAATGCTGTTTTTGGTCGTCGCCTACGGGAACGACGTCGGTCTGATAAAGAAGTATATCGGCGGCCATAAGTATGGGATAGCTGAACAAGCCCACGTTGACGTTTTCGGGGTGTTTCGCGCTCTTTTCCTTAAATTGAGTCATCCGCCTTGCTTCGCCGAACATTGTGTTGCAGCTTAAAATCCAAGCAAGCTCGCAATGCGCGGGCACATGGGATTGAATAAACAAGGTGTTTTTCTTATAATCCAGCCCGCACGCTAAATACAAAGCTATAAGGCTGTACGTGTTTTGTCTAAGCTGAGCGGGTACTTGAGCTATAGTCAAGCTGTGCAAGTCGACTACGCAGTAATAGCATTCGTATTGGTCTTGCAGTTTGACAAAGTTTTTCAAAGCGCCCAAATAATTGCCTATGGTAACATATCCGCTGGGCTGAATTCCGCTAAAAAGCACTTTTTTTTGTTCTTCCATACTTATGACTTTCCTTAGTTTAATTTTTGACAAAATCAAGCAGTCTTTGCAATACCTGTTCTTTTTGAACGACTTCGTCGTGCAAAATAGGCTTTTCAAAAGCTTTAATAATCGCTTCTGGAGCCTTTACGCCTGTTTTAGCTTGAAGTTTCAATACGGACTTATGGTCGTTTTCAGGAACGGAATATCCTAACGCGTCCAAAACGTCCGAAGCGAATTTATAAGGGCTTGCGGTAGAAACTATTACGGTTTTTGTCTGATCGTCTTCGCTGAATAAATAGCTGTTATAAACCGCAAACGCTACCGCGGTGTGCGGGTCGCACAAATAATCTTTTTCGAAGAAAATATTATTAAGCGTTTCTTTAGTCTGGATATCGTCGGCGTAATCGGCGTAGAAAATATTTTTTATATTTTCTAGCTCTGCGTCGGTCAAAACGTATTCGCCCGTTTTAAACAATTCTTGCATCCTTTTGCTTGTCAGGTCGTCGTTTCTTTCCGATATCTCAAAAATAAGTCTTTCGGTATTAGAGCTTATTAATATGTCCATCGAAGGCGAAATCGTCTTTCGCAGAACCCTGCAAGCGTTGTATTTGCCTGTGGTCAAAAAGTCGGTTAAAACGTTATTGCTGTTGCTTGCGCAGATGAGCTTATTTATAGGCAGGCCCATTTGTTTTGCGTAATAGCCGGCTAAAATATTGCCAAAGTTTCCGCTGGGAACTACGAAATTTATAGTTTCGCCTTCTTGGATTTCGCCGACCGCCCAAAGATCTAGGTAAGCGGAGAAATAATATACGATCTGGGGCAGCAGTCTTCCCCAATTTATTGAGTTTGCCGAAGACAATAAATATCCTGCGTCTTTAAATTTTTGCGTCGAATCGGAGTCGCAGAAAATCTTTTTTACCGTGGTTTGCGCGTCGTCAAAATCGCCTTTAATGCCCAAAGGCAAGACGTTGCCGCCGTCTTGAATCATCATTTGCAATTTCTGATGTTCGGATACGTTGTCCGTAGGGTATAAAACTGCGACCTTGACGCCCTCGATATTTTTAAATCCTTCCAAGGCGGCTTTGCCTGTGTCGCCGCTTGTAGCGGTCAATATTAAGATGTTTTCTTTTATCCCCGCTTTTTGCTTTGCTTGCAAGAGCAGTTTGGGGAGTATGGTAAGCGCCACGTCTTTAAACGCGTGCGTAGGCCCGTGCCAAAGCTCAAGAGCGTATGTCGAGTCGTCAATTTTGACCAAAGGCGCTATTATATTGTCGTCAAATCTTTTCTCGGACGATTCTACGCACTCTCTTAATTCGTCTTCCGAAAATTCTGGCAAAAACGCTTTTAAAATAAAAACCGCTTTGTCTTGATAGCTCATAGCCATAAGCTTTTTAAGTTCTTCGCGCGATACGCGCGGCAGCTCCTCGGGAACATACAAGCCCCCGTCAGGGCTGATTCCGTCTATTATGGCTTGATAAGACAAAACGGTATGGTTTTTGTTGCGAGTGCTTACGTAACGCATGCCGCCTTCCTTTTATGTATTTTAAATACAATTATACATAAAAAGAAGGATAATGTCCAAATTCTACTTGTTATATTTTTGCAAAAACTCGGGTAATTTTTCCGCGCTTACGGTGATTACGAACTTGACGTTAAATTTTTGGGAGACAGCTTCTACTTCGTCGAATAATTCCTTGGTTTCTTCCACTGGAAGATTAGCCATATAAGCCAATCCGTCAATATAAACTGCGTTGATATCGTTATTGCAAGCAAGCAATCCTTTTATAAAGCCTATAGCTTGGTCTTTGCTGTTGATTTCGTATTCTAGGGCGTCCACGAATTTAATAGAAGGTTTGATTTGAATGGAGTGTTTTGCGTGGGTTGTCACATATACGGCGGCTCCTTGGTTGGTTTCTTGGTCTTTATTAGCGGTGTCAATAAGTCTAATTGTTTTTCCAGACCCCTTGCCGCCGTAAATTATGGATATCATTTCGTATCATTTCCTCCCTATCAATATATTTTTATTGTTTTTTTCATTATACTATATCGGCTGCAAGCATTTCAATAGGGGTTTGAATTTTTAATTTCTATTGAAATATAGGGTGTAATCTATTGTATACTATTAAAATCTGCCAAAAATGACATTTAGGCTCTAAAAAAGTATTATTTTGATAGGAAAACAAAACGTTCTGCGGCAGGATTACATAAATTTCGTCCTTCAAGATAAACTAATTATGATTAAATGTTAAAAAAGGAAGCAAAATGGGAAAAATAGTTTGCTCTAATTGCAAAAACGCGCTGGATGCTCAATATCTGATGACTTGCCATACCTGCGGATCGGTATTGTGCGACAGATGCGCCGCCGAAAACGGACTTAGCTGCTCTAATTGTTATTCGGGATTAAACTACTATAACTAAAAGCGCTTTTTGGCAGCAAAAGCGCTTGAATTTATTTTAGCGGCGTTTTCATAATAAACCTTTATATTTTTGTTTGCCCAAAAAAGATATTTGGTTTTTATATCCAAATAAATAATTCAAACACTATAAAAACTTCGTTAATACATTGACTTAATAGGTCAAAAAGTCTATAATGATAAAGGTTTATTATGAAAATATTTAACGCTGTTTAGCGTGCCTGGAGGTTATATATGAAAAAAATGACTATCGACGGTAACGCCGCTGCGGCGCACGTGGCGTATGCGTTATCCGAAATCGCTGCGATTTATCCAATTACACCGTCCTCCCCGATGGCCGAATATTGCGATGAATGGGCATCTCAAGGACGCAAAAATATTTTTGGCCAGGTTCTAAAGATTGCCGAATTGCAATCCGAAGCCGGTGCGGCCGGCGCTTTGCACGGCAGTTTGGCTTGCGGAGCGTTGTCTACGACGTTTACCGCGTCTCAAGGTTTGTTATTGATGATCCCCAATATGTATAAAATAGCGGGAGAATTGCTGCCTTGCGTAATTCACGTATCCGCGCGCGCGGTAGCTGGCCACGCGCTTTCCATATTTGGCGATCATTCGGACGTTATGGCGACTAGACAAACCGGTTTTGCTTTGATGGCTTCCGGCTCCGTTCAAGAAGTAATGGATTTGGGTCTAGTTTCGCACTTGGCTTCATTAAAGAGCAGAGTTCCTTTCTTGCATTTCTTTGACGGATTCAGAACTTCTCACGAAATCAGTAAGATAGACGGCATCGAATACGACGAAATAAAATCTTTGGTCGATATGGAAGATGTCAAGAGATTTAAGGAATTAGCGCTCAATCCCGAACGTCCTATCCAACGCGGCACGGCGCAAAACCCTGACATCTTCTTCCAAAACAAAGAAGCGGCTAATAAATATTATCAAGCGGTGCCGGCAATCGTCCAAGCCGAAATGGACAAATTATATAAACTGACGGGCAGAAGATATCATTTGTTTGACTATTACGGAGCTCCCGACGCCGAATACGTAATCGTAATTATGGGCAGCGGCGCCGAAACCGTAGAAGAAACCGTAGATTACCTAAACAAAAACGGCAAAAAGACCGGCGTAGTAAAGGTTAGACTATACAGACCTTTTGACACAGCGGCGTTTGTTAACGCTTTGCCTAAGACCGTTAAGAAGATCGCCGTAATGGATAGAACCAAAGAACCCGGCGCTATAGGCGAGCCTTTGTATCAAGACGTATTGACCGCGTTAAAAGAACACGGCATTACCGATTTGACTGTGGTAGGCGGAAGATACGGATTGGGCTCTAAAGAATTCAACCCTACTCACGTTAACGCAATCTTCAAAAACCTTGAAAGCGATAATCCCAAGAATCATTTTACCGTGGGCATCAAAGACGACGTTACCTTCTTGTCGCTTGAATGCGACGAGTTTATAAACGCAAGCCCCGAAGGCACGATACGCTGCAAGTTCTACGGCTTAGGCTCGGACGGAACGGTCAGCGCTAATAAAAACAGCATTAAGATTATCGGCGAACACACCGATATGTATGCGCAAGGCTATTTCGTTTACGACTCCAAAAAGTCCGGCGGCGTAACCATTTCGCACTTGCGTTTCGGTCATAAACCTATCAAGTCCGCTTATTTGATCGACCAAGCGGATTTTGTAGCTTGCCATAACCCTTCGTACGTAACTCGTTACGATATGGTAAGCGACTTAAAAGAAGGCGGAGTATTCTTGCTCAACTCCCATTGGGATTTGGAAGCTTTAGAAAGAGAATTGCCCGCTTCTTTGAAGAACCAAATCGCTCAAAAGAAAATAAGATTTTACAATATAGACGCAAGAAAGATTGCCGAAGCTACGGGCTTGAAAAACCGTATCAACGTTATAATGCAGGCGGCATTCTTTAAGCTGGCTAATATTATCCCTTACGAAGACGCCGAAAAATATATGAAAGAAGCCGCTTTGAAATCTTACGGCAAAAAGGGCGAACATATCGTAAAAGCTAACTGGGACGCTATCGACATGGCGGTAAGCAACCTTGTCGAAGTCAAGTATCCTGAAAGCTGGGCGACCACGACCCAAGGCGCAGACGTTCCCGAACACTTTGAAGACGAATACTTCAAAAACTTCATCAAAGTTATATTGGCTCAAAAAGGCGATACCTTGCCCGTATCAGCGTTTAACGCGGACGGTTCTGTTCCTACCGGAACGAGTAAGTTTGAAAAGAGAGGAATCGCGCCTACCGTTCCTAAATGGATACCCGAAAACTGCATACAATGCAATATGTGCTCCCTTGTATGCCCGCACGCCGTAATCAGACCTTTGCTTGCTAAGCCCGAAACATTGGCTAACAAGCCCGAAGGTTTTGTAACCTTGCCCGCTCAAGGTCAAAAAGAATATCAATTCAGAATCCAAGTAAGTCCTTTGGATTGCACAGGCTGCGGCTCCTGCGCAAACGTATGCCCTGCAAAACAAAAAGCTTTGGTAATGACAGAATTCGAAGAAATGGTAAGGGCAGAAAAAGATAATTACGATTACTCTTTGACTTTGCCTGTAATTGACAACGTATATAATATAAACACCATAAAAGGCAGCCAGTTCCGTCAACCGTTGTTTGAGTTCTCCGGAGCTTGCGCAGGCTGCGGCGAAACTCCTTACGTAAAACTCGTTACCCAATTGTTTGGCGACCGCATGATAATCGCTAACGCTACAGGCTGCTCGAGCATTTACGGCGGAAGCGCGCCTACCGTTCCTTACACCAAGAACGCAAAAGGCGAAGGTCCCGCATGGGCTAACAGTTTGTTTGAAGACAACGCCGAATTCGGTTACGGAATGTGCTTGGCTTACGCTCAAAGAAGAGATAAGCTCGCAGAAAACATCAAGAGAGCTATCGAGCTTGGCGTTGCAGAAGAATACAAGGCCGCGTTTAATAAGTGGCTTGAAGTAAAAGACGAAGGCGAATTATCCAAAGAGCCTAGCGAACAAATTAAGCGATTTATAGACCAAGCCGCCGCTCAAGCTGAGGGCGAACTTAAGGCTGTATTGCAAGAGATCGCGGATAATAAAGATTGCTTAGTTAAAAAATCTATTTGGATTATCGGCGGCGACGGCTGGGCTTACGATATCGGCTTTGGCGGTCTAGACCACGTATTAGCTTCCGGCGCGGACGTAAACATTTTGGTTCTCGATACCGAAGTTTACTCTAACACCGGCGGTCAAGCGTCCAAAGCTACGCCTACTGGTTCTGTAGCTAAGTTTGCCGCAAGCGGCAAATACACCAAGAAAAAAGACTTAGGCATGATGGCTATGAGCTATGGCTATGTTTACGTGGCTCAAGTAGCTATGGGCGCCAATATGAACCAAGTCATCAAGGCTATGATCGAAGCCGAAAAATATAAAGGCCCGTCTTTGATTATCGCTTACGCAACCTGCATCAACCACGGCATCGATATGTCCAA
>DATCKP010000037.1:0-6549 GCA_036562165.1 Clostridia bacterium
GGGCTATACGCCTAAAACCAAGATAAAAGTTCTCAATAAAAGCCTGTTTGACGGAAGGCTTATTTTGATAAGAGACAACGTCGCGGGCTTAAGAAGCTCGCTCGCGAAAGCTATAGAAGTAAAACTAATAAAATAATCGGGGGAAAACGGGTTTGCAAGAAATTCGCGTTCTTATGATTGGCAACGCCAATACCGGCAAGACTACATTATTTAACGAACTTACCAAAAGCAATTTCCATACTGGTAACTGGTATGGCGTGACGGTCGCGGGCGTCCAAAAAGAGTTTAAGCATAAAGAATGCGTCATCGTGTTAGAAGATTTGCCCGGAATATATTCGCTAAAAAACGCGGGCGCGGAAGAAAAGGTAACCTTAGACAGACTAAAACGCGGCGGATACGATCTTGTCTTAAACGTATGCGAAGCCAAAGCCTTGGCTCGTAATTTGTATTTGTCTACGCAGCTTAAGGCTATCGGCGTAAATATGATTATCGTCGTAAATATGGCTGACGAGCAAAAAGACTTTTTTATAGACTATGCCGCCCTTTCCTCCAAGCTTCAAGTTCCCGTAATATCCATAAGCGCGAAAAAAAGAATTAATCTAGACGCTTTATGCGACGAGATAATAAAAAACTCCAAGCCCCAGACTCCGCAAAAGGATATAGACAAAGTCTTAGAAAAAATAGACGCCCAAAAAGCTTACGAATATATTGACGACCTTATGGCAAGCGTAAAAAAACAACTAAAGCCTGCGCAAGAGCTGTGCAAGGCGGATAAAATCATACTTAATAAATATTTGTGCTTGCCTGTTTTTATATTGATAATGGGCTTTGTTTTCTTTTTGACGTTTGAGCTAGCCGGAAAATATTTTTCGGACTTGTTAGGGCTTGGCATATCAAAACTGGACGAAGCAGTCAGCGCGGGTCTAAAAAAGGCGGGGGCGAGCATAGGTTTTTCTAAGCTCATAAGCGAAGCCATAATAGGCGGAGCGGGAAGCGTGATTGAGTTTTTGCCCCAGATAGCCGTTTTGTTTTTGTGCCTTGCGGTTTTGGAGGACAGCGGGTATATGGCAAGAGCGGCGTATGTTTTAGACGGGGCGCTGCAAAAAATCGGCTTAAACGGCCGCGCGGCTTATACTCTTCTTATGGGCTTTGGTTGTTCTGCTTCCGCTATCTTTACCGCCAAAGCGATCGAACAGCCCAGCGTAAGACTAAAAACCGTTATGATTACGCCCTTTATGTCTTGCAGCGCGCGTATGCCTGTGTTTTTGGCTATAGCCGGGGCGTTTTTTGCAAAGCAAAGATACCTAGTAATAACCGCCTTGTATTTAGGCGGGATTGTTATGGCTTGCGCGGCAGCATTGGCGTTGAATAAATTCATAAAAACCGACTTAAAAGAAAACGACTTTTTTGTCGAGCTTCCGCCTTATAGAATGCCTTCGCCGCGCAGAGTCTTAAAGACTATAGGGCAAGAGATAAAAAACTTCTTTATACGCGTATGCACCGTGCTTTTTTTAGTTAATTTGATCGTATGGGTTTTGGGCAGTTTTAATTGGCGTTTCAGCTACGTGGGTTTGGCGGGAGACAGCATATTAAAGAGCATATCCCAAGCGCTGCTGCCTTTGTTTAAGCCCATAGGCGTGGAAAAATGGCAGGCCGTAAGCGCTCTTATTTGCGGGCTTGTCGCTAAAGAAACCGTAATTTCTGCCATAGCTACCTTGGGCGGAATAAGTTTTATATTGCCGTCTTGGACGCAGGCTGTTCCGTTTTTGGTGTTTGTCTTGCTCTACAGCCCATGCGCCGCCACGATAGCCGCTATAAGCAAGGAGCTGGGCAGAAAATGGGCGGTTATATCGTTTTTTATGAATCTTGCCTGCGCGTATGTAGCGTCTATGCTGGTGTTTTTTGTGATTTTATTGGCTAATATTTCTTTAAGCGTAATCTGCTTTTTGGCGGCGGCGGCAGTATTGATCTTGCTTTTAAGAACTTTGTTTAGGTTTGATTTAAGCAAAAAAGAAAAGTCCGCGAATTTTTAATCATTTTTTAATTATTCTTTAATCTTATTCTTTAGTCAATTTATATAAATCAATGATATACTAAAGAAGGAGGCGGGGAGAAATGAGACGTCGAAGAATTATACCAAGCGTAATATTAATTTTAATCGGGCTGTCAATATTCTTTCCATACATCAGAAGACCTTATTTTTTATACATAGACTTTTTTGACGGCTTTTTTATCTTGCCCGTAATTTCTTTTATAATTATCGCTATCGCTATGGGCTTAATAATTTCTGGTATTATAAAAAACCGCGAGCGTCGTCATGACCATGATACGCATTATTTTACCGACAGCGCTGACGAAGATTATCGCAGCCAAGAGCCTAGGCAATACGAAGATTATTATAGACAAGAGCCCGGACAATATAGGGTTTATAGGGAGATATCATATAAATGCCCCATGTGCGGCAGCGAGTATGAGCCTGACCAAAAATTTTGCGTCAATTGCGGTAATAAATTAAAAGATTAAATACGATATTTTAAGATTAAATACATAATAAAAAAATTTATAGGCTGTTTTGTTAAACAGCCTTTTTTATTTTTGGGAAAATCAATCTCATTTTGCCAAGAATCTTTATATACTTTAAGTAGAGAGGTTTTTATGAAACAAAAATACATTGTTATTATAAAATTCATATTTTCGGCGCTTTTGTTGCTGGCGTTGACGGGTTTTTTGATAGCGGAAGCGGTAAAAAGCTTTAGAGCGTTTTACCTGATAATGATCTGCGTCGCGCTCTTGATCATTATCTTAAACACTGTCGTAATCGTTTGGATTATTAAAAAAGACAAGTCAAATCTCTAAGTTTTTTTGCATCTGGACTGTTTTTAAAGCCGGCAAATAATTATTCAGCGTTCTTTTTTAGGAATCGTTCGTTTATAAGACCGCTTATTTTGGCGGTCTTTTATTTTTTGCGTTTTGGCAAAAGCTATTAATAATGTAATTAATACACTTAACTTTTTGTTGCGTAGTGATATAATTAAATAAAAAATTTGGAGGCATATAAATGAAAAAATCCGAATTTGTTTTGACTAATCTTGCCTGCGAGAATTGCGTTTCCAGAGTGACTAAGGCTGTAAAAAAACTTAAGGGAGTAAAATCCTATAATGTAGATATAAATTCTATGACGGTAGAATACGACGAAAATAAAGTCAGCGATCAAGATATTATCGACGCGGTTCAATCTTTAGGCTACGGCGCTCAACTAAAAGAATAAAAGGTGATTTGATGAAAGTAGAAAGCTACAAGATTACGGGAATGTCTTGCGCCGCGTGCGCCGCAAGGATAGAAAAAACGCTTAAGCGTAAAAAGGGCGTAAAAAGCGTGAGCGTCAATCTTGCCACAAACTCTATGATGATAGAATACGACCCTGACGTCGTTACAAGCGGTCAGATTGTTCAAGGCGTAAAAGACGCCGGCTACGGCGCGTTTTTGCATTCGGATTTGACCAACGATCAAAAAAGGGCGATTGAAAAAAAAGAATATAAAACTTTATTTTTTAGGTTTTTGATATCGGCGGTCTTCAGCGTTCCCTTGCTCGCCGTTATGTTTGTTCATATGTCAAGCATAGGGCATTATCTTAACAAGCCGGTATTTTTGTATTTACAGCTGGCGTTTGCGACTATCGTCCAGTTCGGCGCGGGATTTACTTTTTACATAAACGCTTATAAGGCTGTAAAAAATAAAAGTCTTAATATGGACGTTTTGGTCGCGTTGGGCACTACCGCGGCTTATTTGTTCAGCCTGTATAATATGATAACTTACCTTTCAAGCGGCGGTCATGGCGGGGCAGATTTGTATTTTGAGTCGTCCGCGGTTATAATCACGCTGGTATTTTTGGGCAAGTTCCTAGAACACCGCGCAAAAAGCCGCGCGTCCGACGCGTTAAAACAGCTTTTGAGTTTTCAAGCCAAATCCGCAAGGATAATAACCGCTCAAGGCGTAGAGCTTGAAGTTCCCGTAGAAAACATCAAAGAAGGCGATATACTTCTTGCAAAGCCGGGCGACAAGATAGCCGTAGACGGCGAGATAGTAAGCGGTTCGGCGTCTATCGACGAGTCTATGCTGACCGGCGAAAGCCTGCCCGCCGACAAAGGCGAAGGCGATATTGTCTACGGCGGGACGATAAACTTAAGCGGCGCTATAAAATACCGAGCCCAAAAAGTAGGCAAAGATACCGCCTTTTCCAAAATTATAGAACTGGTGGAGCAGGCGCAGGGCAAAAAAGCCCCTATCCAAAAAATAGCCGACAAGGTGTCAGGCGTGTTTGTTCCCGCGGTTTTGGCGATAGCCGTTGTTACTTTTTTAATTGCCGTGTTTTTGAAAGACTTTGAAACCGCGTTGATCCGCGCGGTAAGCGTGTTGGTTATTGCGTGCCCTTGCGCCCTAGGGCTTGCCACGCCTACCGCTATTATGGTCGGAACGGGCGCGGCGGCAAGGCGGGGCATCTTGTTTAAGGGCGGAGACATATTAGAACGGGCGCATAATATCACGACTATTGTGTTTGACAAAACGGGCACTATCACCGAAGGCAAGCCCCAAGTAAAAGAAGCGGTAATTTTAGGCGGCGACAAACAGTTTGTCTTAGACGCGGTGCTTTCTTGCGAAAAACAATCCGAGCATCCTTTGGCGCGGGCGTTGGTCGATTACGCTCAAGAGCAGGGAGCAAAGTATACAGAGCCCAAAGATTTCAAAGCCATAGCCGGCAAAGGCGCATCAGCCGTAATAAACGGCGCGGAGATTTTGGCGGGCAATTCCAAGCTTATGGAAGAAAACGGAGTCAATATAGAAGCTTATAAAGACTATCCCCAAAAAGGCGGAACGGCGGTATTTTTGAGCGTCGACAAGGTTTTGGCGGCTGTGTTTTTGATAACGGATACCGTAAAACCTAACGCTAAGGCCGCAATCCAAGAGCTCAAACAATTAGGAATAAAGACATTGATGCTTACAGGCGACTCAGAACACGCCGCGGCTTTGACCGCTTCCGAAGTGGGAATCCAAGATTATATAGCCGAAGTTTTGCCTTCTCAAAAGGAAGAGCATATCCGCGGATTAAAACAAAACGGCGAAGCTGTCGCTATGGTAGGCGACGGAGTAAACGACGCTCCCGCGCTTGTCAGCGCGGACATAGGTTTCGCGATGAGCACGGGAACGGACGTGGCAATCGAAGCGGGCGATATTACGCTTATGCGCGGGGACCTAAAAAAAGTCGCGGACGCGTTATTTGTAAGCCGCCAAACTATACGCAAAATCAAGCAAAACTTGTTCTGGGCTTTTATATATAACGTCATAGGCATTCCGCTTGCGGCGTTCGGGGTCTTAAATCCTATGATCGCGGGGGCGGCTATGGCGTTAAGCTCGGTCTCGGTCGTTACTAATTCTTTGCTTTTAAAAAAACAAATAGAGCAAAAGCGTTAATGCTTTACAGTATATTATGGTATAATAAACTGGTTATGTTATAATAAAATAAAAGAATTAACGACCGGGAGAGCAAGATGTATTACATAGGCGTGGATATCGGCGGCACCAGCATAAAAGTGGGCGTCGTCGACAAACAAGGCAATATTCTAAAAAAACAATCTTTTAAAACATTAATCAATCAACATTATAAAGAAACGGCGCAAGAGATCTCCGAAACCGTAAACAACTTAATTAACGATTTGAATTTAACAAAAGACGATATAAGGGCTGTAGGCGTAGGTTCGCCCGGCTGCGTGGACTCTCACACAGGCGAGATTATATACGCTGGCAACTTGAACTGGGAAAAAGTTCCGCTTGGAAAAGAACTGATCGAGCTTACAGGTTTTCCCACATACGTGCATAACGACGCCAACGCCGCCGCTATGGGCGAATGGATGTTTGGCGCGGGCAAAGATTACAAAAACATCGTGCTTATTACCATAGGCACGGGCATAGGCGGCGGCGTGATTATAGACGGCAACTTGTTTGAAGGCAATTTTTCCGCCGGCACCGAAGTAGGACACATAAAACTAGGCAGTTTGGGCTATCAATGCACGTGCGGCAGAACGGATTGTTTTGAGACTTACGCGTCCGCTACTGCGCTCATTAGAATGACCAAAAAAGCAATGCAGGAAAATCCCGACAGCAAGATGTGGGAGTTTGTCGAAGGCGATATAGAAAAAACTGGCGGCAAGACCGCGTTTGAGTGCGCCAAAATGGGCGACCCCGCCGCCCAAAAAGTTATAGACGAATATATTTACTATTTGGGCGAAGGGTTGGTAAATATGGCTAATATTTTTAGACCCGACGTCATCATTTTAGGCGGAGGGGTGTGCGCTCAAGGCGAAGCATTGACTCGTCCTTTGCAAAAACATATGGACGAAAACATTTTCGCCAAAGATTTGCTGCCTACCGTAAAAATTATAACTGCTAAACTTGGAAACGACGCCGGCATAATAGGCGCGGCGGCTTTGGGAATAAGCAAACATGAAAAATAAAGCGGTCAAAATTATAGCGTATATAGGCATTGTATTTATG
>DATCKP010000039.1:0-6600 GCA_036562165.1 Clostridia bacterium
CATAAAGCGGTATTTTATCCAAAGCTATTTAGACGGGCTTTATAAAGGCGGGCGTCCTATATCTATCGCGGGCAAGGCGGCGGCGATAAGCATTACGCCCCCCTTAACCGCCAAAAACTTGGAAGAAGCCTGCGCTTTGGCCAAAAAAATATTATCAAAATAAGGAGATTACGTTTATATGGTAACCTTGCAGAGCGCCGAAAGCGTGTTAAAAACGGTTTATCTGGACGTAGTAAGCAACCAGCTGAACACAGAGATTAATCCGTTTTTGGCAAAGATCAAGCAATCCACCGAAGACGTTTGGGGCAAAGAAGTCAGGAAGCTTGCGCCTTTCGGCATAAACGGCGGCATAGGCGCGGGAACGGAAGACGGAGATCTTCCCAGCGCTTATGGAAACCAATACGTTCAATTTGTGAGCTCCCTGAAAAACTTATACGGTCAAATCGAAATTTCGGACAAAGCCATAAGAGCGTCGTCTAACAGCGTCGGAGCTTTTGTAAACCTTTTGAACGCCGAAATGGAAGGCTTGCTTAAGGCAAGCGCGTTTAACCTTGGGCGGATGCTCTACGGCGACGGAAGCGGGCTTGTAGCTGAAGTCCTGGACGGCGGAACAGGCTCGTGCGTGGTAAACAGCGTAAGAAACCTTATAGAAGGCTTGGCGGTGGATATTTATTCTAACGACGTCAAAATCATATCTTCCCAAAGAATAATTTCCATCAACCGCGATACCAAGACCGTGTATTTTGCCAACAACCAGCTCAATATCCCGGCTAATTCTAAGATGTATGTTCAAGGTTCGTACAACAACGAGTTGACCGGGCTGGGCGCGATCTTTTCGGACACCGAGACGCTTTACGGCGTGAACCGCAGCATACATAAATGGATGAAGCCTTACGTAAAAGAGGTCAACGGCGATATCACCGAAATAATAATGCAGCAAGCCATAGACAGACTAGAAGAAGTCAACGGCTCTAAAGTGGACTTTATCGTATGTTCGGCCGGAGTCAAACGCAATTACCAAGAGTACATGCTGTCGTTTAAACGCAACATAGACGTAATGGAACTAAAGGGAGGCTACAAAGCTCTTACCTTTAACGGCATCCCGCTTATTTCGGACAGGTTCGTGGGCGAAGGCGAGATGTATTTGCTAAACAGCAAAGAGTTTAAGCTCCATCAATTGTGCGATTGGAAGTGGCTGGAAAACGAGCATGGCAGAATCTTACGCCAGATGCCCGGCAAGCCTACTTACGCGGCGACTTTGGTAAAATACGCCGAATTAGTATGCGACAAGCCCGCGGGCCAAGCCAAGCTTACGGGCATTACCGAAAGCTAAAGAATTCAAAACACGCCGCCTTAAAAAATAATTTTTTAAGGCGGCTAAAAAATATTTTTTTGAAAGAAATATGAAAATAAAGATAGAAAACGATTTATACGATATAGCAAACAGGCTCAAAAGCATAGACAGCGGGTATTTTGTGGTATTTGATACAGAGCGGAAAAAATACGAAATCCATAATACTAACAATATAGGCAATACCTATTGCCTGACCGTGCCTTACGACTGCCTAGACGCGCGCGCCGTAGATTTTGTAAACAAAACAAGACGCGAGCGTTTTGATAAATTATTAAAGGAAGGACTATGGTATTAAAAGATATTGTTATTGAGACCGCCACGCTCTTAAAGCTGGACAACGTTTTGAGACTAAAAGAGCTGGGCGGGGATCTTGACGACGCTCAAGCCAAAAAAGATTTGGAATTAATCAAAACCTGTATCAATCTTGTTCTCAAGGAAATCGCAAGTTTCTACGTTCCGCTCAAAACGGTAGAAGAAGTTTTGGTAAAAAATTCCAAAATACCTTACGTCGATCTTCAAAAACCCGCGCTTGATATAAAGTCCGTAAAAGACAGCTGCGGTCAAAAAAGGTATTTTAAGGTTTATCCGTCGTATATTTACACCGATTGCGAAGGCAAGTGCCATATAGAGTATGCATATCTGCCGGCTAATGTCGCGGATCTAGACGAAAAGACCGAATACCAAAACTCCAAAATAACTTCCAGCATAATAGCGTTCGGCGCGGCAAGAGAATATTGCTTTATTATGTCTATGTATGAAGACGCTCAAATGTGGGACGCGCGCTTCAAAGACAGCCTTGCCAACGCCTCCCGCCAAAATACCGTTTTGACCGTTCCCGAAAGGCTTTGGAGATAAGCGATGATATATCTAAACAGGCTTAAGACCCCGAAAGTCAAAAAAACTATTTTGCAGTTTGCCGATTTTTCGGGCGGGGTTCGCCGCGATATAGATCCCAATATCCTGCCTATAAAATACGCGTACAATGCTTATAACTTCGACATCTCGGACGGGGCGTTAAAAGACGGTTTGGGCGTTCAAAGACTGGACAGATTTTTGGGAAAAGACGCCGATTTAGTTTATCCGCAAGGTCAGGTTTTGCGGGCATGGCAGTATTATAGATACGACTTTGACAGCCTAAGGCGCGACGACAAATTGATAATCTATATGTCCGACGGATATTTATACTATGCCGGGCTGTTTGACCAAAGCAAAGAGTTTGTAAAGATAGAAAACTCCTATTTTTCGTCCAGACCTAATTTCTTAAACTACCGCCTGAACGGGCAGGACGTATTGATCGCCACTTCCCCCGAAGACGACATGCTGGTGTTTGACGGAAGCTCGGCTTACAGGGTCGCGGACGCCCCCAAAATAACATCAATGGCGATTCACTACGAAAGGCTTTTTGCGACTTCGGGGCAGGAAGGCAACCAAATCTGGTTCTCTAAAGAGCTTGACCCTATAAATTGGGACATCAATTTAGAAAGCGCGGGCTTTATAGAAATGAACGACCAGCGCGGCGCGCTCTTGGAAGTAATGAGTTTTTTGGACTACGTTTACGTGTTTAGAGAGTTCGGAATAACCCGCATAAGCGCTTACGCCGACCAAACACAGTTTTACGTTTCGCATTTGTTCACTTCCAGCGGGCGAATATGCAAAAATACCGTGGCGTTGTGCGGCGACCGCGTCATATTTTTGACTTCCAGCGGGCTGTACGCGTTTGACGGGCTTCAGACTTATAAAATTTTGGACGCGATAACCGACGCTATTGTCGACATAGACAGCGCCCGCGCCGTTTTTCACAACGGAAAATACTATCTTGCCTGCAAGTTCGACTTTGGCGACGGTCAAAAAACGCATTGCGAAAATTCCGATTTTGTCCTAAACGCCGTAATAGAATACGACATTCTCAAAAAAACTTACGCAATATACAGGGGCATAGACGTCGCGGACTTTTGCCCGCTTAAGATCGGCGCGAAAGAAATATTAGCTTTGACCGTAAGGGGCGAAAAGGGCGGTTTTTTGAGCGTCTTAACGCAGGGCTCAAAATATTACGACGAAAACCTAAAAAAAGTATGGCAGTCGCCTTATACCGATTTGGGTCTTCCCAACTACCAAAAAGTTCTAAAAGCGTTGTATCTAACAAGCCACACGCCTTGCAAAATAATCATCAACGCGGACGGACAGGAACATAAATTTGAGATCCAAGGCTCTTTGGGGATAACCAGAATAACCCCAAAAATCAGGTTTGACAAGATAAGCATAACATTTGAGTGCTCTAGTCCCCAAAGCTACATTACCCGTCCTATGCTTGAGCTTGATGTATCAAGGTAAGGTATTAAGTTATGGATTACGGAAAACTCGCGTATATCGGGCTAAACGACGTAAACAAAAGGCTTCAAAATCTTGAGAAATCCCAAAAATCCGCCTTGACTGTTTATACCCACGCCAAGACTTTGAGCCGACCCATAGATAACCATTGCGTTTACGAAATCAAGTTCGGGGCAAACGGCGGGCCGCTTTCGGTTATGGGCAAGCTGAAGCTCAAGCATGCCGAAGCCTGCAGGGCGGAAATTATTATTAAGCTTAACGAATTATTATGCTACTTTGACTCTTGTTCTTTTGAAGCGGGCGTTCAAGAATATTTGATATTCGCGGCGGCTCAAACGCAATCGGGCAACAACTCTCTCAAGATAGAGATAAGCGGAACGCAATATCAAGGCGAGCTTTTGGGCTTAGATTTGAATTTGTTGGGGGACGGACTGAAAAGCTTCGAGCCGGACGAGCGGTTAGAGCTTATAAACCGCCCCGGAAAAAATTTAGCCGCAAGCTTATCAGGCGGCAAGATAGCGTGCTATTTAAGCGATACCGGCGTTTTTGATTTTGAAGCGTCTTCGATTATTTTGGGGGCGGGAACAAGTTTTTCAATTTGCCAAGGCTACGACAACGCTTTAAAAACCGCTTTGGTCTATATAGATGCGGACAAAAACTTGTATTTTACAGTCTTGGGCGGACAGCCTATATTTTTGGACGACAACGCCGTCTCCGCGGCGGTTTTTCCGATTCAAACAGGCTATCTAGTCGCTTACATAAAAGATTTTAAGGCGTATTATAGATTTGTTTTTTGGGGATTGGAAGTTTCAAACGCTTTCCCAATCGACTCTTCAATAAGACTGCCCGAGACCGTAACGGCGGTTTTTGACGCCCCCGCTCCTACGATTTTGATAAAAACTTCCGATCAAAAGGTTTATATTAAACTTCCCAAAAAGTCTATTTTCGCCGAAGAAAAGTTAAAAGACCTAACCAAAATTTCGACTCATATTTAAAACTTAAAAAAACTGTTTATGAACCTTTACGTTATCAAACACAACGGCAAGACATACATAGGCCGCAATCTTATCACGCTTAAATTTCTTCCCAATATTTTGCAAGGCAAAAAGTCGACGGAATATATAGCGTTTGGCAAAGGCAGGGGAACTCCGGCTATCAATAGATATTCGCTGTTTATGCCTTTAGGAACCAAGCGGGCGGAGACAACCGCCATAAACGCCGACTGCTCTAAAGGCGGGTATTATATAGTGCGAAAGATAACTTTGGGCGCGGACGAATTCGTAGGCGAGACGATTACAGAATTAGGTTTTTGCGCGGTCGACGGCGAGCTTGTTACGCATTGCGTATTAGCTGAAGGCGTCTTAAAAGAAAACGAGCCTATGGACATATACGCGATATTAAGGCTTCCAAAAGCGGACGGGCTTTTTCCCGGGGACAATCCGCTTGTCAGGATTTTGCTGGGCGTAGAAGAGTTTTCGGCGTCTAAGCTGTCTTACGGCTACTGCAATTTTCGCGATATACAGGACGCTTACGCAATTAAGGATCGCTATTTGTGCGCTATGCCCAACCCGAGCTTGTTTAGAATGGACTGCCCGCTGGTAAAAACGGACAAAACCGACATAATAATCTTTTATGACGACGTTCCGGTTTTAAGAGCGGACGCGCGCTGTCAAATCTCAAGATCCCAGCTTCAAAGTTTTACAGTGGGTCAAAACGGGGTAATCCCGCTGGAAGAAATTAAAAACATCAAGATCGCTTCCATAACCAAAAATTCCGTGTCAATTTTCGGGGGCATACAGCTTACGCCCGATCAAGTTTCTTCCGAGTTTTTTAGGCTTAATCTTGCAAGCTCGGATCAAAAGATTTTTGTTTCCAAAGACCGCGGCTTTTTGCTTGCAGTAAGTGGAAATATAATAACGGTCTATCAAGATGTTTTGGGCTCTTTACAGTATTTGGGCGACATAGTATTGGAAGGGCGGGTCTCATGCTTGGACGTTTGCATGAGCAGGCTTGCGGTCGTTTGCAACCATGCTGACACGCCGTTAGGAAACGCTGGAAGAAGGCTTAGGTTTTTTCAGTTTGCGAACGGCAAGATAATCGAAAAAGAAGTAACGGGCGATTTGGATTCGGACGCCCAAGCAATTTCTTTGGAATACGCGGGCGGAAACAATATGGTGCTGTATTATTTGTCGGGCGGCGTATTGACGGGCTTGGTCTTTTCTTACGACAATCCGGTTTTGACTTATAACTGCTCTTTTGCAGTAAACAAAGCGTGTTTTGTCAAGACAAGCTATCGGCGGAACGCGGTGCTTGTTACCGACTTCGAGCATAATTTGGACTCGTCTTATTACAAGACTTTGCTAGGCGGCGGATACAACCCGTTTTCCGGACCGTCGCTTTTGAGCCTAAAGTCTATTTTGCCCGACCAAATGCATTTTTCGGGCGAGATTATAGCCGCGCTTAATTCAGAGACCAAAACGGCTTCCGCTTATTCCTTTCTTAGCGGCAACGTAAGGATCGCCCGCCTTAATAATTATATGCAAGACATAAAATACACCTTTTTGGACGGGCAGTATATCTTTATCACAAACGGCTCGATTTATAAAATTTTGAAAATAGATTCCCAAGACGCTGAAGCCCGGGAGCTGACAAGCGGACAGGTGCCTTGCGGCGATATAGACCAAGTCTTTATAATGCTCGACCTGCTTGTCATAAAAAGCAAAGACAATTTGTATTTAGCCCGCGTTCTTTCGGAAAAAGGCTTTATATATTCCGACCAGTTCGCCTACGGAGAACAAGTAATGGTAAGACTAGCGGACGTTTTGACGCCCGCTCAATCAAGCTATAACGCTTGCGCGGTGGTATTAAATATCGTGGTAGCGTAAGGAGAGAAAAATGTTCTTGCCCAAAGACATAGG
>DATCKP010000041.1:0-17861 GCA_036562165.1 Clostridia bacterium
AGCCGTGCGAGCTTGCTAATATTCGCGATCGTCAAACGGTTTTGAGAATACATAAAGAATATATCCAAGCGGGCGCGGACGCCATAAAGACGAATACTTTCGGGGCGAACTCCGCGCTCGGTCTTGATTTTGAAACCGTAGAAAGCATAATCAAGTCAGGGTATGAAATCGCCCAAAACGCAGTTCAAAATACTGACGTTCAAGTTTTTGCAGACATAGGGCCGATCCCTAGCCTAGACAAAGAAAAAGACATAAGCCAGGAATATATCAAAATCGCCGACATATTTTTGGGCTTAGGCGCTAAAAATTTTTTGTTTGAAACAATGCCTGAATATAATGTCCTAAAGCCCGTTTTAAAACATATCAAAAAAACTAATCCACAAAGCTTTATTATAGTCTCTTTCGCCGCCGCGCTGGACGGGTATACCAAAAGCGGTTTATATTATAAGCATCTTTTGGACAAAGCCCAAAAAGATCCAAATGTAGACGCTATAGGCTTAAACTGTCTCTGCGGACCGGCGCATATTTTGCAGCTAGTCGAAGAATACCTGCCTAAAATCGTCAAGCCTATGAGCGTTATGCCCAACGCGGGCTATCCCGAAAACATAGGAAATAGAGTGGTATATATCGACAACGCGGATTATTTTTCCAAAAAAATCCTAAAATTAAGGCAATACGGAATTAAGATTTTAGGCGGCTGCTGCGGCACTTCGCCTTTGCATATCCAAAAAAGCCGTTTGCTGTTAAACAGCTTTAACGGCGAAAGTTTTTTGCAAAACAATAATATAGAAATAACTCAAGAGCCTGTCAAAGTATTCGCCAACGCTTTTTATGATAAGCTGTTAAATAATTTATTCCCCATAGCCGTGGAACTAAAAGCTCCTGCGGATACCAAGATAGATTATTTGATAAAAGGAGCTGCAGATCTAAAAGCTGTCGGGACGGACTTGATTACTATCGCCGACAGTCCTTTATCTAGAGCCAGAGCGGACAGCTTTATAATTAGTTCCAAAATAAAAAGAGAAGCCAAAATAGACGTTCTGCCGCACATAACCTGCCGAGACAAAAATATAATATCTATCAAAGCTTCCCTTCTAGGCGTCAATATCGAAGGCGTAAACAACGTGTTTGTGGTAACAGGCGATCCTATTATCGCCACGGACAGAAGCAGCATAAAAGGCGTGTTTGATTTTAATTCGATCGGATTAATAAAATACATAGACAGCCTAAACCAAACCGTCTTTGTGGAAAATCCTTTTCTAATAGGCGCAGCGTTAAATACCAACGCTTTAAATTTTGACCATGAATTAGAAAGGGCGAAAAAGAAAATCCAAGCCGGCGCTAAATTTTTCTTAACTCAGCCCGTATTCAGCGAAGAAGGCATACAAAGAATAAAGAAAGCCAAAGACGCGCTTAATACTTATATATTAGCGGGCATTATTCCGCCGTCTAGTTACAAAAACGCCGTATTTTTAAATAACGAAGTAAGCGGCATAAGTATTCCCCAAAAGTTAATACAAGATATGAAAGAATCGTCCAATCCAGAAGAAGTAAGTTTTGAATACGCTATGAATATAATAAAAGCTCTAAAAAAGGTCTGCGACGGGCTGTACATCATTAATCAAAGCAAAAAAACGGATTTGGTAAGCCGCATAGTGTCGACGGCTAGAAAATTATAAAGGCTATAAAACTAATTTAGCCGCGGCGAGTAAGAAACCGCTGCGGCTTTTATATTTTATTTTTATAATTTGGGCTTAAACTATAGGTTAATATCTATTAAATTTTTGAGCTAAAAGCTTCAAAGATTCTTCCAAAGACGTCTCCTTTTTGTTTTTGGGGCTGGACGCGTTTTTTGTTTCTTTTGCTAAAACGGGGCGTGATAGATTGTTTCCTTCTACGCCTTTCATAGTAAGGCTTATTCTATTTTTCGCTTTGTCTACGCTCAAGACTTTTACGTTAACAATATCGCCCACGCTCAACACTTCGCACGGGTGTTTGATATAAAAATCGGCTATTTCGGATATATGAACAAGCCCGTCTTGGTGAACGCCTATATCCACGAACACGCCAAAGTCTATAACATTTCTGACCGTTCCGACAAAGGTCATTCCTTCTTTCAAATCTTCTATGGTTATTACGTCGCTTCTTAAAATAGGTTTAGGCAGAGAGTCTCTTATGTCTCTTCCGGGCTTTAAAATTTCTTCTATTATATCTTTAAGAGTAGGAACGCCTATTTTGCAAGCTTTGGCGACTTCTTTTTCGCCTTTTAATTTAACAAGCTCAGGCAATTTAGCTCTGGAATCGGGGTTATTTATATCAATATTAAACATTTCAAGCAATTTTTGAGCGGCGTCGTAGCTTTCCGGATGGACGGCGGTATTATCTAAAATATTTTTGCCTCCCGGAATTCTTAAGAAACCCGCGCATTGCTGGAATACTTTTTCGCCCAGTTTAGGCACTTTTAATAAATCGTTTCTGGTCTCAAATTTTCCATAAGTTTCCCTATACTTGACGATATTTTTGGCTACGCCGGCGTTGAGTCCCGCGACATAAGCCAAGAGCGATACGCTTGCGGTATTGACGTCTACGCCTACGCTGTTTACGCAGTCTTCCACGGTGCCTTTCAAAGCGCTGTCCAATCTTGCCGGCGGCATATCGTGTTGATATTGACCTACGCCGATAGAACGCGGCTCTATCTTAACTAATTCTGCCATAGGGTCTTGAAGACGGCGGGCGATGCTTATAGCGCTTCTGTGAGCGGGCTCAAGATCGGGAAATTCTTCGGCGCCCAATTTTGAAGCCGAATAAACTGACGCTCCCGCTTCGTTGACAATCGCGTAAGACAAATTATATTCAGGCATTTCTTTTATAAGCTCGCTTACGAAAATTTCGGTTTCTTTGGAAGCGGTGCCGTTGCCTATAGCCAATAGCTCGACTTTGTGCTTATTAATCAATTCTTTTAAGACTTCTTTTGCTTCTTCTACTTTGTTTTGGGGCGGGGTAGGATATACGACCGCTTTGTCCAGAAATTTGCCTATTCCGTCCACGACGGCGATTTTGCAGCCCGTTCTATACGCCGGGTCTATGCCCATTACCACCTTATTTTTTATCGCGGGCTGCATAATAAGCGGTTTTAGGTTGGCTTCAAACATCTTGATAGCTTGCTCCGAAGCTTTTTCAAAAAGCTCGGCCCTTACTTCTCTTTGAATAGACGGCTTGATTAATCTATTATACGCGTCGTCCGCCGCGGCTTTTATCATGTCAGAAAGGGGGCTGTCCTTTACAAAAGTTTTATACATAATATTTTGAACAAGGCTTTCGTCTAATTCCAAAACGATGTTAAGACAGTTTTCTTTTTCGCCGCGGTTTATCGCCAAAATTCTATGGCTTGGTATAGTTTTAACCAGCTCTTTATATTCTTTATACATTTCATAAACATAATAGCGCTCGTTGGTGTCCTTGGCTTCTTCCTTAAGCGAAGTTACTATATAGCCGTTTTCAAAATAAAGCTCTCTTATAGCCTTTCTTACATTGGCGTCGTCCGACATCTTTTCGCAAATAATATCCAAAGCTCCCGCGATCGCTTCTTGGACGCTGTTTACGCCTTTTTCTTGATCTATATATTTTTGGGCTTCTTGTTCTAATTGATTTTTGTCTATGTTTTGCTCAAAAATCAACTCAGCCAAAGGCAAAAGCCCTTTCGCGATAGCGACCGTAGCCCTTGTCTTTTTCTTGGGTTTATAGGGCCTGTAAATATCTTCCAATTCCGTCAAAGTTTTGGCTTCGTCTAAAGCTTTTTCTAGTTTTTCGTCAAAAACGTTTTGCTCTTTTAAAGACTCTATAATAACCTGCTTGCGCGCTTCGAACTTCCTTAAATAATCCAATCTTTCGGCAAACTCTCTTAATTTTTGGTCGTCGCAGCCGCCCGTCAATTCTTTTCTGTATCTTGCTATAAAAGGCACGGTATTGCCTTGGTCTAACAAGTCTATTATATTGGCTGCGTGAACGGGGTTTAGGTTAAATTCGGCCGATAATACTGCTTTGATATCCATAATTTACTCCGTTTGAAAGTATAGTGCTTTGACATTATAACATATTTTTGGAAGTTTTTAGGTTTATAGCTTAGATTAATATCTAAAAATATTAGATTTACATCAAGCAGTAAGGTTTGATATAATAATTAAAACCTATAAATAAAAAGAATTATTTATTATTTTTTGGGAGAGATTATGTCTTTAAGATCTATTTTAATGACTTACAAAATCAACGCTTTTTTAAAAAAATATCAAAAAAAGAAATCGTTTGACGAAAACGCTTCTGAATTTTATTCTTTGCCCGTTGATTCTTCTCTAAATCTTGTTGACAGCTACTATTTTACGGGTCATTCAAAAGACGGTCAAAGCGTTATTGTAAGATTGGGCGAAAGGTCTTCGGGCAATAACGAAGTATGGTTCGCATATAGAGACGCTCTTGACAATGATTATATATGCGCTCATCAAATTTTGGAAAATCAGTCTTTAATAGAAAAGACTTGTCTGCAAGCCGGCAAAAAATGGAAAATACAATACAGCGGGGGAGTAATACCGGGCAATAAAACCCCCGTCAATATATGGAAAAGCCTGAAAGGCACGCGGATCATTCCTACCGTTTTCGAAGGCGAATTTACGGCCATAAACGATATTTACGAATACTCTAAGCATTCCGAGCCCTTGACGATAGCCAAAGCATTAAGTTTGCAAGAATGGAATAAAAACGATTTTGAGAGTTTTCTAAACGGGCTTCCGATAATTTACGAACAAGCAGGTAAAATACAAGGCGTTTTTAATTTCGGCGGCAAAAAAACCGAAATAGATATGCTTGCATTAAGACGCCGGACAAGCGGCGTAAGGGATTTAAGCAAGATCAAAAGGCAACTTGCGTTTAATATATTGACCGAAAACAGCCAAGCAATAAGCCTTCATTTCATAGATTCTTTAGCAGGCAATTTCCAAGTCGGGTTTATAACCTCTAATGAAGGCAACGTAAGTTTGGACAGCGTGAATATAGACGAATTGCCGATCGATATAATTCCCAATAATTTTAAGTTTTTAGCGCAGTTTAAAAACGGTAAAAAATTAGTTATCAAATGCGAAAAAGAAACTGAATTTGAGTTTTCTTATGACGACGATAACTATAAAATCATAGAAAGCGTAACGCGGTTTGATATAAACGGAACAAAAGCCCGCGGTATTATTCGTCTTGGTTATAATATTTCGCTAAATAGATAATTGAATAGCAAATTTTTTTTAAAAATCGTATAAAAAATAAGTTGACAGCATATCTAAATGGTAATACTATTGATATAAATCTTTTTGTATAGGGGAGCAAGATGGAAAGACAAAAACGCATTGTGGCTATTCACGACATCTCGTGCTTTGGCAGATGTTCTTTGACGGTCGCTCTTCCCATAATTTCAGCCGCGGGCATAGAAACCAGCATTATCCCGACGGCTATTTTGTCTACGCATACAGGCGGTTTTACAGGTTTTACATACCGCGATTTGACCGAAGACATTTTGCCCATAGTCAAGCATTGGAAAAGCCTGAATTTAGAGTTTGACGCGGTTTATACGGGCTTTTTGGGGTCTTTTGAGCAAATTGATATTGTTTGCGAAGCCATCGATATTTTAAAAACTGAAAATACGCGTATTATCGTAGATCCTGTTATGGCCGATCACGGTCAGCTTTATAAAATTTTCCCCGCTAATTTCCCCGAAGGCATGAAAAAGCTTTGCAAAAAAGCCGATATAATTATGCCTAATATGACCGAAGCCGTATTTTTATTAGACGAGCCTTATAAAACAGGCCCTTATGAGCCTGAATATATAGAAAATATTCTAAAAAAACTGTCGCAATTTGCTAACCAAGTCGTTTTAACGGGCGTATATTTTGACGAAGAAAATTTGGGCGCGGCGTCTTACGACAAAACTACGGACAAAATAAGCTATTCTTTTTCTAAAAAAATAAACCAATTCTATCACGGCACGGGCGACGTTTTTGGCAGCGCGCTTACTGCGGCGATCGTAAACCAAAACACGTTAGAAAAAGCCATAGACATCGCCGTAAAATTTACCGCCCAGAGCATTCAAAGGTCTTACGACGCCCAAACCGACCCTAGATGCGGCGTTAACTTTGAAGAAGGCTTGGAGGATTTGTTGAAGCTATAAGACCATCAAAAACATATCGCAATAATGAAGAACTATAATTAATAAAAATAAACAGCTTTCGCAATATGCGTAAGCTGTTATGTTTTTCAAGCGGTTATAAACGCCCGTTTTAGAGATTTTTATATTATTCGCGTTTTTATATGTTATAATATTATTATTGTAATTTAATTGCAGGTATTAATTATGCCGGTAAGAGTAATTAAAGGCGATATAACCAAATTAAATGTCGACGCGATAGTAAACGCCGCCAACAAGACCTTATTAGGCGGCGGCGTGGACGGCGCTATTCACAGGGCGGCAGGGCCTTTGCTTTTGGAAGAATGCAGAAAACTTGGCGGATGCAAAACAGGCGAAGCCAAAATTACCAAAGGCTATAATCTGCCGGCAAAATACGTTATCCACACTGTAGGGCCGATTTGGCAAGGCGGCGGCTATAACGAAGAAAAGCTTCTTGAGTCTTGTTACCTAAACTCATAGAGCTTGCCAAAAATTATGGCATAAAATCCATAGCTTTTCCGCTTATCTCAAGCGGCGTGTACGGTTATCCCAAAAATCAAGCTGTAATAGTCGCTATGAACGCTTTTGATAAATTTTTAGCCCAAAACGATATGGAAATTATTTTAACGCTTTTTGATAAAGAATCGATTGAAGCTTACGAGAAAATTTTTGGAAAGATTCAATAAAATGCCCTAAAGAGTTTTTATAAGCCGCGTCTTAGGTTATTATCAAGTCGTGTCTAAAAGCTAAATTTATTATCAATAAATAAACATTTTTGCTTATATTATAACGCTTTGTAATTCGCATAAAAAATCAAGCCTTTTTTGGCTTGATTTTTTATTTTTTAACAAAACAATTTAAGTCGGCATATATATGATAAGATAATATTTTGGGAAGGGGAAGGAGCATGTTTTTTAATAATTATGTTCAAAGGGCTATCGCTGTTATAAAAGGCGGTCCGCACTATCCCGATATAAAAGGCGAAGTAGAATTCAGGCAGCTCAGCGACGGCGTAGAAGTTTTTGTAAGAATACATAATTTGCCGTGTTTTTATAGAGAAGACGATTGGGTAATTAGTCCGTTTGGTTTCCATATCCACGACGGCAATTCTTGCGATCCGGGCACAGAAGATAATCCGTTCCCTAACACAGGCGAGCATTACAACCCTACCAATACCATTCACCCTAACCATGCCGGAGACTTGCCTGTTATTATGCCGATGAGCGACGGCACGGCGTATATGCGTTTTATAACGGACAGATTTAGACTTCAAGAAGTATTAGGAAAGCCGGTAGTAATTCATTTGTCTCCCGACGACTTTAGAACCCAGCCTTCAGGCAATTCTGGTCTCAAAATCGCTTGCGGTCTTATAACTCCTATAAGATAGTAAAAGACAAGATATAATACGACAAAATAGATTTAACTAAAAGGGACTTTTAAGGTCCCTTTTAGTTTTTAAAGAAATATTATAAAATTTATAAATTTAAATATATTTTTACAAAAATTGTTTGACTATAAAATTTTATTATTTACACTAAAGATAAGCGCCTCATTTTATTAAAGGAGGAAAATATGAAAAAAAGGTGCAAAGAAATATTTATTTCATTTTTATGCGTTTGTATTTTTGCCGCGGGATTAAGTCTAGCTTTTAATTTTAACAATGCTGCCATAGTCGAAGCGGCAGATTTTATTTACGGTGATGAACAAAACGTTGAAAGCGAATACGATTATAATATTTTAGATGATGGAGAAGATGGCGCTATTAGAATTGATGGTTTAAAATACCAACATCATGGAGCATTAGAAATACCCTCAAACATAAATGGAATGACAGTAATAGAGATCAATTCTAATGCGTTTAATTTTCAAAATGATATTACTAGCGTCAAAATACCTAATACTGTAACGTCTATTGGAGAATACGCTTTCGCGTATTTGCCTAATTTACAAAATGTAATTTTTGAAGAAGGCAGTACTCTTAGCGAGATTAAAAACGGCGTTTTTGCGAATTGCAAGTCTTTAACAGAAATTAATCTACCTGAAAGCGTAGTCAAAATTGGCAACAGCGCGTTTGAAAATTGCGGAAGTTTAGTTAATATTAATTCTTTAGATAATGTAAAAGTTATAGGCAATAAAGCTTTTAAAGGTTGTTCGTCATTAGAAAATATTAATTTGCCGAGCGAATTAACAGTTATAGGCGAACAAGCCTTTAACAGATGTTATAATCTTAATATTACTGTCTCTTCTGATAACTTAAACTTTAGCGCGGATAATAATATCTTATACAATAAGGACAAAACAGTATTAATCGCAGCATGCAAAATATCGCTCTCAATTGAGATACTGAAAACTGTTGAAGAGATAAAAGATTATGCTTTTGAGGGCAATAATAATTTATTTCAAGTACGCTTTAAACATACGCCTAAAATAGGGGCTTATGCTTTTGCTAATTGCGTTAATTTAAGCTATGTCTATTTTGATGTATATGATGTTCCAGTAATGGAAGAAAAAAGTTTTGCTAATAACAATTTTATTCTATTTACAATGTATGATGCTCAAAGCAAATTTAGAGAAATTTTTGCTGAATATACAAGCAATATTTTTTCTAAATCATTTAACGTAGTATTTATTAGCGACAATCAAGTTATAGAAACTAGAAATGTTTACAACGGCTCTGTTATTCAAAATTTGCCTGTTTTAAACAGACCTGGCTATACATTTGCTGGTTGGTATAGCGATCCTTATTTTGAAGGCAAGCTTTATCAAAACGGTCAATATTGGGAATCCGAAGTTAATATTGAATTATACGCAAAATGGGAGCCTGAAAAGTATACCATAACCTTAAATCCTAACGGCGGTATATTGCAAGGCAGCAATACTATTACTGTTATGTTAGGAGAGACATTTAAAATAAATACCAAAGCAACAAAAGAAGGACACACTTTAGAGGGTTGGTATGACAATAATAATGTAAAATACATAACAGCTTCCGGCGAAAGCGCGAGACCTTGGGATATTACTTCGGATATAACATTATATGCTCATTGGATTGTTGAAAAGTATGAAATTCAAATAAATGATAACGGTTCAATAACATGGTTAGGACCGAATGGTTTATCTAAAGAAAGATGCATGATCGAATATGGAACAATAATTAACAATTATAAACTTATAACAGAATTTAAAAATTCCGAACAAGGCTTTAAGGAAGGCAAAATTTTTGATCGCTTTGAATACGAAGGCTCAATATTTGATTGGCAAGTTGTTCCGGATATAGGCGAAGACGGCGCTTTAATTACAATCTTTCCAATTTGGATACTAGAAGAGCATACAATATATTTCCATACTCAATGCGACGTCATAATAAACCCTGTAATAGCCCAATATGGTATTGATATTGTTTTACCTAATGTTGAACGCGCTGGATACATCTTTAACGGCTGGTATTTAAACGTTAATGATGAACAAAATATCGCATGGACAAAAATGCCTGATTTGACGCCTAGCTCTCAAAATAATGGTTCAATTATATTGTATGCCAAATGGACGCCTATTACTTATTATATTTATTACGAGCCTAACGGCGGTTCTGGCAGTATGAATTATAGCACTCATACTTATGATGTTATGCAAAAGTTAAGCTCAAACAAATTTTCTAGAACAGGACATGTTTTTTTGGGCTGGGCAACTTCGCCTAATGGAAGCGTAGTATATGCAAATGGAGAAAATGTTTTGAATTTGACTACAAAGCCTAATGATAAGATTGTTTTATACGCTGTTTGGAGACCGCAAACATTTAAAATAATATGCTTAAACGCTATGCCGAATATGTTAATAATTCCTAGCGAGTACACCTATGGCGAAGGTTTGTCATCAATGCCAAAATTGTATACAAAGGTCGCTTATGGATACAAAGAAGTAACACTGTATGGATGGTATAGAGAATATAAAGATAAGGAATTTAAAAATCAAGTATACAGTATTTCCAAAACTTCTATAGGAGATGTTCAATTTTACGCTAAATATGATTATAATGCTACTAGCGCCAGCGCTTATGATTTAAAAATTACAGGCATAAATGAATTTAAACAACCGTATCTTGAAGTTCCTTTAACGCTTGCTAGTTATTATAAAGACAAGATTGTAACTCATACAAAAGTAAAATTTGTTATTACTGTAAGGCTTTATGAAATAGACGATGGCCATCAAGTTTTTTTCTTATATAAAGGAAAGGAGAAATTATGGTCAAAAACGATTACACATGGCGCTGGTTATAAAGACAAGTATACAGAAACATATACTTTAGAAGCGACTATAGATATTTCAAAATTAATTAACGTAGATTCTATAGATTTAAGATTCGGGGCTCATGGCTTTTTTGGAAACAAATGGGTAGTAGAGTACGTACATGTAGAGTTGTACTTTATTCACTAATTAAGATTTAGACAAAAGAATAAGGGGCTATAAAACAGCCCCTTATTTTTTTTAATTTATTTTCATTTTTCTAAATTCTTAAACGCCGAAGCCATCATAAGTTTGAGTCTGTTTAATTGGTTGACTTCGCTCGCGCCGGGGTCGTAATCTATAGCGACTATATTGGCTTTTGGATGTTGACGCTTTAGCTCTTTTATTACGCCTTTGCCTGTTACGTGGTTAGGCAGGCAGGCAAAAGGCTGCATGCAAACTATGTTATAAACCCCTTCATGCATAAGCTCAAGCATCTCTGCTGTAAGCAGCCAGCCTTCGCCGCACATAGAGCCCAGCGAAACAACCTTGCTTGCCATTTTTGCTTTGGTTTTTATGTCCATCGGATAGCCGAATCTAGTCTTTTTGAGTTCTTTTATCATCGGCGCTCTTATAAAATCGACAATCTTAATTAAAAGGTCGTTTTTTATCTTGGACGCCAGCGTTCCGTCCAACAAACGATACTTAATAGTAGCGTTTTCAAAGCCGTATAAGAAAAAGTCAAGCATTTCAGGCACAACGGCTTCGCCGCCTTCTTCTTCTATAGTTTTAATTATTTGGTTATTAGCGCCCGGGTGGTATTTTACTAATATTTCGCCTACCAAACCAATGCGCGGTTTTTTGATATCGTTTACGGGCAGAGCGTTAAAGTCTCTTATGATATTTTTTAGGTTTTTCCAGAACTTAAATAAGTTAAGACTTTTTAAGGATTCCAAGCAAATCTTTTCCCATTTTTTGTGCAGTCTGTCGGCGCTGCCCGGCTCTTTCTCGTAGGGCCTTACCGCGTATAAAAGCCTCATAAACAAATCGCCGTAGACAAGCGACATTATCAGCCTGATAAGCATAGGCAGAGTAATTTTAAATCCGCTGCATTTGTCAAGCCCTACTAGGTTAAAGCTGATTACGGGAACGTGTCCCATATTGGCTTCTTTGAGCGCCTTTCTCAAAAGCGGTATGTAGTTAGTCGCTCTGCAGCCGCCGCCCGTTTGTGAAAGCATAACCGCGGTTTTGTTGATGTCATATTCGCCGCTTTGCAAAACGTTTAGGATTTGTCCCAAAACAATTATGCTGGGGTAGCAAGCGTCGTTGTTGACGTATTTGAGCCCTACGTTAACGGCGTCGACATCGGATTCGGGCAGGACGTGCAAATTATATCCTGATAATTTTACCGCTTCGGCTAAAAAGACAAAGTGAATAGGCGACATATTGGGTGCGATAATAGTATGCGTTTTTTTCATCGCCTTTGTAAAATCTACTTTAGGCTCAGGGTCGGGCGGGGGAACGCAGCAAACATTTTTTCTAGCCCGTTCGTTTATAGCCGCGATTAACGACCTGATTCTTATTCTTGCCGCGCCCAAGTTATTTACTTCGTCTATTTTTAAAACAGTATATATCTTATTGGCCGCTTCCATTAACTCCATTACTTGATCGGTCGTAATAGCGTCTAGACCGCAGCCAAAAGAGTTAAGCTGAACGATTTCCAAGTTATCGGTATGTCTTACGACTTCCGCGGCCGCGTAAAGACGCGAATGATATGTCCATTGGTCTACTACTCTCAAAGGTCTAGGAACGCGTCTTAAATGACAAATGCTGTCTTCGGTCAATACGGCAAAACCGTATCTATTAATCATATCGGCTATGCCGTGGTTGATTTCAGGGTCGATATGATAAGGTCTGCCCGCAAGCACTATTCCGCGTTTGCCTGTTCGGTTCAGCTCTTGCAAAACCTGTTCGCCCATCTTTCTTATGTCGGCTTTGAAATGCGCTTGCTCTTCATAAGCGGCGTCTACCGCCTTATAAATCTCTTTTTTGTCGATGCCGCTAAAGACTTCGCAAAGCCTTTCTTTCATTCTCTTAGGGTTATTTAAGGGCAGAACAGGGGATATAAACTCGACGTCCTGTCTTAGAGCGTCTATATTGTTTTTAAGGACTTGCGGATACATGCACACGATAGGGCAGTTATAATTGTTATCAGCAGCGGGGTCTTCCTTTTGTTCGTAAGGAATGCAAGGATAAAATATTTTTTTGACGCCGCGCTTAATCAAAGAAATTATATGCCCGTGTGCAAGCTTGGCGGGATAGCATACCGATTCGGAAGGCATTGTTTCCATGCCAAGCTCAAATATTGCTCTGGATGAACGCGGGGACAAGACAACTTCAAATCCTAATCTTGTAAAGAATGTATGCCAGAAAGGATAGTCTTCGTACATTCCAAGCACCCTTGGAATGCCGATTTTGCCTCTAGGCGTTTTTTCGGGATTTTTATAATAGCTAAAAAGTCTTTCGTATTTATATTGATATAAGTTGGGCAACAGCCCGGGCGGAAGCTCTTCGCCCGCGCCTTTTTCGCAGCGGTTATTGGTTATTATTTTTTGACCGTCCGCAAACTTGGTAATGGTCAATAAACATCTATTGCCGCAGAACTGGCAATGCTTGGTTTCTTTTTCAGGATGGAGATTGACGATTTCATCGTAAGACTTAAGGGTCGTGGTTTGTCCGTTATAAGATCTTTTTGCGATAATCGCCGCGCCGAATGCTCCCATCAATCCAGCTATATTAGGACGCACGACTTCTCTTTTGCTTACAAGCTCAAACGCTCTTAAGACGGATTCGTTTAAAAACGTTCCGCCTTGAACTATGATTTTTTGACCTAATTCTTCAGGGTCTCTGATCTTTATAACTTTAAACAAAGCGTTTTTGACTACCGAATACGACAAACCCGCGCTTATATCGCCCACGCTAGCCCCTTCTTTTTGGGCTTGCTTTACACGCGAGTTCATAAAGACCGTGCATCTAGAGCCTAGATCCACGGGCTTGTCTGCCATCAAGCCTAGACGAGCGAATTCGTCCACTTTTAGACCCAACGCGGAAGCGAACGTTTCTATGAAGCTTCCGCAGCCGGACGAGCAGGCTTCGTTAAGCAAAATGCTATCGACGGTTTGGTTTTTTATACGCAAGCATTTCATATCCTGACCGCCGATATCAAGTATAAAATCGACGCCGGGCAAAACGTATTCGGACGCCGTGTAATGCGCCATAGTCTCTATTTCGCCCATGTCGACCCCTAACGCCTTTTTGATAAGGTTTTCGCCATAGCCTGTAACGCACGAATAAGCTATATACGCGCTTTCGGGCAAGCTTGAATATATTTCTTTAAGGATATTTATAACCGATTTTAAAGGATTGCCTTCATTAGAGCCATACCAAGTATAAATGATTTTATAATCCGAATCTATCAAAACCGCCTTTGTGGTGGTAGATCCGGCGTCTAAACCCAAAAAGCAAGGGCCTTTAGCTTCTTTTATGTCCCCAAAGGGAACGGCAGCTTTGCTGTGGCGTTCGCGAAACATTTGAAGCTCTTCTTCTGAAGAAAACAGGGGAGGAAGACGCATAATTTCAGGCTCTTCTATGTCCGCAAGAGCCTTGAGTTTGGATTCTATTTGAGATTTTTTTCTATGCGAATTTTCGGGGGCGGATAAAGCCGCGCCGATAGCGTTAAATATTTCAGAATTTTCAGGAACGATTATTTCGTCGTCTTTTAGATTTAAAGTTTTTATAAAGCGTTCTCTTAATTCAGGCAAGAAATGCAGCGGGCCGCCCAAAAACGCCACTTTGCCGCGTATAGGCATGCCGCAGGCAAGCCCCGAAATAGTCTGGGTTACTATTGATTGAAACACGCTGGCTGCCAAGTCTTCTCTAGGAGCGCCGTCGTTCAGCAAAGGCTGAATATCGCTTTTTGCGAAGACTCCGCATCTAGACGCTATGGGATAAATTGTTTTTGCCTGTTTAGCCAAATCGTTAAGGCCGCTTACTTCGACGTTAAGCAAGGTAGCCATCTGGTCCAAAAACGCGCCCGTTCCGCCCGCGCATGTGCCGTTCATGCGCTGTTCGACGTTGCCGTTGCTAAAATACGTTATTTTCGCATCTTCGCCGCCTAATTCGATCGCTACGTCCGTTTGCGGAGCGAAGACTTCTATAGCTTTAACGCCGGCCACGACTTCTTGAATAAAAGGTATGTCGAGCCATCTGGAAACGGCTATACCCCCCGAGCCGGTAACCATTATATTAAATTCGTCAAATCTTTTTAGGACTTCGTTTAAAACGTCTGCTAAAGTTTTTTTGATATCCGAATAATGTCTTTTATAAAGGCTGTAAACTAAATTATTATTTTCGTCCAAAACGGCAGTTTTAATAGTGGTAGAACCTACGTCAAGTCCGACAGAAACTTTTTTAGGAGTCATCATACCTCTGCTTTGCGTATTAATTTCTATGACTATTATAGGTTATTATTATAACAAACAATTCACGATAAGTCACTTTTTTAGAGTTTAACAATATTTACATTTGTATATATTTTACTGATATTAAGGTCTTTTTCAAAATAAAAATCCCTTCGTTTTTAAAAAAAAGGGAAATTAAAAAAACAAAATAATAATTAAAACGCCCTGTTTATTAAACAGGGCGGGGTATAAATTATTCTTTAATATAAGGCTTTAGTTCTTTTAACAAATCGTCCGCGTCTTTTCCGTCGTGAACTTCTAAGGTAATAGGTTTGGATAAATCCAAGCTGAATATTCCCAATAGAGATTTTGCGTCTACAGTATATCTGCCGCTTTTTAAATCAGCTTCTACAGTATATTTGCTAACAATATTAACGAAATCTTTTACGTCGCCATATTGAAGGTTGAGCAACACGGATTTCATTAGTCTTTCCTCCTTACGACTATCTAATACCATTATACATTATTATTTTGGTATATGCAAGCCATCTTTTACATTGATTACCTATTTTTGCTATGATATAATAAGTTAAAAACTATATATTGAGGGGATATATGACATCAGGTTCACCTGACGCGTTTATAAAAGCGTGCGACGAAATGTCGTGCGGCAAATTTATAATGTCCGACAGATACGTAACGCAGGTACTTAAAGCCATAGCGGCTTATCCGCGCTTATACGAAATTTTGGCTTGCTGCGTAAAAGATTACGATTTTCCTACGGCTTTGGCTAACGCTAGCATCCGCGTCGCCCCTAACGTTTATGTCATAAAATATCCCGAAAAGAAGGAAGATTTTTTGGCGTTTGTATTTTCTATGCTGTGGGAAATCGACGCCAAAAGACTTAATCTTACAATGTTTTTGCAAGAGTTTTATATGTCCGATACTGATAATATTAATACGGCGTATAAAAACTTTTGCTACGAAGTTATCCAAAAGTTCAAACGCACCGCGTTGTCAATGCTTAATATTAATAACGAAAAATTATATTATAACGACTACATAAGACCCTTAAACCGCGAGCAGGCGGCCGAGATTTCGACGTTTGTTTCGGAAATGATTATATATCTTTCGAAAGAAGCCGATTTGGATATAGAAACGCGCGAAGAAATTTACGTGCTTGCTCAGCTTTTTAACAGCAACTTAAACGGCAAACCAAAACTAGTATACGGCCTATGGATAGGGCTTAAAAACACGGCCAAGCCTTTTTCTTATCTAAATTATTATATAGAAAATATAGAAAGGTTGCTTAGGGCATACGGCATAATTAATCAAGGATAAAAATGTCGATTATGCATAAACTAAGGTAAATTCAATATGAATAATATCTTGTTATTTGAATTTAACTTAGACGGCAAGTTTTTGAGCGTTTATTGCGGTATGCTGCAGCAAGAGTGTTTTGCGTGGGCTTTTTTTGACGGCAAGTCGGCTTTTAGGAGTTTTTCTAGAAAAGAATGCAGAGTTTTTAAGGAAGAATTTCAAGCTTTAGAAAATATCTTCACGCCGCGGCGTCTTAGGTTTACGCTTTTTGGCGAGTTTGATATACAATGCGATTTGAAGATCATACCCTTGATTATGGGCAGAAGCCATATAGGGCTGTTTAATTTTTTACCCCGAAACGCTCGGATGGAATTTGTCGCCCAGCTTGCCCAATTCGAAGGCGAAGTAAGCATTAATGGAAAATCAAATAAAATTAAAAGTATGGGGTATATCCATAGACTTAACGCAAAAAAACTTCCCCAAAACTTTTACGCACTAAATATCCTAGGCGATAACGTATGCCTTGCTTCGTATATGTGCAATAACTCCGCTTTATTATATAATTTTGATTCTTTTATTACTGAAGGCATTATCAATGGGAGAGCGTATAGATTTGCGGATTATAATTTTTCGACAATTTCGGTCAACGATACCGGAACTAATCTAGTCATTAAAATTAATAAAGGCAAATACGAGTTGGATATTTGCGCCGAATGCGGAACGGAAAAATTAATTAATCGTTATAACTTTGCTTTACGGGCTAATAATTACACGCAAGCCGATATCGCCCTTCAATACGACGGAGAAGTCTTGTTTAAAGATAAAATTCCTGCAAGCTTGCTGATAAACGGTAAGATAAAGGCAGGAAAGCAAGCCGAAGAAATTGCCGAGCTTTGCAAGGCGTCGGTTACATAAGTCATTTTACGGCGTAAACGGCTAAACAAAACTTATAGTCTTATTTTTTTTGGAAAAATTCAAAATTTGCTTTTTTTGCCAATAGATAATTATGAAGCACCCAAGCATAAGACACAAAAAAGTAAAGAAACCTAAGCCGTTGTTATTATGCTTTAAAGTTGTCAAATAACTTTTTTGACAAAACAATATTTTTCAAACAAAAGTCTTAATATTTTATATTTTATTGCCAAATATTAAAATATCTAAATACTTGACATAATAATTCAATTTGATTAGAATTAAAATTACTTTTGCGGGATTGTGTAACGGTAGCACATGCGGCTCTGACCCGCACAGTCTAGGTTCGAACCCTAGTCCCGCAGCCATATGCCACCATAGTCTAGAGGTTAGGACGCTGGCCTCTCACGCCGGAGACTGGAGTTCGATTCTCCATGGTGGTGCCAATCGAAAATAAAAAGAACTTTTATTATTTTAAAGGCGGTTTTGCCTTAACGTTCAAGTTGTAATAAAAAAGACGGTAGAATGGATTATCTACTGTCTTTTTTATTTTGTAAGTTGAGAAAAAGTAATTTCTAGTTTATTTAAGTATAAATAATTGGACTTTGCCAATAAATTTCCAATAAACCAATTAAGTAATGAAAGAATGAAGCTATTGTAACGTTACTGAAACGCTAAATAGGCGTTTTAAGTATTTTATAGGGATGGAGTGGGAATGGATACTCGATAGGTAAGTCTTTATT
>DATCKP010000055.1:0-5712 GCA_036562165.1 Clostridia bacterium
TTTGCCGGCGTTGATAAGCTCTTCTAAGCGGTGGGCGCTCCAGCCTACGATACGCGCGATAGCAAAAATAGGCGTATATAACTCAGTAGGCAAGCCCAGCATGCTGTAAACAAAACCGCTGTAGAAGTCCACGTTAGCGCTGACGCCTTTATAAATCTTGCGTTCTTCCGCGATAACTTCAGGAGCAAGCTCTTCGACTGACGCGTATAACATATATTCGTCGTGCAGCCCTTTTTCTTGAGAAAGCTTTTCGACGAAAGACTTAAAAATTTTAGCTCTCGGATCCGACAACGAATAAACAGCATGACCTATGCCGTAAATCAAGCCCATTCTGTCAAACGCTTCTTTATGTAAAATCTTTTTCAGATAAGCTTTTACTTCGTCTTTGTCTTTCCAGTCTTTTACGTTGGATTTTATGTCTTCAAACATTTCCATAACTTTGAAGTTTGCTCCGCCGTGCTTAGGGCCTTTAAGCGAAGCCAACGCTGCCGCTATGGCTGAATAAGTGTCCGTGCCGGAAGAAGTTACTACTCGGGTAGTAAACGTGGAGTTGTTTCCGCCGCCGTGCTCTGCGTGCAATACTAGAGCCAAGTCAAGTATAACGGCTTCTAGTCTTGTGTATTTGCTGTCAAGCCTTAACATATGCAAAATGTTTTCGGCGGTCGAAAACTCGGGTCTGGGCTCGTGTATAAAGAAGCTCGCGCGGTCGTTTAGATAATAATCATAAGCTTGAAAACCGTAAACAGCCAAAAGCGGAAAAGTAGCGATTAATTGCAAGCACTGCCTTAGCACGTTAGGAATGGATATGTCGTTGGCTCTTTTGTCGTAAGAATACAGGGTAAGCACGCTTCTTGCCAAAGACACCATCATATCGTTGCTGGGCGCTTTCATTATAACGTCTCTTACGAAAGAGCTGGGCAATGTGCGATAGCTTGAGAGCAGTTTTTTGAATTCTTCCAATTGCTCCGCTGTAGGCAGTTCGCCAAACAGCAGCAAAAATGCTACTTCTTCAAATCCGAATCTGCCCGCTTCTATAAAGCCTTTTACCAGTTCCTCGACGTCGTAACCGCGGTAAAACAGTTTGCCGTCCACAAAAACCTTTTGACCGTCTATCATTTTGTAAGACTCAATTTCCGAAATTCTAGTAAGACCGGTCAAAACGCCTTTGCCTTCTAAATCTCTAAGTCCCCTGTAGACTTTATGCTCGATATACAACTCGGGGGCTATTTGGTTTTCTTTATATAGCATTTCGCTAAATTTTAAAATTTCGTCAGTTATTGCGGAGTAATCTCTGCTCATATCATAATTTCCTTTATTTTTAGATTTTTTGGGCTAAAATAACTAAAACAAAAAGAACAAAACGAAGAAAACTAAAAAGAAAAAACGTAGAATTATAAATCTTGAACTTATAAATTTTGATAATTATAACATCTTTTTGGAAATTAGTAAAATAAATGCATAATCTTATCCTAAAAATATAGGATTTTGTAACATAAATTTTATAAAATTTTGACAAAAAAATAAGGTTTTTGACAAAACCTTATTCTATGTCGAAGTTTCCGTTTTTGAAGAATTTGATCTCTTTGCCGTCTTTTGTTATGCCCGTGATTTCCAAGTCACAAGTGCCTACCATAAAATCCACGTGCATTAAAGAATCGTTTATCCCCGCTTCTTTAAGCTCTTCTTCGCTTAATTTGTCCGCGTCTTTTATGCAAGGATAAGCTTTGCCTAAAGCGAAATGGCAGCTTGCGTTTTCGTCGTATAATGTATTTAAAAAGAGCGTATTCATCTTTTGAATAGGCGAATCAAAAGGCACTATTGCGATTTCGCCTAGGTATTTAGCCCCTTCGTCAGTCTCCAATATAGTTTTTAGAATTTCTTGGCCTTGCTCGGCTTTGTAGTCGACTACTCTTCCGTTTTCAAAGGTCAAAGAGAAATTTTTGACCATATTGCCGTTATATGATAAGGGCATTGAAGCTACCAAAACGCCTTGGGCGCTAGAACGCTTGGGCGCGGTATACACTTCCTCGGTAGGCATATTTGCCATAAACATTCTGCCTTTGCACAAATCAGCCCCGCCCATAAATAAATAATTATCGGGCAGTTCTACATAAAAATCCGTGCCTAAAGAGTTTTTATACCTTAACGCCTTGAAATTTGCGTTATTTAAATATTCTACTCTGGAACTTAAAAGTTTTTGATGTTCTTGCCAAGCCTTGACGGGATCGGGAGCGTCTAGTCTCATAGCTTTTACTATAAGTTCAGACAATTTATCGTATGCGTCCGCGTCGCCCGGGAAAACCCTTGCCGCCCATTCTTCGCTCGGATACGCCGCTATAGTCCATCTTACGTTGTTATTCATAGTGGCGTTATAAAATTTAGTAAGTTTGGAACGAAAAGCTTTGTAATACGCGGCTAATTTTTCGGGGGCTATGTCCGCGAAAGCTTCAGGGTCGTCAGACTCTATAAAAATATATGCGGCGTCCCTTTCAACGACGTATTCCATAGATTTTACAATCCATTCGGGAACGTCGGTAAGGCTTTGCTCGTTTTCGTAAAGATAGCGAAGCTTCATTATTTTTTCGGAATTAAATAAAGGAGTTACCTTTTTTGCTCCTGCTTTATAAGCCGCTTCGGCAATATAAGTAACGAATTCTTGAGAGTTTACGTCAGCTTTTATGACTACTTCGTCGCCTGCTTGAACGTTAGAACCTACTTTTACAATAAGCTCGGCATATTTCTTAAGTATTTCTTTATTCATTTGTCCACCTCGTATGAATATTTTTTACAATATCCTGTCTAAATAGTCAAGGTATAATATGTTAAAATCAATATATTTAGTCGGATATAGAAAAAAATTTTTTAGGATAGAAATAAGGCTAGTTAATTAATAATTTATAAAAAAAATAAATAAAAAGGGGCTATTATGATAAAAAAAAGCGTCTTTAAAGCGTTTATAATGCTTTAAAGACGCTGTATATGGTGCGAGAAGTGGGACTTGAACCCACATGGATTTCTCCACACGCCCCTCAAACGTGCGCGTCTGCCAGTTTCGCCATTCTCGCATTTCGATATTAAAAACGCTATTATATTATACATCATTTTTTAAAAATTGCAATAATTTTTTGTATACAATTATTTCTTAATCCTTAAAAATTTTAACCAGCTATTGACGGGTTTTTTAAGAATAAATCCGTCAAAAAATCAAGATAGTAAAAATGTTCCAGAATTGTTTAGCCAATCGGCTTATTTTATAGTATAATCAAGTTATTCTTATGAAAAGGTTTACAATTTTTTTATTGGCTATAATTTTATCCGTAAGCTCTTTATTTTTAGGGGCTTGCGAGCCCAAGAAAATAAAATATCTTAATTTTTACGAGCATGTATTCGGCATAGGGGCGAAAAAAATACCCCTTCAAGCTACTCTTTACGGCACAAAAGACGACGACTTATTAAATGCAAAAGACGAGATTTTAGAAACTTTAAAAAAGCTGAATAAAGAGCTTAACACAATAGACAAAGAAAGCGCGATATATAAATTTAATAACGATGAAGATTTTGCTCCCGAGAAAAAGTATTACGTCTCAAAAAGCGTTTATGATATGCTTAAGGCGGTAAAAGAGCTGCATACAAAAACTAGCGGCAATATTGAAGGATTGCGGGAAAACGCTTTTAAGTTGTTTAATCCGGCTATTTATCCTTTGATGGAATTATGGGAATTGGACGCCGAAAACATTTTTACGCCAAACTCTGACAGAAAAATACCAACAAACGAAGAAATAGCTAAAACGTTGCCTAATACGGATTTTTCGCTTGTTAAGATAGGACAAGACCAACAAGGCTATTTTATTCAAAAATCCAAAAAGGAAGTCAAAATCGACTTTGGCGGACAAGCCAAAGGTTACGCAGCAGATTTAGCGGTAAAAATTTGCCAAAAATATAATCTTAAAGGCGCGACAATTGACATAGGCGGAAATGTTTATGTCTACAAATCCAAGCCTTTGGCGGACGGCTCCACCCAAAAATTTAGCGTCGTCATAAAAATGCCCGATCAAAAAGCGGATAACTACTTTTGCGCAGTAAGAGCCGAAAACATTTCGTTTGTCACTAGCGGAGATTACGAAAGAAATTTTATAAAAAACGGCGTCAAATACGCTCATTTGCTAAATCCGCTCACTGGTCTGCCCGTCAATATTGAAAGAGACCAAAACGAGATAGATTCTAATATATACGGCGGTCTTACGTCCGTTACAATTATAAACCAAAGCTCCGAATTTGCGGACATATGCGCCACTATTGTAATGCTTTTAGGAATGGAAAACGGAATTAAGTTTATGAAGCAAAATAATCTTACGGGCATTTTGATTTCGCATGACAAATTTTACGCCGCGATAGGAGATATAGATCAATTTGATCACAGCTTGGCTAACGGTTATAAAGATTATAAGCCTTATGTTATAGAAGGAATAGAATACAGTTTTAAAAAATGAACGAGCAAAAAGTCAGAAAACTAAAATCGTCCCGTCCATTTGCCCTTTGGGATATTGCCGTATTCGCTGTTTTGGCTATTGTCGTCATAGTTCTTATGGCGGCAAGCCTGAACTTAAAAGAACAAGGCAAAGTCGTTAGGGTTTACGTTGACAACGAGTTTTTCGCTGATTACGATATTACGATAGACGCGCAATACGATATAACTAATTCCCAAGGCGAGACCTTAATGATCTTAAAGATACAAGACAAAAAAGTCTGGGTAGAAAACTCTACCTGCCCCGACCATATCTGCGAAATGTCAAAAATCAGTTACGCTCCCGAGCAAATAGTATGCCTTCCTAACAACGTGTATATAACCATTTTAGGCTCAAGCGATTTTGACATAATAGTAGGATAAAAAATGAGAAATAAATTTTTGCTAAGACTGGCTAGAATATCGGTATTTACGGCGGCGGCTCTTGTGATGCATTATTTGGAAAGTCTGCTTCCGCCTTTGCTGGCTTTCGCGCCGGGGTCTAAAATGGGTTTGAGCAATATCATAACATTGTCGGCTATTATCTTTTTGGGATATATAGACGCGTTTACGATATTGGTCATCAGATGCGTATTAGGCTCGCTTTTCGGCAACGTTTTCGGGCTTGTTTATTCGCTGGGCGGGGGCGTTTGCGCATTTATCGTAATGTCGCTTATGTATAAGTTTTTGTGTCCCAAAATCAGCATAGTAGGCATAAGCGTTTCGGGCGCGGTAGTCCACAACATCATACAAACTCTAATAGCCGCGGCTATAGTTAGGCAAATCAACCTTGTTATAATCCTGCCCGCTATGCTTATCGCTTCGATAATCGCCGGCGTGTTTGTTGGTTTTGTGGTGTATTTTTTGGTCAAATATCTGCCTTTGAGCTTGTTTATAGACAATTCAGGCGTTACCAAAGAGCAAATAAATAAAATTTTTGAAGAAAAGAAGTCTTAAAAGGATAAAGAGTTATTAGAACTATTAATAAATAAAAAAAACAGCTGTCGGGTAATCAACAGCTGTTATTTTTTGATTTGGATAATACACACAGATAAAGGAATAAGAGAAAGGCAAGGCCTGAAACATCCGGCAAAACAATAGTGTCAAAACCGTTAGCATTTTCAGGACTTTAGTTATCTTAAAGAATTCCTTCTTTAAGATATCGACTTATTAGAAATCAGGTCTCTAACCTGTTCCTTAAAGGAGGT